>CANGZP010000083.1 GCA_947458475.1 Cyclobacteriaceae bacterium | reverse complement strand
TCCTCAGCTGTAGCCGGGTCAATCTTGCTACCCTTATCGATGGCTTCCATCACTTTCTTGAATACGGATGGGGCCAAGGTCTCTTTCATTTGTTGGGTACCAAATACGTTGGTGCCAAAAAACTCTGAAATCTTAGAGGAAGGTGGGGTAACGGTGATTCTTGGTCTGGCCTGAACCATCGCCAAAGCGCTTTGTCTGAGTGTTGCCATAGGAAAAAGGGTGGTGAGATAGATTTTACCCTACAAAATTAGAAATTTTGTGATTGATTTTACAAATCGGGTTATTTTTAAAGCCATTTTTCAGAAATTTTATCCGATTTTTAATTTTTCACCTCTTTTTTAACTAAAAATCTGAAAAAATACGTTTCTCGAAGACCAAGTTGACAGAATTGCAAAAACGAGGGGATTGCCTAGCTTTGCAAAAGAAAACCATTTCATTACGCAGTGAAAAAAGTTGCCTTTTACACCTTGGGTTGCAAGTTGAATTTCTCCGAAACGTCGACCATTTCTCGGCAGTTTGAGGAAAAGGGATTCCTGAAAGTGGATTTTCAGGAGAATCCCGACATTTTTATCATCAACACCTGCTCGGTTACCGACAACGCAGACAAGAAGTGTAAAAAACTGGTCAAAGAGGCTAAAAAGATCTCTCCCGACTCCTATGTGGCGATTATCGGTTGCTACGCCCAACTGAAGCCCACCGAAATCGCTGAGATCGAAGGGGTAGATGCCGTGCTCGGCGCTGCCGAAAAATTCCGATTACTCGAATTGCTCGACGGATTTGCGAAGGAACAAGAGACCAAGGTGCTGGCCAGCGAGATCGCGGCAGCGAATAGCTTTGAAACTTCCTACTCCCTGCACGACCGCACGCGTACTTTCTTAAAGGTGCAGGACGGCTGCAACTACGGTTGTGCCTTTTGCACCATCCCCCTCGCACGGGGGAAAAGCAGGAGTTCAACCATCCCCTCCATCCTAGCCTCGGCGCGTGACATTGCTTCCACGGAGGTAAAGGAGGTGGTGCTGACTGGGGTAAATATCGGTGACTTTGGGATTGTGGATGGCAAGCGGGATGCCCGCTTCGCAGACCTGGTAATGGCCTTGGACGAGGTGGAAGGCATTGCACGCTTCCGCATCTCTTCCATCGAGCCCAACCTGCTCACCAACGAGATCATTGAATTTGTCGCGCAATCCAAGCGCTTTGTTCCCCACTTCCATATCCCGCTTCAATCCGGATCGAATGCAATCTTGCGCAAAATGGGGCGGCGCTACCTCCGGGAATTGTACGAGGATCGGGTGACCAAAATCAAAACCCTCCTCCCCCATGCCTGCATTGGCGTGGATGTGATCGTGGGTTTCCCCGGGGAGACGGACGAGCTCTTCTTAGAGACTTACAACTTCCTAAACGAGTTGAATATCTCCTACCTCCATGTATTTACCTATTCCGAGCGCGCGAATACCCGCGCAGTGGAACTGGAAGGTGTGGTGCCGATGAAAAAACGAAACGAGCGTTCCAAGATGCTGCGGATCCTTTCGGAGAAAAAGCGCCGCAAATTTTACGAGGAAAATCTGGGGCAGACCTTCACCGTACTTTTTGAGGAGGACGTAGAAAATGGGATGATGCATGGCTTCACCGAAAACTACATCCGCGTCGCCGCTAAATACGACCCCATCCTGATCAATGAATTGAAGCAAGTGACCCTGGACGAGATCTTGGAGACGGGGAACGTCGGGGTCCGGGAGCCGGCCTTCGCGTAACATCTACATCTTTTCCATGGGTTAAAACCCATGGTAAGTTGATTAGCCGTCCGCTATGCGGAATTTGACGTACGTAGATATAAACGTTAACTTAACCGAATGGCGCGGAAGACTTTGAAGTGTATAATTTTAAGCCAATAAGCCGCAGAGTGGCGACCAAACCCAAACCCTGGGTTTTAACCTAGGGGAAAAGTACATGAATTAACCCTGGTAAGTCCGCAGCGCGGACGATACAAAAAAACACTAAGCCGCAAAGAAATCCTGCTTTTTATCGAAAGGCAGACTAGCTCTGTCAAACCCTTTGCGCCTTATGCAACTTTGCGAGAATAACTCCTTACCTACCGCAGGCCTACCTACCGTAGGCAGGCAGACAGGATTTTGCGGCTTTGCGAGAATAACTCCTTACCTACCTGCGGCCGAAACTAAGGCAACTGAGGATTAATCGGTTACTTACTTTAGTATGTTCACATAACCCCAAAGGGGTTTTACAATTATGACCGCGGGTGAAACCCGTGGTTAGAAAACAAATTTTGCTGAGAGTCCGCCGCGGCGGACGATACTATTTTTGTCACGCCCCTTAAGGGCTTTTAGAAATATCGTATTTAGTTACCCCCGGTTTCACCGGGGGTCATATATGTTTCGACCCTTCGGGTCTAGCCAAGAAACTACTTTTCAAAAAACTTATGTAGGATAAATAAAAATCATTTTCACCTAGATATTTATTCATACCCCAAAAAACCACGAATTGTCTACTCCATAAAAGCTTATGCGGCTTTGCGAGATAAAACCATGCCTACCCCAACTCATTCGTATACAAGTCCTGCTCTAAGATGCGCGCATCTTCCAATCCATGCTCTACCAGCCAGTCCAAAAATGCCTGGACACGTGTTGACTTCATTTTACCGCAGGTCGTATCATCCCCAAAAAAGGGTGCGCTTACTTCCAACGATTTTTTCAAATCTACCTGCTGCTGATCGTAAGGAGTCAGGTGAGGAAATAAAATTTGACAGGCCTCCGCCTGGTTGCTGGAAGCATAGCGATACCCGCGGCGCGTTGCCTCCACAAACTGAGAATACAGTTCTCGATTTGCTTCCAAAGACTCTTTTTTGGTAAAAATCACCGGAGAATATCCATAGGGAATCCCATGTTGACTCAAGTAAAACTTCCGAAGTTCCACACCACGGGTAGCGGCCTCCACCCCTTCCCAATTGTCAAAAATCCAGGTAGCATCGGCTTTCCCCTCGAGTAAGGTATTCCAGATCCCCAAACGATCGGGATACTGAAGCACTGGCTCTCCTACTCCCCCATCGGCTTTAATCATTTCTTTGACGATCAAGTCTTCGTAGCGCGCCTTGTAGGAGGCATAGATTTTACCGTCGAGGTCCTTCATTCGCTTGATTTCGGAGCCTTCCAAACTTACAATGCAACTCAAATCTTCTTGAAGGAGGGCAAAAATGGCAACCGCATGGACTTTATTGGGCTTATTGTTGAGGCTGATGACTGTTTCAAATGGAGCAATGGAAAAATCAACTTCATCGAGTTCCAACTTCTTTCCTGGGCTTACCTGATAGTTGTCCGCCAAGGGATGAGCTACGACTACCTCCAATCCCAATTCTTTGTAAAAACCGAGTTGCTGCGCCACAAAAATGCCGATATGGTTGGTATTGGGCGTCCAGTCGAGTGCTATTCTGAGTGTTTGCATGGGAGAAACCAAAAGTTATTTTTTCACTGCAAATTAAATCCCTCCCTTCATTTCTTCGAAAAAATAGACCCAGAAGATCCATGACGATTTTTTATGGAAATGATGAAGACTTGAGAGGAAATGGTAGGCCCTTCATTAATAATTTAGTCTCGCAAAGACGCCAAGCCTGCCTGCGGAAGGCTTGGCATCTTTGCGAGAAAAACTCTTTACCTACTTGCGGCCGAAACTAAAGCAACTGAGGATTAATCGGTTACTTACTTTGGTATGTACACGAAACCCCAAAGGGGTTTTACAATTATGACCGCGGGTGAAACCCGTGGTTAGAAAACAAATTTTGTTGAGAGTCCGCCGCGGCGGACGATACTATTTTTGTCACGCCCCTTCAGGGCTTGAGGAAATACCGTATATAGTTACCCCCGGTTTCACCGGGGGTCATAAATGTTTGGACCCTTCGGGTCTTCCTAAGAACCAACTATTTAAAAAATGTATGAAAGAAAAATAAAGATCATTTTCGCCTAGATATTTATTGATACCCCAAAAAAGCCACAAATAGTCTATCCATCAAACCCTTTACGCCCTGCCTGCTTTAGGCCTACCTACCGTAGGCAGGCAAGCAGGCTTATGTGGCTCTGCGAGAAAAATGATTTTTTAACCCTTAACGCTTAACCTTTAACCCTTTATCTTCCCCAACACCATCCCCACACGGCTCGGCAGATACAGCAGCAACTCCTGATTCGCATTTGTAGAATAGTTCAGGCTGCTGTCGATGCGATTAAAGCCCCCAAATTCAGGAGCATCGGAATGCAAGATCACCTTGTAATCCCCAGCACTAGGCACTGGAATCGCAAAGCCTTCGTAGGAATCGATAGGATGAAGGGAAAACACAAAAACCAAGTTGCCACGGGTGTAGGCGAGCACCTTTTTTGTGGGCTCCAAGTACAATTGCTGCGCCGGACCAGAAGAAAGCAAGGGATGCTTCGTCACCAACTGGATCATGGCCTTGTCCCAAGCCGCTAGATGTTGGTACCGCAATAGCGGATCATCCACCAAGGACCATTGCCGGCGGGCATAGAGGTAACTCCAGTCGTTGCCCTCCCGGGGAAAATCCACCCATTCGGGATGCCCAAACTCATTGCCAATAAAATTCAAATACCCTTCCCCTCCTAGCGTGAGCGTGAACAGGCGGATCAACTTGTGTAAAGCAATCCCTCTGTCGATGACCAGATTTTGCTCCAACACAGACATGGAAAAATACATTTCCTTGTCCATCAACCAGAAGGCAAGGCTCTTGTCTCCGACCAAGGCCTGATCGTGGCTCTCTGCATAAGCGATGGATTTTTCCTTGGCAGGCCGGTTGGTCAGCTCATGCCATAAGTCAAACAGATCCCACTGCTCGTCGGTCTTGTGCTTCAGCGTGCGAATCCAGAAGTCTGGAATCCCCATGGCCAACCTAAAGTCGAACCCGATCCCCCCTTCATCTATCTGGCGACTCAGTCCAGGCATGCCGCTCACCTCCTCCGCGATCGAAATCGCATCTGGATTCACCGCATGAATGAGCGTATTGGCCAACTGAAAGTAAGTCAAGGCCTCCTCGTCTACACCCGCGTCGAAGTAGCGATCCGCGCTATCAAAAGTGATCAGCCCGTGGTGGTGGTACAGCATGGAAGTGGCTCCATCAAAGCGGAAGCCATCGAAATGAAACTCTTCCATCCAGTAGCGAATGCTGGAGAGCAGGAATTGTTGCACCTCCCATTTGCCGTAATTGAATAGTTTGGAATCCCAACCCGCATGGTAGCCCCGCTCTCCAGCGTGAAAGTAGCCATTTTCGGTGCCGTCAAAGTCGTTGAGGCCCTCGTTGGTATTTTTTACCGCATGCGAATGCACCAAGTCCATGATGACGGCTATCCCCATGCGGTGAGCGGCATTGATCAAAGATTTGAGTTGCTCCGGTGTCCCAAACCGAGAAGAGGGAGCAAAAAAGTTGGACACGTGGTAGCCAAAGGAACCGTAGTAAGGATGCTCCATCACTGCCATGAGCTGAATGGCGGTGTAGCCAGCCGCCTGGATGCGGGGGAGGATGTTTTTTTCAAATTCGAGGTAGGTGCCTACCCCCTCTTTTTCCTGTGCCATGCCTACGTGACATTCGTAGATGAGCGGCATGGAGGCGGATTTTTTTACCGAAAACTTTTGATCCGTCCAGGAAAATGCCTGTTCTGGGAACCAGAGTTGGCCGGCAAAATCCTTCGTCTCCTCGTCCTGCACGACACGGCGTATGTAAGCAGGGATGCGGTCTAGGTCGCTGTTATTGGCACCGATGACCCGAACCTTCAGTTTGCTACCTTGAACAAAGGCCTCTTGGTATTGGGTTTGGGGCAAGAAAATCTCCCAGTCTCCTCGGGTGTTTTTCCGCATGGGATGAGAAGATCGGTCCCAGCCATTAAAATCCCCGATAAGGTACAGGGCTTGGGCATGGGGTGCCCATTCCCGGTAAGTCCATCCTTTGCGAATGGGATCTACTTGAATGCCGTAGTACTCGTGGCTGCTTGCAAATTCGACGATACTTCCGGCGTAGTCCGTGATGGCCTGAAGCGCAGCTTGGTAGCGGTCATGGCGCCGCTGGATTACCTCCGCATAGGGCTGCAACCAGGTTTCCTCATTCAGAAGCGCGAAAGGAGTAGACACAAAAAATTAGGTTTAGAGATGGAGAGTGAAATTAGGGAAAAAGGTTGGAAATGGAAGAAAAAAAGCGCTTCAGTGATATACCATACTCACTAATTGTAAGATTTATGTGTCGCCACCTTCGGGGCTCTTGAAACTTAAAACACCAATATACCCCCGGTTTCACCGGGGGTCATCATTGTTTTGCCTCTTCGAGGCATTTTGGCAACACCAATAAATTTTAACCTAAAAATGCTTTTAGGTTAACCGTTGAAACATATTTTGGACATTGTTTTCAATGTTAGATCCGAAGGATCGAAACATTTATGACCCCCGGTGAAGCCGGGGGTAAAGGAAGTACAGTGAATTTTAAGCCCCGAAGGGGCGTAACTACTATTTAGTTTCGTCCGCCGTGGCTGACAACACTAAATTTTCTAAACAAAAAAAAACGGCTCCTTACAGAGCCGCTTTCTTTACTTAAACTTATCACTTTCTTATTTCGCTAGATCGAATCGATCGAGGTTCATCACCTTATTCCAAGCAGCTACGAAGTCCTTTACGAATCGGGCCTTGCCGTCCTCGCAAGCGTATACTTCTGCGTAGGCTCTCAATTCAGAGTTGGAACCGAAGATCAAGTCTGCACGAGTACCCGTCCACTTTGGTTCGCCTGTCTTGCGGTCGCTTCCTACAAAGACCGTTTCCTTATCGGAAGTGGCTCTCCAGGTAGTACCCATATCCAAGACATTCACGAAGAAGTCATTGGTCAATTGACCAGGTCTGTTGGTGAAGACCCCGTGCTTGCCTCCGTCCCAGTTGGCACCAAGGGCACGCATTCCGCCTACTAGTGCTGTCATTTCAGGAGCAGTCAAGGTCAACAACTGTGCTTTATCTACCAAAGCCTCTTCAGCCTTCACTCGGCAATCGGCACTCATGTAGTTGCTAAATCCATCAGCCCATGGCTTCATCCAAGCGAAAGATTCCACTTCAGTTTCTTCCTGAGATGCATCCATACGACCTGGGGTAAATGGTACAGTTACCGCATGTCCAGCATCTTTGGCTGCCTTTTCGATCGCTGCCACACCGGCCAAGACGATCAAGTCTGCAAGGGAAACTTTCTTTCCACCTGTTGCGCCTGCATTGAATTGTGTTTGGATGCCTTCCAATACAGAAAGCACCTTGTTCAACTGTGCAGGATTGTTGGCTTCCCAGTTTTTCTGAGGCTCCAAACGAACGCGTGCACCATTGGCACCACCACGGAAGTCAGAACCACGGAAAGTGGATGCAGAAGCCCATGCAGTAGAAACCAATTCAGCAACTGTCAAGCCTGAAGCAAGGATACTGGCTTTCAAAGAAGCAATATCAGCTGCATCTACCAAAGGATGGTTTACTGCTGGAATTGGATCTTGCCAGATCAAATTTTCCGCAGGAACCTCTGTACCCTTGTAACGGGCCTTAGGTCCCATGTCACGGTGGGTCAATTTGAACCAAGCACGTGCAAATGCATCTGCGAAGTAGGCTGGATCCTCATAGAATTTACGAGATACTTTCTCGTATTCAGGATCAAATCGCATGGACAAGTCCGTGGTCAACATAAACGGCTTGTGGAACTTGCCAGGAATGTGTGCATCTGGAATGATGGCTTCGGCATTCACTGCCTCCCACTGCTGTGCGCCAGCAGGGCTGTGTACCATCTTCCACTCGTATTCAAATAGGAATTTGAAGTAATCATGGCCCCACTTGGCAGGGGTAGAAGTCCATGCACCTTCCAAACCAGAAGTGATGGTGTCTGCGCCATGGCCAGTGCCGAATGTACTGTTCCAACCGGTGCTCATCTCGTGGATGGCAGCACCTGCAGGCTCAGGGCCTACGTATTTGCCTGGGTCGGCTGCACCGTGGGTTTTACCGAAGGTGTGACCACCAGCAATCAAAGCAACGGTTTCCTCGTCGTTCATCGCCATACGGCCAAAAGTCTCACGGATAGCTTTTGCTGCCAAAAGCGGATCAGCCACCTTGTCTGGACCTTCTGGGTTGACATAGATCAAGCCCATTTCAGTAGCTCCTAGTGGATGTGCAAGAGCTTCTGGGTTACGGTGGGAAACCCACTCCGCCTCATTACCCCAGAAAATATCTTGTTCTGGCTCCCAGATGTCCGTACGTCCACCACCAAATCCGAAGGTTTTGAAGCCCATGGATTCCATGGCTACGTTGCCTGTAAGCACCAAAAGGTCAGCCCAAGACAATTTTTGCCCATATTTCTGCTTGATTGGCCAAAGTAGTAAACGCGCCTTGTCTAGGTTGGCATTGTCTGGCCAGGAGTTCAGCGGAGCAAAACGCTGCGCACCTGTTCCTGCACCACCACGACCGTCCTGTACGCGGTAGGTTCCTGCTGCGTGCCACGACATACGTACCATAAAAGGTCCGTAGTGACCATAATCTGCTGGCCACCAGTCTTGAGAAGTAGTCAATACTTTTTCGATGTCTGCTTTTACCTCAGCAAGGTTCAGGCTTTCAAATTCTTTGGCGTAGTCAAAGCCTTCTTCCAAGGGATTGGAAAGGGTAGAATGCTGACGCAAAATGTTTAATTTCAGTTGGTTAGGCCACCAATCTTGGTTCTGCATGCCCTTGCCTGCTGCTGCAGCCATGGAGCCATTGTGGAAAGGACATTTTGCGATGTCGCCTCCGTTTTTTCCGTGTGTATCCATAAGTATGTTTTAGTTTATCGAGATAGAATGCGAAGTTAAGAAAAGAAAAATGTATGTGATTATTTTTTCGATTGATAAAAACTATGACTCTTTTCAGAAATTGAAGAAGAGTTGCCATCCCTTTTTTGACGAATAAAAAGTAATGAAGTTTTATAAGTTTAACCCAAGACAGGGCCACAAGGTTTTGAAAAAACTAGTGATAAAATGAACTTATTACACAGGATTGACAAAACCCGTTTATCCACCATTTTTCAACTAGTACAAGTAAAAAAAACACAAAAGTAGTACTGCCAATTTTTAGTTTCGCCACCTTCGGGGCTCAGGGAAATATCCTATCCAATTACCCCGGGCTTCACCCGGGGTCATAGTAGTGAAGCCCTTACAGGGCTTTTGTTGCCCCTAACTTAATCTTTACACAAGAATTCTATTCAGTAATTTTTTTGGTGAATTTAAAAGGCTTGATCTTAGGCTAGATCCGAAGGATTGAAACTTTTATGACCCCCGGTGAAACCGGGGGTAAGGGATATACAGTGAATTTTAAGCCCCGAAGAAGCCTGCCCCGCAGGATTGCGGGGGCGTAACTAAACTTTTAAGTTATCCAATGGGGATCCTTTACTTTAAAAAATATCGCTCATCAATCTCTATTTGATGATCAGCAAGTATTGTTCTGAATTCTTCTTCAAAACTCTGCATTTTATGATGTTCCTTTTGCTTTTTGATGTAGCCAATTAGTTGGTCTTTCTCTCTGTAGGAAACTGTAAAACAGCCGTATCCCTCCGCCCATCCTGTAAACTGTGGAAAAAAATTAGATTTCTTGATCCAAACACTTGAAAACACTTTGATGTCCTTGACCATATCGGCTACACTATGGCTAGGATGAATGTTTAGTAGTAAATGGAGGTGATCTTCTGTTCCATTGATTTGTAATAGTTTCGAATTTTTATTCTTCACAATCCCCCAAATGAAAGCATAAAGCGATTCACAATGCTGGTTTGAAATGGTAGGATTTGATGATTTGGTATGGAATACCAGATGGTAATAAACATGTCTATAAGAGCTCATAAAAAAATGGGGTTAGAATTAAAAAATAGAAGTTTAAAAAAGAGAAAGTGGTAATTGGTATTTAATACGCAAGCGGTGGAAAAAAGTTTATTCTTCGGTATAAATTAAACTGAATAGTGTCGTCCGCCGCGGCGGACTCTTGGTAAAAGATTGTGCACCTACCCCCGGCTATA
>CANGZP010000082.1 GCA_947458475.1 Cyclobacteriaceae bacterium | reverse complement strand
GTGTCCGCCGCGGCGGATATGAGCCCGAAGTACTACTCACCAGAGTGAAACAAAAAAGGATGCCGAAGCATCCTCTTTCCAATGTAGCGGGAACAGGACTCGAACCTGTGTCCGCCGCGGCGGATATGAGCCCGAAGTACTACTCACCAGAGTGAAACAAAAAAGGATGCCGAAGCATCCTCTTTCCAATGTAGCGGGAACAGGACTCGAACCTGTGTCCGCCGCGGCGAATATGAGCCCGAAGTACTACTCACCAGAGTGAAACAAAAAAGGATGCCGAAGCATCCTCTTTCCAATGTAGCGGGAACAGGACTCGAACCTGTGACCTTCGGGTTATGAGCCCGACGAGCTACCAACTGCTCCATCCCGCGATATATCTTTTACTCTTTATTATCTCAATCAACTACCGAACCTGTGTCCGCCGCGGCGGATATGAGCCCTAGTCTATTCTACCAACTGCTCCATCCCGCGATATAGTGATGCAAAGGTAAGGACAAACTCTCAAAAATCAAGTACCTTTGCAAAAAAAGTCTGAAATGATCTCCCCCTCTCACAAAGCAGGATTCGTCAATATCATCGGAAAACCCAATGTAGGTAAATCTACACTGATGAATATTCTTGTGGGAGAGCGCCTTTCTATCGTTTCTTCCAAAGCACAAACTACCCGTCACCGCATATTAGGTCTCATCAACACAGACGAGTACCAAATCGTATTTTCCGATACGCCGGGCATGCTCAAGCCGAAGTACGAACTCCACAAAAGCATGATGGGATTTGTACACCTTACCCTTGAAGATGCGGACGTAATCGTTTTTGTTACAGATCTCTTTGAATCGGATGAGGAAATTGAAGAAGTCATCCAAAAAATAAATGCGTCCGGAGCACCCATTCTCCTAGTTATCAATAAAATTGACCTAGCCAAAGAAGGGCAACTCGAAGAAGTGACTGCATACTGGACGTCTCGGATTCAAGCGGCTACAGTCATTCCTATCTCAGCATTAGAGAAATTCAATACGGAGCGAATTCTTCAAGAAATTGTAGAACGGCTTCCCGTTCATCCTCCTTTTTACGATAAAGAGGAACTAACTGACCGCCCCGAGCGGTTCTTTGCTTCTGAGATCATCCGGGAAAAGATTTTTACCAACTACAAAAAAGAAATTCCCTACAGTACCGAAGTAGGCATAGAGGATTTCCATGAGGAAGAACATCTCATCCGTATCCGAGCTACCATTTTTGTGGAGCGAGACAGCCAAAAAGGAATTGTCATCGGCGATAAAGGAAAAATGCTCAAAAAAGTAGGCACGGAAGCCCGTGCTGACTTGGAAAAATTTTTCGGTAAAAAAATCTTCCTGGAAACCTTTGTAAAGGTGGAACAGGACTGGAGAAAAAATAAACTAGTACTAAAAAAATTCGGGTACGACCCCTCTTAAACATGGCAAACATAGTAGCAATTGTAGGTAGACCCAATGTGGGCAAATCCACCCTTTTTAACCGCCTAGTGGAAGAGCGAAAGGCCATCGAAGACAACATGAGTGGCGTCACTAGAGACCGACACTATGGGCATGCCCAATGGTGCGGTAAATTCTTCTCTGTAATCGATACAGGAGGATATGTCACTGGATCTGAAGACTTGTACGAAGCAGAGATTCGAAAACAAGTAAAGCTCGCTATCGAAGAAGCAGACGTGATTCTATTTGTGGTGGATTGCCACGACGGACTCACTGACCTGGATGAGGAGTTTGCAAATGAACTTCGAAGCAACAAAAAACCACTCTACATTGTGGCGAACAAGGCTGACAATCAGGAAAAGTCCTTTATGGCGAATGAGTTTTATTCCCTTGGACTGTCAGATTTAGAAGTATACCCTATCGCAGCAGCGAGCGGAAGCGGAACAGGAGAATTATTAGATGCCATAATTACCCATTTTGAGGAAGATGGATTGGAAGATCCAGATGCAGGCATCCCAAAAATATCCATCCTTGGAAGACCAAATGCAGGTAAATCCTCCTTCCTCAATGCCCTTATTGGACAGGAACGCTCCATCGTAACAAATGAAGCCGGTACCACTCGGGATGCAATCCATACCCGCTACAAATTCTTCGGCCAAGACTTCATCATTACCGATACTGCCGGAATCCGAAAAAAGGCCAAAGTAAAAGAAGATGTAGAGTTCTATTCGGTCATGCGTTCCTTGAGAACCCTGGAAGAATCGGATGTCGTGATCGTCATGCTCGATGCTACGCGAGGCCTAGAGGCTCAAGATGTCAACCTGATCTCTTTAGCCATCAAAAACAACAAGGGTGTATTAATCATGGTAAATAAGTGGGACTTGATCGAAAAAGATCACAAGACCATGAACAAGATCAAGGAGGATATGCTCGATCGCCTTGGCGAACACAAATGGATCCCCATCATCTTTACTTCCGTCACCGAAAAGCAACGGATTTTTCAAGCCATTGAACTGGCAGTTAAAGTATATGAGAATAAAACAAGACGTGTAACCACCTCCAAATTGAATGATATTCTTCTACAGGAAATAGAAAAATATCCGCCTCCAGCATGGAAAGGGAAATACATCAAAATTAAGTATGTCACCCAATTGCCTACCAAAAACCCAGTTTTTGCATTCTTTTGTAACCTTCCACAATACATTAAAGAACCTTATACCCGGTATTTGGAAAATAGATTGCGCGAAAATTTTGATTTCGAAGGCGTTCCCGTTAAAATCGTTTACAAAAACAAATAAAAAAAATATTGTCTACCACTTGCACAATTAAAATTAATACTAGTACATTTGTGTTGTAATTAAGAAAACCATAACAAATGAAAAAGGTATTTGCAATTTTCGCAATCGCTGGTTTGATCGCTACTGCTTCTTGCGGTGGAAAGTCAACTGAAGAGCAAGCTGCTGCTGATTCTATCGCTGCTGCTGCTGCTGCTGATTCTATCGCTGCTGTTGAGGCTGCTGCTGCACAAGCTGCTGCTGATTCTGCTGCTGCTGCTGCAGCTGCTGATACAACTGCTGCTGCTACTCCAGCTCAGTAATCACACCACGCGTGAAAAATTAAGAGTTCCGATAGATCGGAACTCTTTTTTTATGCCCTAAAATGTCTTCCTCAGAGCTACTCCGTCTCTTCCACAGGCATCTCCCCGAAAGCGCAGTTCCCTATTGCCTTCAACTTTGGGAGGAAAGCCCCTTTCATTTTTTCGTTAAAAAACCGAGAAATACAAAACTCGGAGATTTTCGGTTTCGTAGAGATCAATCCATTCAAACCATCACCCTCAACGTAGACCTCAATCCCTACCAGTTTCTGCTGACGTTGATCCATGAAATCGCCCACCTTCGGGCCTTTGCGCAACATGGTGCAGCCCATGCTCCCCATGGTCCTGAGTGGAAAGCCAAGTTTAAACAACTCCTCGAGCCAGTACTGAATGAATCTACCTTTCCTCGAGATCTCCTTGTGCCCTTAAAGTTGCACATGCGAAATCCTTCTGCCAGCTCTGCCCGAGATCTATTCTTAATGAAAGAAATGAGCAAATATGAGGTAGCAGCAAGCCAAGGAAATGCCGTTTTTCTATCCGACTTAGCCCCTCAAACCCATTTTGAACTAGCAGGCAGAAAATTTAAAAAAGGAGAAACAAGACGGACACGAATACTTTGCGAGGAACTTGGGACTGGTAAAAAATATTTAGTATCCCGACTCGCTCGGGTCAACAAACTCGATTAACCCTTTTCTTCACCAATCTGGTGCTCGGGCTGAGAAAAATCTTTAGGTTGTGGTAAATCTTGCAGGGAATTGATCCCAAAATAATCCATAAACTTAGGAGAAGTCCCATAGATCAGCGGTCTCCCCACTCCATCCGATTTTCCTTTGATCTCAATCAGCTCCTTTTCTAATAATTTTTGAAGGGAATAATCACAGGCAACACCTCGAATCTGCTCCACATCCCCCTTGGTAAGCGGCTGTTTGTAGGCAATGATGGATAGGGTCTCCAACTGTGCCGTAGAAAGCCTTTTTTGAGAATGCTGACGAAGCAAAACACTGATGCTTGGCTGGTAGGCAGGCTTGGTTAAAAATTGATACCCTCCACCCAACTTCTCCAAGGCAAAGGAAAATTCATCTTCCGCGTATTTTTCACAAAGGACTACCAAGGCATCTTCCACATCTTTTGCAGGAACCACGGCACCAAACATCTCACTCAAACAAGCAACCATCTCCTCCACCCCTAACGGTTCAGGAGCACAAAAAATCAAGGCTTCAATATGACGATGCAGGAAATCCACGCTTACTTTTTGGCCAACTTGGCTTCAATAGAATGCATGGTATGCGGAACCGCCTTCAATCGCTCCTTGGAAATCAACTTCCCCGAATCCACGCAAATCCCATAGGTCCCATTCTTTATTCGAATCAACGCATTCTCCAAATTGATGACAAATTTTTGCTGTCTGGCTGCCAATTGATTCATGCTCTCCCGCTCTAATGTATCCGCTCCATCTTCCAAAAGCTTCGAGGTAGAAGCCGTGTGATCTGTGCCACTGTCGTTCTTTTTACTCAAAGTCTCTTTCAGGGAATGAAGTTCCTCCTTTGCTAAAGCCAATTTCTGAAGAATGATTTCTTCAAATTCCTTAAGCTCATCCTTGGAATAAGCGGTTTTTTCTTCCTTACTCATACATTTCCTGATTTAAGATTGATAAATGAGATGCTCTCGAAAAATAATCCCCTAAAATACAGTAGTCTTTGGGAAAACCAAAACAAAGAAAGGATTATCAATGGGCCACCAAAACCGTTAAATTCTTAGGTTCTGTGAGATTTTTGGATAAATTTCACATCAAAGGCATGCCGACCACAAGCGTTTTTTTCACGACCCTAATCCTGCCAGTTAAATCAAAGAGCTGAGCAACTAAAATGTAATATCCAGGCGGCACTCTTGTCCCTGCGGCATCGGTTCCTGTCCAGGAAAAAATTCCGGAAGTTCCCAAAATCTGATTCTGTCCAAGGACTTTAACCTCACGGCCCGCAGCCGAATAGATGGTAAAACTCCCTACCCAACCATTTTGCTCCAGGGAATAACGAATGCTAACTTGACTAGGCCCAGTACTTCCACCTGGATCAAATACCAAGGGAAAGAGGGTAATCAGCTCGGAAGCGGGCTCTACTGACAGCGCAGTAGAGTTTTTCCTTCCGGGAGTAGCATAATCCTGGCTGCTGGAGGCCGATTGCCAGTTAGAAGGGATGTAGGTCGGAAAAACAGGAGATACCCGCTCTAATGAAACTCCCTTGGTTGACCGGAGCAAGGGGTGGTGCCAATCAGCTCGGTAAGGAAGGGAATCTGCCACCAGTCGTTGCGGTGAAAGCAGCAGCAGGATACCCGCCCCAATCGGCATACTCGGGAGGCTAATCATTTTGAGGAAATTACCAGCAGCAGACTGGGGATAAGTCAAACGAAGTCGTTCCGGATCTACAGATAAGGTTAAATATCCCTCTGGAGCGATCTGATCTCCCTCCACTCCAACAAGTCTTAGCTCCTGCAAAGCTCCAGCATCGTTGATGCTCGAAAGTGCCCAATTTTCTAAAGAAAGGTATTTTGCAGTGGGATTATGAATTTCAACAAATTTTGGGTCGCCCGACTTGGGATCCAGCAGCACCTCATTCAAAATTAGCTCTCCCTTACTGGCAGCCTCTGCAAGAACCACCTTCACCTCAAATCCTGCTTGCTCCCCCACACATCGGTTCAGCAAAGAAGCCCTCAAAGTATAGGGCGTACTATTCCTTGCTGGGCTAGCCAAAGCAATTCCAATCCTTCGCCCTGAAGAAAAAACTCGAACCGAATCTATATTCAAAGAAGGAGTGATCAAAAAAGGAACTGGGCTAGTGAAGGGAACAATAGGTTGATTTAAAACCAATTCTAGTAAGGAAGCATTTTTAAAAAATGAAGCGATCACCTGTAAATTTCCCAGATCCTGGATTGGGGAGAACTGTGAATTTTGCCTACCTGGGGTTCCCCGTTTAGGATCCTTGGAAGGAAACAAAAATTCTGAGGCCTCGCAGCGAAAAAAGGGGTCAGGCACCTCTAGACTGTAGCCTCCATCGGCAAACTCCGTACCGCCCCAGGAACTGCTTCGGTATTCCAACCGATCAATTTCCTCACCTTCAGCAGTCACCAAACGAAGAAGAGACCCAGAATTAAGCAGACTAGGGAAAGAAGAAAGCGGCAGCACCTTGCCAAACTCTAAAAGAAGTGAAGCTTGGTTTGGAGGACAAAGCAGCACATACTCCCCCGCTGCTATCCAATACTCTGGAAGCTGAGTAGTGCCGCTACTTGAAGAAAAAACTGCACCAGACAAGCGCAATTCTTTATTTGAAGGATTTAAAATCTCCACATACTCCACAAAGGGAAGGTCTTGACCTGCCCGAGGAGCTGGCATCACCTCGTTCATCACTAGGGATTTTGGCCCAAGCGCAGTAGGATCAGTATACCGAAACCTGAGGAGCGTATCCAAAAGAAAGTTTCCATTGACATCGGGCAGCTGTTGCAGAAAAAGAGCATAATCCTTGCCTTCTTCTAAGTCCATCTCCGATCGAAGAATGGCAACTGAATCTAAGAGCAACCGAGCCTCCACAGGATTGCTCCCATCGAGCTGGTAAGCCAGATTGAGCCCTGCAAAAACGGGGTCCATGGGCTCTGAAAATGCGACCAACACCTCTCGCTTCCCATATCCTTTCACTAAAGACACTTTGGGCAACTCCTCATCCACCACCAGGTCTTCTAAACTAAAATCATCCAAGACCCAGCGAGCAGCACTCCCCGTTCCAGACCCCACGGCTATTTCTAGATGCATATAGACTTCTTCCAAAGAGGCAAATGCGGCCGGCACTTCGAGTTCAAATCGGCTAAAATTCAGGTTGGCATTGGGAAACTGGGCGGCATGCCCTAGCAACATGCGCTCCTGATACGTCCCCTCCAGCGTTGCTGCCCAAGAAATATGAACCAAGGCAGGGCGAGTCCCTGTGCCATTTTTTAGGGTTTTGGCCCAAAAAATAACGCGTGGGTTACCCATTCCTTTGGGAGTCAACCGCACCCATAGCTTCCCAGTGAAGCTACTGATCGGCTGTACGGCCAAGGCAACCGATCCATTAACTCCTCCCGTGGCAAGTCGGAAAACACGAGAAGAGGTTGCTCTCAGGTCATTGGCATACCAGCCCGGCAGAAAGGGTTGAGGGTAGGATTGAATTGCAAATGGAGCTTGAAATCCTTGCGTTTGACTTTGAGAAAAGGATGGAGAAGAAAAAGCCAATCCACTAACTAGGAGCACAAACGCTACCCTACTAAAAAATAGAAACATGGTCGTATCGTTTAAAAAGTAGGTGAATATAAATTAGGATTATCCGCAATCCTATAAGCTGTTTAAAAAACTGGTAACCACAGCGGATAACCGTCGACAGCTGACCGTCCACGGACCACAGCACATTATTTTTCCTATCAACCCTTATTTGATCGGGTTACTGTTTTCTAGGGATTTGTATAAAAGTTAGCTTACCTATGCCTTATTAATTTGTTTTGTGACCGTACCCTTTTCCACCCCCAACCAATAAATACATGGTTTGAGAATCAATTTGGTGAGCTGTAGACCGTTGACCGTGGGCTGTGAACGATTATCCGCATGTTAAACAACCCTATTGAGCCACTGGCATAATTGCGGATAATCCATAATTTGTTTGAAATGGACTGTATTATTGCGCTAAGCCTCCGTATTTTTGAAGACTCAAAACGAATTCCCTCCAACCTATGAAACTTGCTGTAGTGGGTGCTACTGGATTAGTAGGCACCGAAATCCTTGAAGTCCTTCAAGAACACCAATTCCCCTACGATCAACTGCTCCTTGTAGCATCTGAACGTTCCAAAGGAAAAGTAATTGAGTACATGGGTAAATCTCATGTCATCATCGGCCTAGAAGAAGCAGTAGCCGCGCAACCTGAAATCGCAATTTTCTCTGCTGGTGGAAGTACCTCCTTGGAATGGGCTCCCAAATTCGCAGCAGTAGGTACCGTAGTCATTGACAACTCCTCCGCTTGGAGAATGGACCCTAGCAAAAAATTGGTCGTCCCAGAAATCAATGCAAAAGAAATCGGTGCTGCAGACAAAATCATCGCCAACCCCAACTGCTCTACCATTCAAATGGTTTTGGCTTTGGAACCCCTGCGTCAGCGCTATGGCATCAAACGCATCGTGGTATCTACCTACCAGTCGGTAACGGGTACCGGTAAGGCTGCTGTAGATCAGATGATGGCAGAACGCCAAGGGAAAACACCTGAAATGGTGTATCCGCATAAAATTGACATGAATGTCCTTCCCCATATCGATGTATTCCAACCGAATGGCTACACCAAGGAAGAAATGAAGATGATCAAGGAAACCAAGAAAATCTTCAGCGACGAATCTATTCAGGTCACCTCCACCACAGTCCGAGTCCCTACGATGGGCGGGCACTCAGAAGCAGTGAATGTGGAGTTTAAACAAGATTTTGACCTCGCAGAGGTCCGTAGCCTGTTGGAAAACGCTCCTGGAATCATCGTTCAAGATGATCCAACCAACTTTGTCTATCCCATGCCGATCCATGCTCACAAAAAAGATGAGGTCTTTGTGGGCAGGCTTCGTCGCGATGAGTCTCAGCCGAATACGCTGAATATGTGGATCGTAGCGGATAATCTAAGAAAAGGTGCCGCCACGAATGCCGTTCAAATCGCCGAATACCTTCTAGAAAATAAACTCGTCTAATGAACTCCGAAAAGTTCACTAGCGAAGAATTCCACCAATTTGTGCAGGATCATCTGGAAGAAGATCCTGCAGGTTTACTTTTCAAGTACCAGGGCAAAGTAGCTTTTGATCTCAAAATGGCCGTGCAGCAAATCGCCGCTAGGCAGAAAGCCGTCAAAAAATTGCCGACTTGGAGCAAAAACCTACACCTCCTCTTTCCTGCCAGCATCTCTGTTGAACAAAGTTCGTCGGAGCAAACGGCTGCCTTCAAATCAGAAGGGCTCTCAGGAAATTGCCTCATCGACCTGACTGGAGGCTTTGGGGTGGATTTTTTTTACTTAAGCAGGGGATTTGAAAAAGGGGTGTACTGTGAGCAGCAACCCGAGCTATTCCAGATCTCAAAGCATAACCTAAGCCTTCTAAACCCCGGCAAATTTGACTTTGTAGAAGGCAATGGATTAGATTTTTTGCAAAAAACGGAACTTCGGTTTGACCTGATTTATGCGGATCCAGCCCGTCGGGGAACTGGCAATCAAAAGTTGTACAAACTCCAGGACTGCGAACCGAACGTAGTAGACGCTTGGGATCTTCTGCAACGAAAATCCGATCACATCCTTCTAAAAGTTTCCCCCATGCTGGACCTAACTCAAGCATGGACCGAACTACCAGAGATCCAAAAAATAACAGTGGTGTCGGTTCGAAATGAAGTCAAAGAACTCTTGCTTCATTGGGAAAAAGCCAAGATGGGCGCCCCAAAAATGATTTCAGTAGTGGATCTAGAGAGCGGAATCCTTCCGTTTGAGTTTGCCCCCAGTGCGGAAGAGCAGGCACATTCCAAGTATGCGGAAGCAGGCAAGTACCTGATCGAACCCCTAGCAGGAATTTTGAAGGCAGGCGCCTTCAACCTATTTGGAGAGCGATTTGGGCTTCACAAACTGGAAAGAAATAGTCACCTCTACACCAGTGACACTTTAGGTAAAAATATCCCAGGACGCATCTTTGAAGTGGTCCAGGAAATCAGTCCAAAAAAGCAGGAGGTTAAAGCGCTATTCCCTTCAGGAAAGGTCAATGTGATTTGCCGGAACTACAGCACAGGGGCTGAAGAGCTCAAGAAAAAACTGGGACTGAAAGATGGTGGGGATGATTTTTTAATTGGAACCAAAACAGCTACTGGTTACAAACTGTATTGGTGTACCCGTACCCAATAAAAAAAGTGAAGGCTAATCCTTCACTTCTTCGTAGTCTACATACTCTCCGCCTTCGATGTCTTTTTTCATTTTCTCCGCAGACTTTTTTGGAATAAAATCAACATGTACCCCCTCTTTGGGGCGCTGCGCTTGCTGCTGGGCCCGCTGCTGCTCCATGGCGGCTTCATTCACCCGACGTGCGAGTTGGGCAAGCTTGGAGCGAAGAAAATACCGGATTAGCTG
>CANGZP010000081.1 GCA_947458475.1 Cyclobacteriaceae bacterium | reverse complement strand
TTTAGGCGGCCTAGCGCAGGGGTCCCACCTCTTCCCATCCCGAACAGAGAAGTTAAGCCCTGCAGCGCCGATGGTACTGGGGTTACACCCGGGAGAGTAGGTCGCCGCCACATTATTGAAGCCCTTCGAAGTGATTCGAAGGGCTTTTTTGTTAGTAGCAAGTAGAGAGTAGCAAGTAGCAAGACTAATAGAACCAAGAGACAAGAGATTAGACTTTTTATGCTGCTGCTAGGATACTCCTGCTTATTAGGAGCAGAAATCCATCTTGTCTCTTGCCTCTCGGCTCTTGCTTCTCTTATCGTCTTGCTACTTGATACTAGTTACTTGATACTCTTTTAATGTCGAACGCTGAACACCAATCGAAGAATGAAGAAGTGGGGATTTGTGTGCTGACTCAAATGGCACTTCTGAAGGTACCTGGTACATTGTACTTGGTACTTCGTACAATCCATCTTGCTACTTGATACTAACTACTTGATACTTTTTTCCAATGTCGAATGTCTAACGCCGATCGAAGAATGAAGAAGTGGGTGACAGAACAAAGTACGAAGTACTAAGTACCAAGTATGGAGTTAGTATCCTGGTCCTTAGGCTACTTGGTACAATGTAAAATCTTGCTTCTTGTCTCTTGAATCTCGTTTCTGAGTCTACTTGGTACATTGTACTTCGTACTTGGTACAATGAAATGAAGTCTTTGTCTCTCGGCTCTTGCTTCTCTTATCGTCTTGCTACTTGATACTTGATACTTACTACTCTTTTAATGTCGAACGCCGAACACCAATCGAAGAATGAAGAAGTGGGGATTTGTGTGCTGACTCAAATGGTACTTCTGAAGGTACTTGGTACCTGGTACTTCGTACTTTGTACAATGAAATGAAGCCTTGTCTCTCGGCTCTTGCTTCTCTTATCGTCTTGCTACTTGATACTAACTACTTGATACTTTTTTCCAATGTCGAACGCCGAACACCAATCGAAGAATGAAGAAGTGGGGATTTGTGTACTGACTCAAATGGCACTTCTTAAGCTTCTTTGTACCTTGTACTTGGTACATTGTACATTTTACATTGTTCATTCTGCTTTTTTGTTTTCTTCTAAAAATGCTATCTTAATCGTCATGAAAAAGATAGGATTCTTTAGTGCGTTGATTTTGCCAGCCCTACTGGTTTTGGGCTTTTATCTTGGTGGTCCTTTTCAATGGATGATCCACATCTTTGTCTTTTTGCTTGTTCCGCTTATGGATTACCTCCTTCAAAGGGATACTACCAATGTTGCAGCTGGAGAAGTTAGTGGAGTGACTAAGGAACAGTTTTACAGACTCATCACTTTTGTATGGGTGTATGTGCAGCTTGGTATTCTGATTTGGGGCCTATATGTAGTGGGTACGCAACCCATGTCAATTCCTTCGTGGATTGCTTTTGCAACAGGGATGTCTCTCGTTACCGGAGGAATTGGGATTACTGTTGCCCATGAATTGGGTCATCGTACCGAAAAAATTGAGCAAACCTACTCTAAAATCTTATTGATGACGGTGTGCTACATGCACTTTTTTATTGAACACAACAGAGGACACCACGTTCGTGTGGCTACTCCTGAGGATCCAGCCACAAGTCGTAAGGGAGAAAGCTTCTACGGGTTTTGGTGGCGCTCCGTAACTCAAGGATACCTAAGTGCTTGGCACCTAGAACTGGAAAGGCTCAAAAAGAAAGGGCAAAGTTTTTGGTCTCTTTCCAATCAAATGATTTGGTTCCAAATACTACCGATTGTTTTTATTTTATCCTTTTTTGGACTGTTCTCTTTTATGCAAGGAAGATGGGTTTGGGAAGTTCCTACCTTCTTTTTTGTTCAAAGTTTCCTAGCCTTTTCCCTACTTGAACTCGTGAATTACCTAGAGCACTACGGGATGGAGCGTGCTAAACTTCCTTCTGGACAGTATGAAAAAGTGACCCCAATTCATTCCTGGAATGCTTCACAGCTGGTGAGTAATTTTCTACTTTTTCAGTTGCAGCGCCATTCAGATCACCATGCCTATGCACACAAGCGGTACCAGGTATTGGACCACAATGAGGCTAGCCCACAATTGCCAGCAGGGTATTCAGCAATGATTATTTTGGCATGTATTCCGCCGTTATGGTTTGCGGTGATGGATTCTAGACTTTCCGATTGGCAAAAAGAGCGGAAGCTCGATTTAGTCAAGTAGGAAATTGTTGAAAAAGCTACTCTTCAGCGTCATCCAAATCCCAAAAAACAAGATTCCCCAAAACAAATAAATCCTGTAGAAATCAGCGGTTTCCTTGTACCTGTTTTCCAATATCTCTGTTTTTTCAAGGGTGTCAATTTGCTCGAAAATTCGATTCAAGGCCTTTCCATCGGATGCTCTGAAAAATTGACCCCCTCCAATGGTTGAAATCTCTCGAAGGGTGCTTTCGTCTAGGTAACTTTCTACCATCTGCGGTCTACCAAAAAAATCAGTTCCATAGGGGACCATTCCATCTTTACCCACAGCGATGGTGTAAATCTTTATGCCAAATGCCGTAGCCAATTGCGCAGCAAAAATAGGATCCACATTGCCCGCATTACTTTCTCCATCGGACAACAGGATCATGACCTTGGAAGGGGATTCACTGTCCTTCATGCGGTTGGTGCCTGCAGCAATCGCCGAACCAATGGCTGTCCCCTTGGCTTCAATCATGGAGAAATTGATCTCTTTAATCAAGCTCGTGAGCAATTGGTAATCGTTGGTCAGTGGGGAGAGGGAATAGGCCTCCCCTGAGAATACCACCATTCCAATTCGATCTCCAAATCGGCCATTGATGAATTCTATCGCGGTTTTCTTAGCTGCTTCTAAGCGATTGGGACTAAAATCTTGTAAGTCCATGGATTCAGAAATGTCCATGACCAACAAAATATCAATCCCTTCGGTGTACTGTTCTACACGCTCATTGTTTCGTTGCGGCCTGGCCAAAGCAATGACCACAAAGATTAGAAATAAAAAGAAAAAGCTTGTTGGAATTAGTCTTAAGTAAGTCCAAGGATTAGCCTTGGTTAGTCGCTTGGGCAAGGAAAGCTCAAGAACTGGCTTTTTAAGGAACTTGATAAATTTCCGAATTAAGATCAATAAGGGGATTAGCCACAGTAAATTAAGCAGCAATGGGTTTTCCCACTCATAGGATTGAATTGTCTCCGGCAAAAACCAAGACCAGGAAAAAAACTCAGCGACTGACTCTTTCATGGGTGATTTGGTTTAAGGTGGCTTTGTAATTGGCACGTGCAACTTCCAAAAGGTAGCTGGTTGCTGCACTTGTATCTCCCTCTCCACCAGCATAAATGATTATATCAATGCTTCGAAGGGCTTTAAATACCTCCTTGTCGTCTAATGCAGCTGCAATCTCGCTTGAAGTCCATTCTTGGATAGGTTGGTTACGGAGGTGTTCGAGATACCCTTTCCAAAGGCCAATTGCTTCATCAGCAAGGGTTTGATTGGGGTTTTGCTGCAGTAACTCGGATAGTTTTTTCCATTTCCGTTCGAATTGAATCCATCGGATTTTCTCTCTATTTTTTCGGAATAGTCGTTTGATGCGATCTGCAAAAACGAAGAAAAGAATCCCTAAACCTAGGAGAATGCCAGCAACAACAGCCCCAAAAACAAACCAATTGAATGGTTTTTCTAGGGTTTGGTACACATTATTTTCTTTGAATTGCAGTTGCTCTGGTATAGAATCTAGGTTGAGCTTCAGCTTTAACTCTGCCTCATTGGTATAATAGGTGATGCTATCGTATCGCGCCAATTCAAAAACTGGTAGTGATAAATAAGAGGAAGGTTCCAGCGAAAAATTAGAGAGGAAGTAAAGCGCACTATCTTGAGTGACACCGTCAGTAGTCATTGAAACAAATGTTTTTTTCTCCAGAAAGACAAAGGGAGCGAAATCATAGGTCGAGTCGGGAAAGATAAGTTGAGCCGACTGGGGATAGCTTGCTTTCAATACAAAGGCTACTCGCTCACCCAGTTGTGCTGAATCTTGGGAAAAATAGCCGCTCACCTGCACTTTTTGCGCTGAAAGTTGTAGGCTTGAGAGA
The DNA here is from genome assembly GCA_947458475.1 of Cyclobacteriaceae bacterium. Classification (GTDB taxonomy): domain Bacteria; phylum Bacteroidota; class Bacteroidia; order Cytophagales; family Cyclobacteriaceae; genus Algoriphagus. Next base: position 6,383 of record CANGZP010000081.1, on the reverse strand, counting down.
AGCAGGAAAAGAAAAAGAATGCCTCTACCCACGCTTCATTCGTTTATTGCGGTACTTGAATAAGTCAATCAATGGGATGACTATATCTTGTCTAGAATCAACAGCCAAGTAATTGATTTGATTTTTTTTGCAGATTTCCTTCAAGTGTTCTCGCTCACTCGTAAATGTATCTGCAATTTTCTTAGAAAAGCTTCCAAATGCAGTATTTACCCAGGTAGTTCTGCCCCGTTCCTTATCAAATATGGGAACAATTCCCAAGGTCGGTAGCGCAGCTTCCCTCGGGTCCGTCAATTGGATAGCCACGACATCATGGCGCTCCGCAAGTGCTCTAAAAGATCGCTCGTAATCCTGATCGATGAAATCAGAAATAATGATGATGATGCTTCTCTTTTTGATGAGGTTCAATGCAAAGGTGAAAAGCCCATTCAAATTGGTTTTTAAGCTCTTGTTTTCGTGGTCAAAAATCCCACGAATAATTTTTACCCCTTGCTTACTTCCTTTGGTCGGCAAGATTAATTTTTCTTGTTGGTCGGAATAAGAAATTAATCCTACCTGGCTTCCATCGTAGACCGCGGCAAGGGTCAGTACTCCCGCAATTAACTTTCCTTGGTCTATTTTTTTTTGACCTTGCTGGCCAATATCCTGGCTACCGGAAATGTCCAATAAAAAATAAACAGACTGGTCCTTTTCCTCCTTAAAGGTCTTTACAAAGGTGCCATGACCCTTGGCGGAGACTTTCCATTCGATGGTTCGTACATCGTCACCATACTGGTAAGGTCTCAAATCGTCAAACTCTAATCCAGATCCCTTGAAAAGCGATTGGTACTCTCCTTGAAGGTGGTTGTTTGCCACCTTTCGGATCATAATTTCATATTTTCTAAGTTTGCTAAATAGCTGATCCATGTGTAGGATTTGAATTAGCTAAGTTAAAGTCTTGAAGCGAAAATTAAAATTTGAGAGCCGCCCTCCCTGTGGATTTTATCCGTTAAAAAAACCTAATTTTAAGCCGTGATTTATCGATTCATCTCCTTTCTTTTTCTAGTGCTAAGCCTCTCTTGCACGAGCAATTCTTCCCCTCAAGGGATCCTGGATAAGAATTTGATGGTATCTATCCTTGTAGACATCCAACTCACAGAAGGGAAAGTCAGTTCCTTACCGGTTACCTACGACTCCTCCCAGGTATTATATTCCTTGATGGAAAAAGATATTTTTTCAAAACATGGGGTGACTGATTCTGTTTTTATAGAAAGTATGGAGTACTACCTGGAAGATGCTGAAAAGATGGATTGGATCTATGCTCGTGTCATCGACTCCCTAGTAGTCCTCGAAAATAATTCCAAGCCAAAGGAGTAAATCTGATGCTGTATCCAGGCAACCTTGAGCAAAAAATAAACTTCGTAAAGATTAAGGAGCTTCTCAAGGCAGAGTGTACTTCTCCTTTGGGGCAAAGCTATGTAGATAACATTGCCTTTTCTACTGATTTCTCCTTGGTACAGCGGCTGTTGGACCAAACAGAAGAATTCCGTCAGCTCCTCATTGCTGGAGAGTCTTTTCCCTCTTCCAATTTTACCAACTTGAATCCCTACTTGGAGAAAGCCAAGTTGGAAGGTGCTTTTTTGGAGCAAGAAGAATTTCAAGAGGTCAAATTGGCTCTGCAAACACTCAAATCTTGCATCACTTTTTTTCAAAAATCTGGCGATCCCTATCCTACACTCAAGGCTTTGTTGGGGCTTCTAATTGATCTGGATCTCAAACTACTTCAAGTGATTGATCAGGTGCTGGATGAAAAAGGTAAACTAAGAAGTAATGCTTCCAAAGAACTACAACTGATCCGAACTCAGATTCTTTATGAGGAAAGTCGCTTGCGAAAAGTGATGGAGCGGATTTTTAAGGAGGCTCGAGCTAAAGGGCTAATGCCTGAAGATGCAGCTATGACGATTCGAGGCGGTAGGATGGTGATCCCCATTGCTGCAGAGAATAAGCGTAAGCTCCGTGGTTTTATTCATGATGAGTCCGCAACTGGGCAGACGGTATTTATGGAGCCGGAGGAGGCGCTTGATATTAACAATGAAATTCGCGACTTGGAGTACATGGAAAAGCGCGAAATCATTCGGATTCTGACTCGCCTCACGGATCAGCTGCGGCCTACCATTCCTGCACTTCGTAAAGCCACCAACTTTCTTGGTGTGTTGGATTTTGTGCGAGCCAAGGCTCGATTTGCTCTAAAAACGAATAGCAATAAACCCATACTTACGGAGCAAAGATCCCTTTCCTGGATGCAAGCACGTCATCCAATTCTTGAAATTTCTTTACGGTCCCAAGGGAAGCAAGTAGTTCCCTTGAGCATTAATCTGGATAGCCAGAAGAGACTCCTCCTTATTTCCGGTCCCAATGCGGGTGGTAAATCTGTGGCCCTAAAAACCGTAGCACTATTGCAATACATGTTGCAATGCGGCCTTTTACTTCCCGTTCATCCAGATTCCAAGAGTTCGTTGTTCGACCACTTTTTCATTGACATCGGAGATGAGCAAAGCTTGGAAAATGACCTGAGTACCTACTCTTCTCACTTGATGAGTATGAAGCACTTTACCCAATTTGCTAATAAGAAAACAATCCTATTCATCGATGAATTTGGAACGGGTACAGAACCACAGTTTGGTGGAGCAATTGCAGAATCTATCTTATTGAGTCTAGCCAAGCTAGGAGCTTATGGGGTGATCACTACCCACTATGGCAACCTAAAGCAGTTGGCAGATAAGCAACAGGGCCTAGTCAACGGCGCGATGCGTTACGATGTGGAAAAACTGGAGCCTTTGTATCAATTGGAAATTGGGAAGCCAGGATCCTCTTTTGCATTGGAAATTGCAGCGAAAATTGGGCTATCCAAAGAAATCGTAGCCTATGCCAAGCAGCAAATTGGGGAAGAGCGCGTTCGGTATGACCGACTGCTCACTCAATTGGAGAATGAAAAAAACCAATACGACCTTCTCCTGAAGGATGTTCGGGCAAAGGATAAGGCACTTGAGGCGACCTTGAAGGAGTATGAGCAGCTAAAAACCACCTTGGATCTTACCAAAAAGCAATACATCCAAGAGGCCAAACTGGAAGCGAAATCCATTTTGGATCAAGCCAACAAAAAGATTGAATCCGTGATTCGAGAGATTAAGGAAGGGAAAGCGGAGAAGGAAGCCACCAAAACCTTGCGAAAGGAACTCGATGTCTTTAAAGAAGAAATTAAACCTGAAAAATCCACGATCAAGGAGCCAAGTATCCAAGTCATAGGGGGACAAATCCAGGTTGGAGATTGGGTACGGCTTAAGGATAATTCAGCCATTGCAGAAGTGATCGCCATAAAAAATAAGGACGTCGAACTTCTAATTGGAGACTTAAAGTCGAATGTAAAACTTTCTCGACTGGACAAAATCGCGAGAGCGGAAGTGAAGAAGGAATTGAAGTCTATCGAAAAAAGGGGGAGCTACCAAACGACATCCAAGATGATGGATTTTTCTTCCAACTTGGATTTGAGGGGCAAAAGGGGAGAAGAAGTACTTCCGCTTATACAAACTTTTATTGATGAGGGAAATATGCTCGGAGTAAAAAATCTACGGATTGTCCATGGAAAGGGTGATGGAATCCTTCGAGAGGTGAGTCGTAATTTGCTTCGCACCATGCCCCATGTAGGAAAATTGGAGGATGAGCATGCCGATAGAGGTGGGGCTGGTGTTACCCTAGTCACCCTCCGGTAGTAATCAGCTTATTTTTTAACGAGGTTAAAAGTATAGTTTCCCGAAAGTGCGGAACTGCCATCTACACGCGCACCTGGCAATGGAATTCGAAAGTCTAATCGGAGTGTAGTACCTGTTTGCGTGAAGGAGATTTCACGTGTTGCAGCAGGCTTAGTTCCCGTTAAGATAATTTTATCAAAGTTGGTTCCAGCAAAACTCCAGGTGCCATTGGCATCGAATAACTCTGCTGCATTTCTAGTAGAATAGGTTTTTGAAGCTCCTGCATTGAGAAATAGCTCAAAAGTAGCATAAGTGCTCGTTACATTTTGTCCATCTCGAGTCACTGAACCACCGCCTGCCACAGTCCACTGTGCAGTACCTGTTCCTGAAAGTGCTTCAGTTGCGATTTGTTCTGGAGTTTTTTTCGCATCAGGCTTTTCTCCTTTTTCTTTGCAAGCAACTAGAAGGCTAAAAATTAAAACAAATTGGAGAAGAGAAATAAATCGGAAATTCATTTGAGATGTTAATTTTTGAAGAGTTCAACTACAAGAATACGGACCATTTGACTTACTTAAAGTCTTCTAGGGTAATTTTTTTTTCACAAAAATCATATTCACGTGGGTCATTCGAGCAGATTACTAAAATCCGTCCCGGACTATATTGCTGGATAAGTTTCAAATACCAAGATAGTCCTTGGGTATCTAAGTTGGTGGTAGGCTCGTCCAAAAGGAGTAAAGGAACCTCCGAGAAAATGGCAAGGGCAAGCTTTACCCGCTGCTTCATACCGGAGGAAAATTGAGAAATAGCTTTGGATTTGTGTTTCTCCAAACCTAAGATCTCAAGAATTTCTGCCGTGGTTCGGTTTTGAAGCGGGTTTTTAAATTGAAAATGGAAGTGAATCACCTCGCTTAAGGTGAACTCTTCTGGCAATTCTAAATAGGGGGTAGCTAGTGCGAGGCTACGGAACCAGTGTTCCTCACCAATTTGGGTTGGTCCCGCTTGGTACTGAATGGTTCCGGCAGTCAAAGGAATGGCTCCAGAGAGGCATTTCAAAAGGGTAGATTTTCCAGATCCATTTCCTCCTGTAATGGCGAGGGTATCGCCAGAGGAAAGTTCCAGGTCAAGATTTTTAAAAATCCATTCGTTGTGAAATCGCTTGGAGGCGTTTTTAACCTGGATCGTAAACATGCTAATTGATGTAGCCTTTCATCACCCCACGTTCAGAGGATCGGATAAAATTCAAAATTTCATCGCGCTCTTTGGTAGCGGGAAGGTTAATTTCAATTTCTTCAAGCGCTCGGCTGTTATTTAAGCTATTCAAGAATAGGTAACGGTACACCTCTTGAATGTGTGCAATAGTTTCGCTAGAGAAGCCCCTTCTCCGCAAACCCAAGGAATTGACACCCGCATAGGTGAGGGGTTCTCTTGCAGCCTTGGTAAAAGGAGGTACATCTTTTCTAACTAAAGAACCGCCGGATATCATGGCGTGCATACCGACTCTCACAAACTGATGCACGGCACTTGATCCGCCAATAATCGCCCAATCTTCGATGACTACATGACCAGCGATTTGAACCGAATTGGCTACAATGACATGGCTTCCAATGACACAATCGTGTGCCACGTGTACGTAGGCCATCAACAGGCAGTTGCTGCCCACTACGGTCGTTTGCTTGTCTACCGTGCCACGAGAAATAGTTACACATTCACGAATGGTGGTATTGTCTCCGATAACCACTGTAGATTCTTCTCCTTGAAATTTGAGATCCTGCGGGATTCCTGAAATGACAGCACCAGGAAAAATCTTGCAATTTTTGCCAATTCTTGCGCCAGGATAGATCGTTACATTGGATCCAATCCAAGTATTTTCCCCAATGATCACATCTTCATGAATCATCGTGAAAGGATCTACATGTACTCCAGTGCCTAATTTGGCCTCAGGATGAATGGAAGACATCGTACTTATCATAGCTCTTTTCGGGTAATGCTTGCAGTCATAATGGCTTCACATACTAGATTGTTTCCGACGTATGCCTCGCCCTTCATTTTGGCAATTCCCCTTCGGATAGGGGCAAGGAGTTCGCATTTAAACACAATGGTGTCGCCAGGCAAGACCATTTTTCTAAACTTACAATTTTCAATGCCAAGAAAATAGGTCCAGTAATTTTCCGGATCTTCTACCGAACTCAAGACCAATATCCCTCCAGTTTGTGCCATGGCCTCCACTTGCATGACTCCAGGCATCACCGGATTGCCAGGGAAATGCCCCATAAAAAACGGCTCATTCATCGTTACATTTTTTACCCCCGCTACCACAGTATCATCCAGGTAGATGATTTTATCGATAAGTTGAAATGGATAGCGATGCGGTAAAATATTGCTAATCTGATTGATATCCATCACTGGAGGAAGCTTGGGATCGTAATAAGGAATATGGGTAGATCCCATTTTCTCCATGGCTCGTTTCAATTTCTTTGCAAAGGCTACATTTGCAGCATGTCCCGGTCGAGCAGCCAAAATTTGGGCTTTCAAAGGGCGGCCTACCAAAGCCAAATCACCTACCACATCCAAAAGCTTGTGGCGTGCTGGCTCGTTTTTGTAGCGTAAGTCCACATTGTTGAGAATCCCTTCTTTTTTCACTTCGACGGATTCCTTGTT
>CANGZP010000080.1 GCA_947458475.1 Cyclobacteriaceae bacterium | reverse complement strand
GCATCCTGAGACAAGTTGGTGCTGTCGGTACGCATGTAGGTAATCTTTCCCGCCTCGTAGAGTTTCTGGGCTACCTGCATGGTTTGTGCCACCGAAAAATACAACTTGCGGGAAGCCTCCTGCTGAAGTGTGGAGGTAGTAAATGGGGCTGCAGGGCTCTTTTTGGCGGGTTTTTTCTCTAGGTTGCCTACGGAGAAACTCGCCTCCAAGCAGGTTTTGAGAAAAGCCTCGGCCTCCGCCTTGGTGTCAAATTTTTTGGGCAACTCCGCCTGAAAGGACTTGCCTTCCACCTCAAAGAGGGCCGTGATTCGGAAGGAGGACTTCGAGTTGTGCGCTTCGATCTCTCGTTCCCGTTCCACAATCAAGCGAACCGCCACAGACTGCACGCGTCCAGCAGAAAGACCAGTTTTGATTTTTTTCCAAAGGATGGGAGAGAGCTCAAAACCCACCAAACGGTCCAAGATGCGTCGTGCCTGCTGGGCATTTACGAGATCGTAGTCGATGGTGCGCGGGTTTTCAATAGCCTTAAGAATGGCGTTTTTGGTAATTTCGCGGAAGACAATGCGCTTGCAATCCTGGTCCTCCAACTTCAATACCTCCTTTAGGTGCCAGGAAATGGCTTCTCCTTCGCGGTCATCGTCACTAGCGAGGTAGACCATTTCGGCATCCTTCACCAGTGCTTTGAGATTTTTGATCACCTCTTTTTTGTCGGCCGTGACCTCATAAGTAGGCTTGAACCGATTTTTGATGTCAATGGCCTTGTCTCCTTTGGGGAGATCCCGCACGTGACCGAAGCTGGAAGCAACCTTAAAGTCCTTTCCCAGGTAACCTTCAATGGTTTTCGCTTTGGCGGGGGATTCTACGATGACAAGATTTTTAGACATAAAAGAGTTGGTTTAGGGAAACGGTGCCCTAAATGAAGGGCTAAAAATAGAGGGCTCTGGCTTCTCGTCCAATCTGGAGGCAGATTTTATTTTTGAAGAGCATAAGTACAAAGTACAAAGAAACAAATTGAAATAGAGTGGAAATAGACTTCGCTTCGCTTCGTGAAATAGGGTTGAAATACCTTTAAGGAAATACAATGGAAATAAACTCAGCTTCGCTTCGTGAAATAGAGTGGAAATAAATTTCGTGCCACCTATTTCTCCGAGCTTGCTCGGATTATTTCCATTGTATTTCTACCGTATTTCCATTTCGTATTTCTCATCTAATTTCCCGCAATACATCCTGCTCCGTATACCTCGGTGCTCCGCCTTTTTGCGTAGCGACGTAGCCACCTAGCTTGCAGGCAAAGTCGATGATTTCTTCGGGGGATTTTTCCGCCAGGTACATCTTGATAAAGCCACTCAAAAACGCATCTCCCGCTCCGATGGAATCTTGGAAGGCCACTTTATACCCTGGGTGCTCCACAAGTGTTCCTTTTTGGTAAATGGCGGCACCTTTGGATCCTCGCGTGATGCAGATGATGGAAATGGGGTAGTGTTGGTCCAAGTACCCACAGAGACCAGTGATTGTGGCTTCTGTGCCAAAGTGTTCGGCAAACACCTCCAATTCCTCTTCGTTGATTTTGAGGATATCCGTGTAGCCGAGCAGCATTTCGATCACGGCAAAGGAATAGTGTGGTGGTCGGAGGTTGGCATCGAAGATCCGTAGGGTAGGATGGCGGAGGAGCTTGAGCAGGGTAGCCAAACTCTCGGGGTGGCGTGCACCCAGCGTGCCAAATAAAAAGGCATCTGCGGCTTCTACAATTCGGTCTTGCTCTGGAGACCAGGCCAAAAAGTCCCAAGCCACGGGCTTCACAATGTCGTAGCGCATGTTTTCGGGATCCCGCGTATCCACAATCACCTGAGAAGTGGGGTGCTGCTCGAGGACCTGCACCAGATCCAAAGGAAGGTTGAAGGAACGCAGGAAGTCGAGCAGCTTTTCCCCGTCGGCATCTTTGCCTACTGCAGAGATCAATTGCGTTGGGAGGCCCAACTGGTGGAGGTGAAGGGCTACATTCATGGGAGCACCACCAGGCACAGCGCCGGTGGGGAGGCAATCCCAAAGCATTTCTCCAAAGAGAACGACAGTATCAGACATGATTAATTTTGTAAGTCTTTTTGAATTTCTTCGAGGGATCTACCCTTTGTTTCCGGCATCGCAAATCGCACCCAGGCCAATTGCACTACCATCATCAGGCAGAAAAAGGCGAAGATGTAGCCGGGACCAAACTGGTTGGCAAAGAAAGGAAATACGTTGGCAATCACTGCGGCCAAGATCCAATGGGTAAAGGAACCCAGGGATTGACCGAATGCTCGGAGTTCGTTGGGGAACATTTCGGAGATAAACACCCAGATCACCGATCCTTGTCCCACGGCATGGGAGGCGATAAATCCAAATACGAAGATGGGCAACCAAAAACTTGGGATGCCTGGGCCGAGAAAATTGTAGGCCATCAGGGTGAGGGAGATGATGTAGCCGAAGGAACCGATGTACATCAATTTTTTACGACCGATTCGGTCAATAAGGTAGAGCCCAAAGAAGGTAGCAAAGAGGTTGACCAGTCCGATGCCGATGGTGGAGATCAGGGCATTTTCGGTGGAGATACCCGCCATCTCAAATACGCGCGGGGCAAAGTAGATGATCGCATTGATGCCCGACACCTGGTTGAAAAAGGCAATTGCGATGGCCAATAGTGTACAGGACAAATACTGGGGACGAAATAGGACGCCAAAGCCCGTTGCCTGTTTGGTGGTGGTAGACTGACTTTCGGCGATTGCCAAGCGGAGTGTTTCTTCTACGCCTTCCGGATCAGTGCGGGTGAGAATGGCTCGAGCTTTGGTTAGGTCATTGAATTTGGTGATTAGCCAGCGTGGGCTTTCCGGGATTTTGAAAATCAATAGGGTGTACAGGATTGCTGGTATTGCTTCCACGCCCAGCATCCATCTCCAGTCGTCGGGGATGCCAGCGGTACCGATCCAGTAGTTGGATACGTAGGCCATCACGATGCCAAAGACAATGTTGAATTGGTAGAGGGCCACGAGCAATCCTCGGCTTTTGGCTGGAGCGATCTCCGAAATGTACATGGGAGCCACCACGGAGGAGGCGCCAACCCCCAGTCCTCCCAAGAAGCGGAAGAAGGTAAAGGAGGTGACGTCCCAAGCGATTCCCGAACCTACGGCAGAGATAAAGTAGAAGAGGCCAATCCAGAGCAAGCTCTTTTTTCGACCCATGCGGTCTGCAGGGATACCGCCTAGCAAAGCGCCAATTACTGTTCCATACAATGCAGATGCGATGGCCAAGCCATGCACCCAGTCGTTTAATTTCCAAACCTCCTGAATGGCTCGCTCGGCGCCGGAAATCACAGCGGTGTCAAACCCAAACAAAAAGCCTCCCAGGGCAGCAGTGAGGGAGATAAAAAAGGCATAGGTTTTTGGAGACATGAGGCGAGCTGGGTTATTGAATCCACTAAACTAAGGAGAAGGACTAGATTTCAAAATAGCTTTTGCCATTTCTCCCCATTATATAAATAAGTGGAAAGCTAAATCTGTATCTTTTTTGGGTAGCACAGCTTTCTTCAAAATTTGTTTTTATGGTAAAAACACAAAGTCGGACAGCGTAGTTTTTCCTATATTCGCAGGCGTATTTAAGGCGATAGAAATCTTGATTTTTGGCCTTGAATCCAGAATAAAACCCAAAACCATGACTTTACCAACTGACAAGTACCAACCCCAGCACCATATCCGCATGGTCACGGCGGCCTCCCTCTTTGATGGGCACGATGCTGCGATTAACATCATGCGGCGCATCATCCAAGCCACGGGCGTGGAGGTGATTCACTTGGGACACAATCGCTCCGTACAGGAGATTGTTGACTGTGCCATTCAGGAGGATGTGCAAGCCATTGCGATCACTTCCTACCAAGGGGGGCATGTGGAATTTTTTAAATACATGTACGACCTCCTTCAAGAAAAGGGAGCAGGGCATGTCAAAATATTTGGTGGAGGAGGAGGAACCATTTTGCCAGAAGAAATTCAAGTTCTCCAGGACTATGGCATAACCAAAATCTATTCCCCAGACGATGGGCGTGCGATGGGACTGCAGGGCATGATCAACCACCTAGTGGAGGCTTGCGATTTTCCATTAGGAGGAGACGTGGATGTAGCTGGGGAACTTGCGGTACAGGAAATAGGACAAGTAGCTCGCTTAATCTCTGCCTTTGAAAACTTCCCCGAGCGCTCGGCTGCCCTCCTTGAACAGGTGAGAAAAGCCAGTCAAAAGGCTGTTGTGCCCGTGCTGGGCATCACGGGAACTGGCGGAGCAGGAAAATCTTCCCTGGTCGACGAACTGGTGCGCCGGTTTTTGATGGACTTTGAAGACAAACGAGTCGCCATCATCTCTGTAGATCCCTCCAAACGCAAGACGGGAGGAGCACTACTCGGTGACCGCATCCGCATGAATGCCATCCACCATCCCCGCGTATTCATGCGCTCCCTGGCCACGCGTCAGTCCAATCTGGCCCTGTCCAAGTACGTGCAGGATGCTGTGGATACCGTGAAGGCGGCAGGATTTGACCTGGTTATCCTTGAAACCTCCGGCATCGGGCAATCTGACACGGAGATTATAGAGCATTCAGATCTTTCGCTCTACGTGATGACGCCGGAGTATGGCGCGGCTTCTCAGTTGGAGAAAATCGACATGCTCGACTTTGCAGACTTGATCGCCCTCAATAAGTTTGATAAGCGCGGCGCCCTCGATGCGCTTCGTGACGTGCGCAAGCAGTACAAGCGCAACCACAACCTTTGGGAAACGGAGGATGAGGAGCTACCTGTAGTGGGTACCATGGCTTCCCAATTCAACGATCCGGGCATGAATCGACTTTATACGCTCGTGGTAGCAGGGCTTGCCGAAAAATTTGAACATTGGAAAAGCAACTTTCAGGGCGCTATGGGCACCTCTGAAAAAGTATACATCATCCCCCCAGCACGCACGCGTTACTTGAGTGAGATCACCGAAGTGAACCGGAAGTATGACACTTGGGTGGAGGAGCAGCAAGAGGTGGCGCAGCAGTTGTATTCCATCCAAAAGTCTATGGATGTCATTGCGACCGCAGTGGTGGCGGACAAGGATCGTCTCCTCAAAGAACTTCAGGAAGTATATGCGCAAGTAGCCTTGCATCTGGATCCCAAAAATAAGAAATGGCTGGAAGAATGGCCTGCTGAAGCAGCAATGTACCGAGGGGAGCATTATACCTATCTCGTTCGAGGCAAGGAGATCCAAGTGAAAACCTACCATACCTCCCTCACGGGTTCCCGCATCTCCAAAGTGGCCTTGCCGACCTACCAGGCTTGGGGAGAGCTGCTGAAGTGGGGGCTCCGTGAAAATCTGCCGGGCAAATTCCCATACACCGCTGGAGTATTTCCCTTCAAGCGGGAAGGCGAAGATCCTACCCGCATGTTTGCAGGGGAGGGAGGACCGGAGCGTACCAACAAGCGCTTCCACTACCTATCCAAGGGCATGCCGGCCAAGCGCCTTTCCACTGCTTTTGACTCGGTGACCCTTTATGGGGAAGACCCGGATTATCGCCCAGATATCTACGGAAAGATCGGAAATGCAGGGGTGAATATTTGTTGCCTCGACGATGCCAAAAAGCTCTATTCAGGTTTCAACCTGATTCACCCGATGACTTCTGTGTCGATGACCATCAATGGTCCTGCGGCAACTATGACGGCCTTCTTTATGAATGCCGCCATCGATCAGCAGTGCGAGGTATATATCCGAGAAAAGGGCTTGGAAAAGCAGGTTAATTCCCAAATTGATGCAATCTATGCCAATAAAGGATTGCCGAGACCCCGCTACATTGGTTCGCTCCCCGAAGGCAACGATGGATTGGGATTGATGCTACTCGGGGTCACAGGCGATCAGGTGCTTCCGCAAGAAGTGTATGCACAGATCAAGGCAGATACCCTTTCCAAGGTACGAGGTACCGTTCAGGCCGATATTTTGAAAGAAGATCAGGCTCAAAATACCTGTATCTTTTCCACCGAGTTTTCACTGCGCCTGATGGGCGATGTGCAGCAATACTTTATTGATCAGCAGGTTCGTAACTTTTATTCCGTCTCCATTTCGGGCTACCACATTGCCGAGGCGGGTGCCAACCCGATTACGCAGTTGGCCTTGACCCTCTCCAATGGGTTTACCTATTTGGAATACTACCTCTCGAGAGGGATGAATATCAATGACTTTGCACCAAATCTCTCCTTCTTCTTTTCCAACGGCATCGATCCGGAGTATGCGGTAATCGGAAGAGTAGCGCGCCGCATCTGGGCCAAGGCACTCAAGTTGAAGTATGGAGCCAACGAGCGCGCACAGCAGCTCAAGTACCACATCCAAACTTCCGGGCGCTCCTTGCATGCCCAGGAGATCGATTTTAATGACATTCGTACCACGCTACAGGCTTTGTATGCGATCTACGACAACTGCAACTCCCTACACACGAATGCCTATGACGAGGCCATCACTACCCCTACGGAAGGCTCCGTGCGTCGTGCGATGGCAATTCAGCTGATCATCAATAAGGAGTTGGGCTTGGCCAAAAACGAAAATCCGCTTCAAGGAGCCTTTATCATTGAGGAGCTCACCGACTTGGTGGAGGAGGCCGTGTACCGTGAATTTGACTCCATTACTGAGCGGGGTGGCGTCCTCGGTGCGATGGAAACCATGTACCAACGGGGCAAGATCCAGGAGGAAAGTTTGCACTACGAAATGCTCAAGCATACCGGGGAGTACCCGATCATTGGCGTCAACACCTTTTTGTCCAGCGAAGGGTCACCGACCTTGATTCCGGGAGAGGTAATTCGTGCCACTTCCGAGGAGAAGGAAGGGCAGATTCAAACCTTGACGCAGCTGCATCGCGCAGGCGCTGATCAGGTCAGCGAACAACTTAAAAAGGTGAAAAAAGCTGCAGTTTCCAATGAAAATGTGTTTGAATGCTTGATGGAAGCCTCAAAATTCTGTTCTTTGGGGCAACTAACCCAAGCGCTCTACGAGGTGGGCGGGCAGTACAGACGAAATATGTAATCCCTTAATTGTATTCTATAAACCAATTATCTCATGGCAAATACTCGAAGCGTAACCGTTCGCATGACCTCGGATCTGACCTATGCTGCACAGAATCCTCAAGGCCATGCCGTACACATAGACATGAACGATCCTGAGTTGAAGCAGGGGCAATCGCCGATGGAATTGCTGCTTTCTGCATTGGGAGGCTGTGCTTCTGTGGATGCGGTGTTGATGATGAAAAAGAAAAGACGGGAGCTTCTCGATTTTTTTGTAGAGGTCGAAGGCCTTCGCAACGATGGGGTGCCGGGGTATTACACGGATATCATACTTCATTTTGTCTTGGTGTCCCCAGATGCGACTGTGGAGGAGTTTGAAAAAGTGGTGGCCTTGTCCGTAGAGAAATACTGTTCGGTGGCTTCTTCCTTGTCCTCCAAAATCAGTTTCACTTCCGAAGTACGACGCTCGGCATGAGAGTGGTCAAGGAAATGACTTTGGGAGAGATTCGGGTGAGTATCTTTTCCTGGAACTCCAAGTACATCTTCAAATACGAGCTGGGCCCGATGGAGCAGACTTTTAAGGTCAGCGAAACGGATATCTTGGAGGAGTCAGAGTTGGATGGCTTTTTGGAAGGCGATTTTTTGGAAGAAGTGCAGCAGCGATTCAAAGAGATGGGGGAGTCGCTTTTGAGGAAGTTGGGGTAAAATTTAAGTCCACGGTCAACAGACGACGGTCGACAGCTCATTGAAGCAAACTTCAAAATCTATTTTTAGGTTTCAGGACTAATTAAAACACGTGATTTTTCTGGAATTCACTTCGGTGGAGCGTGAAAAAAGCGGCCGCTGAAGACTTTTTTCTTTCGGTACTTGATGTAATGTAAATAATCAAAAAATAAATAGTATTTTTTCAGCAGTATTTTAAAAATAGTGCCTGTTTTTTATTTAAAGGAAGTATTTAAACTATGGATAGGTAATTGCTGTCGACCGTGGACCGTTGACAGTAAGCCTTCACTCCAAAGAATTTACCCCTACCTAGACAGGCAGTATATCCTTAACTCATTTTTCTATTCCATCCTGCCTATGAAATTTTTATTTCCTTTGTCCCTCTTGTTTTTTGTTCTCGTTTTGTTCTCCTGTCAATCAGGCAATGGTGTTCCAGACCAAGAAGATTTTTCCAAATTGGAAGGTCTGGTCTCCGAAATTGAAGTTCAAATGGGTTCATTGCGGGCTGAGTTGGAGCAGATAACGGACTACAATGAATCCCTCCTTCAAAAACGAGATTCCATCCTGGCTACAGCTGTTCCTTCCAAATACACCATGGAAGGTGCCTTTTCGACCAACCTACCTGGACAGGATCCTGCCTTGAGTACCTTGGTGATTCTCAATTCTAGTCCTGATCGAAAGAAGGCAGAAGAATTGCTTCGGCTTACCCATTCCATGGACAGTGTATTTGCGGGGTTCATGCAAAAAAATCCCAAAGCCATCCAGATTTATTCTAACTCGGAGCTATTGGCAAGCCGAATTTATCCTGCCTTTGATGCAAAAAATATTGTGGATCCGAGTTTGGATACAAGAGATTTCAACTTTTATTATGAAGCAGATTTGGAACATAATCCTTCCAAAGGCACCGTGTGGATTCCTGAGCCCTATGTAGATCCAGCAGGGAAAGGATGGATATTTTCGCTGGTACGCCCTGTCTATGATAGAGAGGAACTTTCCGCCGTAGTGGGCATCGATTTGAGTATTGGTGATGCGATTGACAGCTATTTGGATGCTGTGGATGGGTATTTTGTGTTGGTCAATGGCAATGGGGATATCATTGGAGGCAAATCTGAGGCCATCGAATTGTTGGGGATGCCCTTGCTAAAAAACCATGTATATCGGGAAACAATACAGATGGATAACTTTAGAGGGGCAGATTTCAACCTTTCACGAAGCAAGAATGGGGAAGTTCGGCAGATGGCTCAATCCATCTTAGTCGACAAAAATACCCATTTTGATTTTGTTCAGGATGCCCGGATGTCGCGCGTCTTGGGACATGCTTTTTCTCAAGTAGATTGGTATCTGTTGGAAATTTTGCTGCCTAAATGAGCATGAAAAAGAATTTTTCCGATCGAGGCTTTAAAATTTCCCTGATTCTTGGGGTTTTGCTGATCCTCCTCATCTTGCTGGTGGGGGTCAGTTTTTTTGGTGCCATTTATTCCGCACAGGTGGATCGACGGAAGGATTTTTTGGGGCAGCAGACGGACCTGGCAGGAAGGGGTTTAGAAAATGAATTGGATCGATTTGAGGAAGAGTCCAAGGTATTTTTATCCGAATTAGAGGAGCATGAATCCAAGGGTAGGCAGGATGAAGTGGGTAAACTAACCCGAAAAATGTTGACTTCATTTCCACGCCTAGTGGATACCTTATGGGTGGTTGACCCGCAACAGGTAATTACCCAGTATGTGTATACCAAGCGGAATGACTTTATCCAAACCCCGGTGAATCATTTCCCATTGGATTCACTGAAGCCACAATTGCTGGTGGAAGGAAAAATGGGGCATCGGATTCTTTTTTCAACTACCCTCGCCGGGTTTACACAAGAGTATCTCGAGAATTTTTACCAAGTACCCAATGGAGGTAGTTTTTTGTATTTGGACGGCAAATTGATTGACATTGGGTCTCCCAGTCTTCCTCGACTCAAAGAAGTGCGAATTAAAGAATTTGAAGGGATCAAAAAGGATATGTACCAAGGAATCAAAGGATTGTATCCGGTCACTTGGCTACAAGAGGGTGAGGTCGTAAATGGCGTATTATCCCAATATCCCATCACCTTTGGAGACTTGGTGCATCACATGGGCTTGGTAATTGTATTGCCGGTGGATGACCTTCGGTCGGGATTCTACCAAACCTATTTTTTATTGTTTGTAGGCATGATCGTGATCATGGTCATTCTCTTGTCCATATTCGTGATTTCTGTTAAAAATTACCTAGAGTATACCAAGAATCGAGAGGAGCGATACAAAGAGGTGACAGAACTCTTTGATCAGCAAAATATGCTCCTCAAGGAATTGCATGGCTTTGTGTTTTTCCATAATTACAAGGGGGAGATCATTCGAGCCAGTGATGAAGTGGAAGAAGTGTTGGGCTATACCAAGCAGGAATTTATGAAGGCCTTCAACGATAGCTCCACAGTCCCCTTGGTTTTGCAGGTTAGGAGAGAGATTCGAAAGGCGTATGTGGAGAAAAAAGAATATTTGGATTTGGAATACGATGTTTTTAGAAAAGATGGTAGAAAAATACGAATCCGAATATTTGAGAAAATCATTTTAGACAAGCATGGCCTTTTTGATATAGGACTTGGGATATGCACCGATATCTCTCAATCCTATCAAGCTAAAATGGAACTTGTTCAAAGTGAGAACCGACTTCGATCGCTGATCAATAACCTTCCTGATAAAATTTTTATCTACGACAACGCAGGTAGAATTCTAGATTTCCATGTGCCAGCTCGTGAGGATTCTCATGGGGCTGCTCAAGAGTTGGTAGGTAAAACACTAGAAGAAAGTGTTCCTTCAGATCAAGTACCTGTCTTGGAG
>CANGZP010000079.1 GCA_947458475.1 Cyclobacteriaceae bacterium | reverse complement strand
TACAGGCCTTCGCTGGGGTCATAGCCGTCAATAGCAGTGAGGGTAACTGGGGTTCCTTCACAGAGGGTGGCATCCGATGCCAGTGTTAAGGCTGGTGGTGCAATGATTTCCAGCGTTCCTTCGGCGGTGAAATAGCCGATTTCCGCGCAGCGGTCTACCCGTAAGGCAATTGTATAAATGCCTCCTCGGGTAAAAATTTGCTCCAAGTTTTGAAATTGATCTCCCGGCCCTCCAAAATTAGAGCGAACCACTGTTCCATCTTCATGCGTAATGGTCCAGAAATAGGAATCAATGTCGGGCTCTCCTCCTCCTTCGAGTGTGGCAGTAGCTCCTGATACCGGGTCCAAGCAAAGGGAAGGAGGAATGCTTAATTCAGGTTCAGGGATGGAACTCCCAGAATTTTGAACGAAGGAAGGTAAACCCAAATTGGAAGTGCCAGGCATGGCTTCGACCGCGTCTTGGTTGAAGGTACTTGCTTGGGTACAACCGGTGCCTACTTGGATCTGTCCGATGCGATTGCTACCCACCACGGCCACATAGATCTGCCCATCAGAAGCGATTTGCAAGGCGCCTAGGATAAGTCCTGCGGGGATACTAAGTACTTTTTTTGTAGAGAGGATGCAAGTAGCTCTTGCGGCTGATGTTGTAGCTGAGGCAAAACAGGAAGGGCAGCCCGAAGTCACCTCCTTGATGATGTATTCTTCGATGCCTGGGCCTCCATTTTGGTAGGAAACGAGGATGCGGTCGGAGTCAGAAGAAAATTCGAGTCCATAAATATCCCCAGAACAGCCTAGGTTGAGGAGGGCATATTCAGTAAGGGAGCCAGTTTGCTGGTTGAACTCAAAAATTTCTGTTCGGTTGCATCCCCCTTCGGAAATGGTGATGGCGAGCTTGCTGCCATCTGGGCTAAATTTCATCGCACCCACGCCAGAATTGTAGCCATGGATGCTACCTACTGAGCTATTCACGGATTGGCCGATGCCTTGGCTGGATACAGGATAGGCTCTAAAGGTATTGTTTCCCAGTTCGTGAAATAGTACCCAAGTCGTATCCCCGGCGCTAAGTGCTGCGCTATGCTCCGTGGAGGGACTAATCAGGAAGTTGTTTTTGGTGACCACATTCCCTACTCCTGTGGTATTTTCAGCCTTAATGTCCACCAAGGAATAGCTGACCACATTTGTGCCGCTTCCACTGTTTTGGGTGGTGAAGAGGTAAAATAGCGTCGATTGGGTAGGTACTGGTACTGCCAGTACAGCTTGGCTAGCCGTGTTGCTGCCTCCGATGTCACTGCCATTTTCCATTAGGGTACCATTGAGATCCCAAACAGATTTTCCATCAGTGTAAAAGAGCACTTGTCCCGCTTGATCAGAGATCGTGGAGGTACCAGCAGGAATGCTTTGAGGATGGGCAGTCGCTATGGGGCGGGGTACGGGTGCGCTCTCATCGTCTGGATCGGGGTTGAAGTCCAGTCCGGCTCCATTTCCAAAGTACCAGATGTTGTTGCTTTGGTCGGGGATGTCCCACATTTTGATGCGGATTTCTGCATAGGCATAGCAGGAGGAGCCTGGTTCGCGCACCAGTACCCAATACAATCCGGGTTTACAAACTTCATTTGCACCCTTTCCTATCCAGCCTTCTTCACGCTTGTTGGACCAAAAGTACTCGTAGTTGCTGCCGCCACCTGTGCCACCCCCAGTTCCTCCGCCGGCTCCACCACCACCAGCACCTCCCCCCGACTGTGCTTGCAGCAGGGGATCGAGATCGATGCAGGATTCGCAGAGGGTGGTATCTGAAGGGGAAAAGTTGGCTTGCAATTCATTTTCGGAGAGCGTAATGCTTTTGGTCACCACTTTGGTGGTGTTATCCGGAAAGGTGACAGTGAGGGTGACCTCCAAGCTACTTCCTGTAGCTGCATCGGCAGGAACTAAAAAATGTTCTTGATTAAAGTCTGCAGGTAGGGGATTTCCATCCGCATCAGTCAGTGGAGGAGAAAATTCCCAATTGAAAGAGAGTGGGCGGTAGTTGGCAGGCGTGATTTCGCTGGTCAGCTGCACGGGATTGTTGGCACAGGGGGCCTCGGGGTCCCATGAAAAATCCACGGCAGGCTCAATGTCGGCATTGGGAGCAAAGACAGGGAAGATGCGTCCACAAAAACTTTTTCCCGCAAAAGGATTTTCCTCCAACCCTCCCGTAGCTATGGTGAGTGCATTCGGGTTTTTTAGGCGCCCAATTAACTGGGGACCTCCAGGCACAGCTTCATAGAGGTAGTAGAGGTAGCCGTCTGGGCCTGTTTTGACATCGTACACTTGATGGATGCCTGGAGCAAGCGGTACTTGTTCAGGAATCGCGGTTGGGGAGGCGCTTGGAATTCGAAAAAGATTGGTTCCTCGTGAGAAATAAATAAAATCTCCACCGGGTGAAAAATTGGCACCAAAGATAGGTTCCGCTCCTCCAGAATTGCTGAGCGCCACAGGACTCCCAAAAGTGCCTGTGCTGGAATCAAAGGATAGTAGGAGTAAATCATCTCCTGGGTTGGGAGGGAGAAGCAGTAGACTGCTGCTGGACTCGTCAAAGACAATTGCTTTGGGAGCGAAGGGAATGGCTTCTGAATCTTTTTGGGTAAATGATCCTGCAGTCGATTCTATTCTGCGGGACTCTAGAGTCCCCCCTGCAAAGCTAATTAGGTAGGAAGGGGAACTGGGAGTTTTGACTACCAGCACAGCTCCTTGCCCAGGTCCGATGACTTGGTCTTTACTGGTGATTCTACCAAGTGGAGGCTGTGTACCTGTTGCCTGGCCCATTGCATTCATGTCTACTAGCGCATACTGAAGTTGCCCAGCGAGGGAGAGGTAAAAGATGTAGAAGAGCTTGTTGCCGCTTGGATTGTACTCCAAAAATCCCGTGGCTACCGTTTGTCTTCCTTGAAAATCACCTCGAAGGCCAGGCGCAGATCCTTCGATAGGATTACCCGAGTAATCGTAGACTAGTTCCCCATTGGTATAGAATAAGGGTTGGCCCGTGATGGGATCAATGGCAATGGCATTGTTGAAGGCTCCGCCAATTACGGAAGCAGGGAGGGTTTGTACCGCAGCAGTTTGCCCTTTTCCAAAGGAGAGGTAAGGATGTTCTCCAGTACTGCAATTTCCAAAGATCCATTCGTTGTTGTTGTATCCTTGCGCCAAAATCACTTGACTCCATGGAAGGGTAAGGAGCAGGGAGAGCCCTGCAAATAGTAGGAAGAAACGTATGGAATTACCCTTGCTTTTCATATTTTTAGCGCTACTTCTACAACAAGCCACCACTGGAATCGTTTAGAAGGCTAGTGCGTATTCAAATAAACGAACTATTTCGTGTTACGGTCTCTGCTGACATTTGTTTTTTTTATTGCCTTGGGCTTGGCACCTATTTCTAGGGCCTTTGCGCAAGATCCACAATACAGTCAGTATTACGCAGCGCCGCTTTTCCTCAATCCGGCCATGGCAGGCGCCGAGTTGATGGGGAGAGTGGGATTTAATTACCGAAACCAATGGCCCTCCATTGAGGCCCAATTTACCACTTTTTCTGCCTACTACGATACCTACTTGCCGGAGTACAATTCTGGAATAGGGGTACATGTCATGCAGGATGAAGAAGGAGCTTCTAAGTTAAGGTCCACCTCTGTTTCGGCCCTGTATTCCTACGAGTTGCGGCTGGCAGACAATCTTTATTTTCGACCTGGCTTTCAGGCCAGCTACATTCGCAGGGAAATAGGATTTTATGAAAACCTCATTTTTGCCAATCAAATCAACCCGCTAGATCCCACAGGTCCAGTACTCCCTGGAGCCGATATCCCGGGTTTAGGCGACCCAGTAAGTATTTTTTCGCTATCGGCAGGCGGTTTATTGTTTACCGAAAATGCATGGATTGGGTTTTCTGCACACCATCTCAATGAGCCCAACCAATCTTTTGTCGATGGGCTGAGTCCCTTGCCTCGCAAATTATCCCTTCATGCCGGTTACCGCATCTCCTTAGGTCAGGGGAGCATGCGTCGAGATTTTACGCACCTTAGCAAGCAGCGCTACCTCACTCCGACGATCAATTACAAAAGACAAGGGCCATTTGAACAACTCGATCTAGGCGCCTATTTCTATGTGGAGCCCATTGTCTTTGGTGCTTGGTACCGAGGATTACCCTTCCGTCCGGTGGAGGGACAGAGCAACCGCGACGCGATTGTGATGATGGTAGGCGTCAATTTGCTCAATGGTTTAAATGTGGGCTACAGCTTTGACTACACGGTATCGCAACTGGGAATCCAAAGTGGAGGGGCACATGAGTTGAGTCTTTCCTGGACGATTCCGGGTCGTAATCAAGGAAAGCCGCTTGGTCGAGATACCATCCTTCCTTGTCCTAAATTCTAAACCGAAGTAATGGCATCAGAAACATTGACCTCCCTCCTCCTGGGAGTTCTTACTTTTGGCTTCGTAGTACCCCAAATTTTGGAGTACCTGCAAGTTTCTATGCCGCTCAAGCAGGTGCCGCCTATCCTTGCCGAATACCTAAATGATGCGAAGCTTTTGGAAGCCAAAGCTTACCAAAAGGATAATTTCAAGTTTAAAGCAATTACAAGCAGCTTTACCTTTCTTTTGACCTTTCTTTTCATTACTCAGGGTTGGTTTGGGGAAATTGATACCTGGATTGGAAGTTTTGGTTTTCCCCCTTTGGGTAGCTCCGTCCTTTTTTTCGGGTTGGTCTTTGTGGTTTCAGATATCCTCAGTCTTCCTTTTGACTACTACAGCACCTTTGTAATAGAGGAAAAGTATGGATTCAACAAAACCACGGTCCCAACTTTTTTCTTGGACAAGCTCAAAGCCTACCTGTTGTCACTACTTGTAGGTGGAGGCCTGCTGCTGGTTTTCCTTTGGTTGATCCACTCCATGGGACCAGATTTCTGGTGGCAATTTTGGATTGTTGCGGTGGTATTTATGGTACTCGTTAACGTGGGCTATACCGCTTGGATTCTTCCCTTGTTCAATACCTTGACGCCCTTGGCGGAAGGGGAGCTGCGGGACAAATTGTTGCAATATGCTGCGAAGGTCAACTTTCCGGTCAAGCATATTTTCGTGATGGATGGCAGTCGCCGTTCGGCCAAGGCAAATGCATTTTTCTCGGGCTTTGGTAAGCAAAAAAAGGTAGTGCTGTACGATACCCTTTTGGAGCAGCACAGCCCAGAGGAGCTGGTGGCCGTCCTGGCGCATGAAATTGGGCATTACAAGAAAAAGCACCTGAAATGGGGCATGCTCGTTTCGGTACTGGAAGTGGGGCTGCTGCTATTCCTATTGGGTCAGGTGGTGTTTTCTGAAAACATGAGTTTGGCACTTGGAGGAACAGCCTTATCGGTCCCTTTAAATATTATCGGCTTCACAATGCTTTTTGCACCTCTTTCTATGCTGATGGGTATTGGGATGAATGCTTTGAGCCGGAAACATGAGTTTGAAGCAGATGCCTATGCCAAGGAAACCTTTGGTGGCAAGCCGCTAGCAGAGGCGCTGAAGACCCTTTCGGTGAAAAGTCTCAGTACCCTCTATCCGCACCCTTGGTATGTGTTTGTCAATTATTCCCATCCTCCACTTCTGGAGCGTTTGGATCGCTTGGAACACTAGGGCTTGTTTTTTTTAGCTTTGGGATGGGCTTGAGTTCTAAAAAAAAATGTAATTTTCTCTGGTATTGACCTGAAACCCATGAGAGACCTTGCTGATTTTCCTTACCCTTTAAGTGATCTTTTTTCTCAGCCTTCGACTGCCGAACAATGGGATCGTTACCGACTGAGCCAGGAGCAAATTGAATTTTTCCATGAAAACGGTTACCTGGCGGAAATTCAACTTCTAGATGCAAGACAAATTGCGGTGTTATTGGAAGCTTTAGATGAGGTAATGGATCCCAAGCATCCCTTGCATGGCTTATTTCACGAGTTTCATAGCAACGAGTCCGCAGATCCGAATACAGTCTTGTTTCATTCTTTGGGTCACTGGCGGATCGCAGCCGCTTTTCACGATGCGATATGGAATCCCGCCTTTCGGATGGTCGCCAGCCAGTTGCTAGGGGGTAGAGGCGTTCGCTTTTGGCACGATCAACTCTTTTGCAAGCCTGCACACCATGGGGGAGTGGTGGCCTGGCACCAAGATTATTCCTATTGGACGCGTACGGTGGAAATGCAGCATTTGACCTGCTGGTGTGGACTTGACGATGCCACGGAAGAAAATGGCTGCCTCCAGTACGTCCCCGGTTCCCATCGCTGGGGACTCCTGGAGAAGCCTGCTCTGGCAGGGGCCATGGATGGGTTGTTGGGGATGCTTTCGGAAGAGCAGAAGGCCCAATTTGCACCCGTAGCCATTCCCTTGAAAGCGGGGTATGCAGCTTTTCACCACCCTTTGTTGGTTCATGGGAGCTATGCCAACTATTCTCCTCGCTCCCGCAAGGCATTTGTGCTCAATGTATTTGCAGATGGAACGCTATCTGACTCCGATGAACCGCTACTTGCTGGGGTGCCTGTAATCCCCAAAGGAGAAAAAATGGGAGGTAAATTTTTTCCCTTGATTTTTGATCCCAAAAACAGCTAAATTCGGCTTTCAATTGCTCGTTTTTTAAGAAAAAAGCGTTTGGAATGCTGCAGGATGCCTCGGTTAGAGGCCCTGAATTGAATTGATTTTATTCTCCCTACACATGGCTTCTGGATTATTTGCCTTATTGGATGACATTGCTACCCTCATGGATGATGTGGCGGTGATGAGTAAAGTGGCTGCGAAAAAAACAGCTGGAATTTTGGGCGATGACTTGGCCGTGAATGCAGAAAAGGCTTCCGGATTTGTATCTGATCGCGAGCTTCCAGTTTTGTGGGCGATTACCAAAGGTTCTGCGTTGAATAAATTAATGATTCTTCCGGTTGCCTTCTTGCTAAGTGCATTTGCTCCCATTGCCATCACGGTCATCTTGGTTGCCGGAGGCTTGTACCTAGCCTATGAAGGAGCGGAAAAAATCCATGCCTATATTTTCCCTCATCCTGCTGAGAAGGAAGAAGAATTAGACTTGGACATTACCAAAGAGGAGGTTCTCGCGCTAGAAAAGAAGAAAATTAAATCAGCCATTACAACAGACTTTATCCTATCGGTGGAAATTGTGATTATTGCGATGAGTACGGTGGTCGACAAGCCTCTGATCAATCAAATAGCCGTAGTATCCGTTATTGCCTTGATCGCAACGGTGGGTGTGTATGGGATTGTGGCCTTGGTGGTTCGTATGGATGAGTTTGGCTTCAAATTGATTGCACTCAATGATCGTGAGGATAGTTTTTCCGATAAGGTAGGCTGGATGCTGGTCAATGCCCTTCCACACTTCGTCCGTGGGATTGGATTTGTAGGTACGCTAGCCTTGCTGCTCGTATCGGGTGGTATTTTTGCACACAACATTCCTTTTTTTCATCACCTGCTACCCACCTGGCCGGGAATTATAAAGGAGTTTCTTTTTGGATTGGGCGTGGGTATCGCCGTTTTGCTCCCTGTCATGGGAATTCAGAAAATGAGAAAAAAATAGGCCTATCCTTTTTTAGGAAGTCAACGAATTTGCCTATTTTCCGAAGTACTAACCCAGTTCTTATGGCGACTTCAATGTTTCGGATTTTGGCTTTTGCCTCGTTTTTTTTAGTGAGTTTTTGGGTTGGGGCGCAACCAGGGCAAACCTACCTACAGTTTCCAGGGGGTCCGGGTCCAGGACAGGGCAAGCACATTGTCTTGGTGGCAGGGGACGACGAATACCGTTCGGAGGAGTCTATGCCCATGCTGGCCAAAATTCTATCCTCCAGACATGGGTTTAAAACCACCGTGCTTTTCCCTATTGATCCCAGTACTGGGGACGTAGTTCCCAACTATCAAAATAACATTCCTGGTCTGGAGCAGTTGCAAACTGCCGACTTACTCATCTTGCTGGTTCGGTTTCGGGAGCTTCCCGATGCGCAAGCCAGCTACTTGGAGGAGTACTTGCTAGCGGGCAAACCAATTATTGGTTTGAGGACATCTACTCATGGATTTGCTTATCAAAAAAACAAGGGATCCAAGTATGCTAAGTGGGATTGGATGAGTAAAGTTCCCGGATGGGAGCAAGGATTTGGGAAGCGGATTTTTGGAGAAACTTGGGTGAATCACCACGGGATTCACGGCAAGGAGGGAACTAGAGCGCTACTAGACGGAGTGAAGCAAAATGCGAATCATCCCGTGCTCCGCGGGGTCAAAGATATCTGGGGTCCATCTGATGTGTATGGCATCAAGAATTTGCCCAAGGAGGCGGAGGTACTGTTCTATGGTCAATCTACCGCAGGAATGAATGACCAAGCCCCGCTTATTTGGGAAAAGTCAGTCATGCCGATTGCTTGGACCAAGGCCTACCAGCTCGAAGGAGGAAAGCCAGGAACGGCATTTGCGTCTACGATGGGTGCTTCCTTGGACTTTCAAAGTGCAGACTTGAGACGTTTGGTGCTCAATGCATCTTTTTGGCTACTCGGCATGGGAGATGCAGTGACGGCGGAGTTGAATGTGGACTATATAGGCACCTATTCTCCTACCGCTTTTGGATTTGACACCTTTCGCAAGGGAATACGGGTGGCGGATTTTAATTAGTATCAAGTAGCTAGTATCAAGTACGAAGTACAATGTACCAAGTACCAGGATGTTTCAATTCGAAATTCTTCAATCGGCGTTCGATATTATAAAAGAAGCAAGAGCCAAGAAACAAGAGATTAGACTTCATTGGGTTGTACTACGAGATTCGTATGGTTTTCGAATTCTCACTTCTTCATTCAACATTCGGCGTTCGGTGTTCGAAATTAATTTGATGCCGTATTTCGTACCTCGTATTTCGTATTTTCACAACTCGATATTTCTATTCTCTTAAACCTTTCCCCATGAACAAAATAGGTTTCAACGTACTGGCCTGGTCGGCAGAAATTTCCGAATCGCTTTTTCCAATTTTGGATCGCTTGAAAGGGATAGGCTACGATGGTGCTGAGTTTTTTATTGGAGACACTGACCAAAAGTCCTGTCGCTTGGTGGGAGATTATTGCAAATCCATTGGGCTAGAAGTGACGGCAGTAACGGTGATGGGAGCCGCTGAAAATCCAATTTCTTCAGATCCAGCCGTTCGGGAAAAAGCCAAAGAAAAACTCAATTGGGTACTCGACCGGGCTGCGGACCTGCAAGCGCAAGTATTGTGTGGACCCTTTCATTCCGCATTTGCCACCTTTGCTTCTCGTGCTCCCATCGAGGAGGAGTATGTTTGGTCGGCAGAGGTGCTTCGGTCGGCGGGAGACTACGGGCAGCAATTGGGAATTGCACTTACGCCAGAGGCCTTGAATCGATTTGAATGTTACCTCGCCAATACGATGGAGCAGTTGGATTATTTGTTATCCAAGGTGCAGCATCCCAACGTGCAGGCCATGTTTGATACCCATCATGCTAATATGGAGGAGAAAAAACTGGGTCTTGCCATCGAACGCATCGCTCCACGCCTTCGGCATGTACATATTTCCGAAAACGACCGCGGCACACCCGGTTCGGGCCATGTCAACTTTGATGAAACCTTTGCAGCGCTCAAGAAAGTAGGCTATTCAGGCTGGTTGACAATTGAAGGCTTCACCCGCAACGATCCAGCTTTTGCGAATGCGATCGGCGTATGGCGTGAATTTTCAGCCCCTTGGGAGATGGCCGAGCAGGGCTACCAACTCATCAAAGGGATGTGTGAAAAGCACGGAATGTAAGTAGCGAAAGCTTATTTTTTGGGAATGTACCAGCTGTTGCTGTTTAGGTCTACACCGCCCTTTAGCTCTTCCAGTACCACACGATCGATGATCCAAAGTCCTTTTTGAGTCATGGACTCAAAGGTGTCTATGCCTTCGTTGGGGAATCCTTGGCGTGTGCGATGGATGTGGAATTTGTTTGAGAATTTTCGTCCAAAGGCTTTTTCTACGCCTTCCTTGCCCAGCATCAATCCGATCAAACCGCCCCAAGTTGCTGTTGGGTTGTCGGAATCCCAACCCGCAAGTGCGCCAATCTTGATCGTTTCGATCAAGTCACCTTCTCCATAAAATAGGCTCACGAGGCTAGCGGCAAAATTGATGCCGGCGGCATAGCAGGCGTTGCAGTACAGATTTCGGCTGCTCAAGTCATAGCCATCGAGTTGCTCCACCTGGTAGCGCTGGTAAACCGAGTCCCGTGCCTGTTCCCAGGGAATCCCCGACGCGTACAAATCCTTCACATAGCGGTACATCGCTGCAGGGTAGGAGGCTGGTGGGAGTTCAGATTTGGCTTGCTCGGCCAGTTGAAAGAGTTGATCCTTGATCGGTAAGGCGGGATTGGCCGTAGCGGCAAGTGAAAATAGGTGCACGTAAAACTTGGAGATCCACTCACTTTCTTGGCTTGCGGTAGTTTGAATGGGAAGGCTCGCCATGCGTACGGCTACATCTGGTCTCCCTGGGGCATAGAGTCCAAAAATCTCAGTGGTCAGCTGTGCATCGATCATCTCGTATTCCGGGTTGTGGAGGGAATCACCTGTGGCGGGAGGCACCAACCCTGTTTTCATCAAATCGAAAGCCTTTTGGTTGGAAACCCAAAGGTAATTTTCCTCCTCGCTTCGAATGTGTTTCAACCATCCGTTGCGGATCTGCTCCCCGCTGAGGAAGGAGGTTTGGTTTTGGAGAAGCAGTTCCTGGTAGATGTATTCGATGTCGGTGTCGTCATCCGATCCCCAAAGGGTATCCTCATTTGCAAAGACAAAGTCGATAGTTGGAGAGATGCTGCTGGGTTCTTTTCC
>CANGZP010000078.1 GCA_947458475.1 Cyclobacteriaceae bacterium | reverse complement strand
TCCGACTCTTGGCCTGCATCGTCCCAGACGCGTGGCTTGAGGCTTACTCCAGTCGCTAAGGGCATCAACTCATCCACTCCTCGGTAGGAATCGTAGGAAACGGGCTTGCCTTCTAGCGTGCTGATGCGGAAGTTGCCAAAGTCGGGAAGGGTACCAGCCAGGGGATGGTTTGCATTGCGGATGGTATCTGCTAGCCATTTGCCATTGGAGGAGAAGCCTCCATGGTTTTCGATCACGATGTGGATGCCGGTAGGTGCTGCATAGGTGGCCAGCTGGTGGATGCTGTCGCTAACGAGTTTGGAGGCTTCCGCTGCATCTTCTGGCCGGGTAGACCAGGAAATGTCGGAGTAGCCGTTGACCCGCACGGTGTGGCAGCCTAGGAACTTGGCCGCATCGATCCACTTTTTGTGATTTTCGACTGCCTTTCCGCGGTCGGCGGCTGATCGAGCACCGAGCATGCCTTCGCGATCGACCATGATCAACACTTGGGTGATGCCCTCGTTGCTGCATCGGGTATTCATTTCCTTCAAGTAGGTAAAGTCCTGCGCCTTATCCATAAAGAATTGATTCACATATTCGACCGCATGGATGCCATGTTTCTTGGCTTCGAGTGCAAAATCGAGGTGGTCCAGTTTCTTGGAAAAAAGGAGCCGATTGACAGACCACTCCGCCAAGGAGACCTTAAATGGGAGATCAGCTGACTGCCGAGCAAAGCTCAAGGAGGGCAGTCCTAATCCAAGGGCTGCGGTAGCGAGGCCTGTGGTTTTGAGGAAATTTCTTCTGCTATTCATGGGTATTTTGGGTTTGAAAGTGGAGTAAGGATCGGTTGGAATCAAATCTCCCAACCTGCCCGATAGGTTCTCGTAAGCAAGTCCTGGGCTTTGGGATCGTTGGTAATTTGTATTTTTTGGGCATCAAAGTCAATTTTCTTGCCTGTTCTCAAGGCAATGGCCCCCAAGTTAATCGTATCGGTGATGCATTGCGCGCGGGTAAAGCTACCGGGAGTTTGTGTTCCTGCCAGCATGGATTCCACCCATAGGTCGGTCTTCCGATCTACATCACGGGAATTGATGCGTTCTGCATCGCGGCCTTGCATCGCGGATCCTTCTGGGAGTAGCACTGGATTTTCTCCTCGAAAGCCTCCCAAAATTTTTCCTTTGCTACCCACTAGCAGCAGTCCTTCGTCAGGAATGTCTTTTCCTTCCGACTCGAGTTCTTCACAGGCAAAGGGCTTCATGCCCCCGTCGTACCAAAAGAGATCAAAGGCTGGGAGAGTCGCTTGCTCGGGAAACTTCCACTTGATCGTACAGCTTGCAGGAAAGGCCACCTCATTTTTGACCCACTGGTAGACCTGGTTGATTTCCTCACGGGTGGTCGTGCCATAGGCCCTGACGGAAACGGGGCTGCGGTCAATGCCCAAGGTTTCAAATAAAGGAAATAGGCTGTAATGCCCCATGTCGGCGATGGAACCTCCGCCAAACTCGTACCAGCCACGGAACACGTTGTGCGTGTACTGCTTGTGGTAGGGCATATCTGGAACGGGTCCCAGCCAAAGTTGCCAGTTAAATCCTTCAGGAATGGGTTGGGATGCAGTAGGGCGACTGGTCCACTGCTGCCACACGGGGCGGTAGGACCAATTGTGAATTTCTTGCAAGTCACCGATCAAGCCCGCATCCATCCAGGCTTTCATCTGTCGGTATTCCGGACGATCTGACCAGGCCAAGAGGTGTGTGATGGCCCCTGACTCGCTAGCTTTTTGGATGACTTTTCTTCCTTCTAGAAGCCTGTTGGCAATGGGCTTGTGGGTGACCACATTGATTTTTTTGGACATTGCTGCCAGGGCAATTGGGGCGTGGGTATGGTCGGGAGTCATGATCTTGACCACATCGATGCCTTTTTCCTGGTCTAGCAGTTCCCGGTAATCCTCGTAGCTCGCGCAACCCTTGTATCTACCGGAGGGCTTATTTTTGGCGTAGTACTTTTCTACATATTCTTGGCCAATGTCTCGGCCTCCGGGTATTCCGGGCTTGCCTTCCCACCAGGTATTGTCGCCGATGGTTTCTCGAATCGTATTCCGGATTCCATAGGGTGACCAATCGATGTAGTCGCTGGAAGATTTATTCACATCACAGACAGCGACCAAACGGATTTTAGGGTTTTTGAGTAGGTCACCCATCTCTCGAAGTCCCTGTGTGCCGCAGCCGATGTTGGCCACAGTAAGTTGATCGGATGGAGGCACATGTCCTGTACCTGCAATGACGGAAGAGGGAACAATGGAGATGGTGGCTGCAATGCTGGCCGCTGAGGCAATAAATTCTCGGCGATTGAGTTTATCCCTGTGTGACATACCTGTTTCTTAAAAGTTTACAGGTTAAATTAAACAAATCCAGGTAAATAAGAGCTGCAGGCAGGCAATTTTACACCAAAGGGTCAATGCTCCACAGGTCTCCTTGATTCTAGAATCCTCTTTTATGGATTAGTGTATTATAGAATCTGCTGAAATGGGGATAAAAATTCAAAAAAAAGGAGGATTACTCCTCCTTTTCTTGATTTCTGTTCCCTCCCAAAGGGAGAAACAGATTGAATGAGATAGTGGAGACTTTTCTATCTACATTTTTAAAGATTGAATTTAGGCCCCATTCATACCTAGTACCTAAACCAAATTTGTTCCCAAATTGGTGTCTAAAATCAAAGTATAGGGAGGAATAATTGTTTGTTTCAGCACTGATATCCTTGGTGCTTGTTTTGGTTTCAAGTTCTGAGTTAAACAAAAAATTTTCCACAATCCCGAAACCTATGTTCATCTCCTTTCCAATGTCATACATGGGACCAAAGTAGAAGGCTACATTTCCTGTGGTAAACTCTCCACTTAAGCCTGGCATGATGGATTGATTTCCAAAATTACGGGTGGAGCCATCCAACTCGGAATAGAGAGAAATCCTCTTATTTAGTTGTATACTGTAATAAAAGCCCCCACCCACGGCAACATTACTTAAGTCATCATCCAATCCAAATAGATTGGTAGACAGGGTAACCCCAAATTTATTCTTGGATGGGGCTGTACTTTCTTGTGCATTTAAGGTATATACCGTTGCAAATAATAGAGCAAGTATTAAAACTGATTTTTTCATCTTTTTAATGGTTAGTACTAGTGATTTACTTCCCGTTCCAGGCATCTAGTATTCCTGCTTTAATGTCCGTGTAACTTGTGAATAGGTAAATCACTAACACAATAAAAAGGATAGTTTTCCAGTGAGTTTTAACTAAGGTTTTTAAGTCTGTTAAGAATTGATTCATATCTGTGATTTTAAGGTTTACATTAAATTCATAGGGTTTGGCGACGGATGATTTTCCAACTTCAGTTAAGTCTGTTTGCAATGCTTCTCCAAGTACTCTTAATGAATGCAGGCTTGGTTTTACCTCGTTGTTCTCAATCCGTTGGATTGTCCGAACGGTTAAGCCTGTTTTTTCAGAAATTTCTTTTTGAGAGTAATTCAAACGTGTTCGAAGTTCTTTCAATCGTTCACCAAATTCCATGTGCAAATATGATTGGAGTAAATGATTTGTTTATTGACATCTAGGCGTCATCTGTGCGTCATTTTGGGGCGCACAAACCAATACTACATACTGATTCTGGAAAATTAAGTTGGTCCTGGGAATTTTTTACTGAATTGGTTTCACCGAATACCCCTGTTTGCGTAGAAGTTCAAGCACCCCCTGATTCCCCCCTAAGTGGCCAGCCCCAACCGCAAAAAAAGTGGATGTTTTCTTCATGGCAGAACCCATCACAGGTATCCAATTGCGATTACGACGGTCTAGCAACAATTCCTGACTGCCCATCATTTCAGGAGATTCGGCGATAAGTTGGTAAAGCGCTTCCAAGTCTTGACTCTTATAAATGGTGCTCATACGGTTAAATTCTTTTTTCTGAGCATTAAAATCGTTGACCATATTCATGATGGAACGGATCTCTAGGGAATCTGGAATCGCATCAAAAACAGCCAACTGATCTTCCACCTTTTCTAGCCCCAACAACTCTTTCTTTTGTTCGGTTGCCATTTTTACAAAGTTCATTTCATACGATTCCATTTCAGCACAAGAAAGCACCCGCTGCGCAAGTAGACTCATGACCATCATAGGCTTGAATTGGTCAAATCCAGCGAGATTCATGTTCATTTCTTTCATTAAAAAAGAATCGAGCGCTTTGAAATCACTTTCGTCAAACTTGTTTTTCAAGGATTCATTACTTGGAAGTTGCAATTGTTGCATCATCGTCATCTGTAGTTGAGGATCATCCATATCCAATTCCAAATACACTTGTTTGCTGGAATTAAACTTCTGTTTTGCCGTTTCAGATAGAATAAAGTCTTCCTTGCAAATCATGTGTATTGTGCCAAATAAATAAGAAGGTTGTTGCAAACCATTCCCACTAATCTCCCAAAGCAACGAATTGCTTGTTTGTTTTTGCGCGTAAGAAGTTGAACCGCAAAAAATCACCAATAACAATAAAAGCACTTGAGCTTTGATCATTTCATTTTTCATCCATTTCATAAATTATAGTTTTTAGTTTTTTAATGTGTTTTCCATAAAGAGTAAAGAGGTACCAGCGGCCGAGAAAATAATTTATAACTACTAGTAGGGTCCCAATTGAAAGAAAAATCAAAATTTCCATAGTTGAAGGGAAGGCAACTCTTTCTCCTTCCGTCCCAACATACCCTATTGCGCCTGCAATTAGATAAACAAAGATTACACTGATGTTGCCAGCCAAAAAATACAGTTTAACTAGTTTCTCCAGCGATTTTACTTGAAGAGTAAGATTGGATTTTACTTCACAACTCACACATTCCATATTTTTTAACTGCTTGTATTTGATACTAGCATAAATTAAAAAGAGCATGCCGGTAACTGGAAGCAGCACATAATCAAAGGTTGTAAAAATTGAGTAGTCTTCATTTGAAGTTGCCCAAAGTAGAAGGCCATAGACAATTATCAGCGAAATCACCTCAAGTTTTAAGTTTCGTTTCATTTTAGCAATTGGGCCATTTGAACTAGTACTTAGGATCTGGCGCAACTTGTCTTCATCAATGGGGATTGAAGACTTGTTCGAATCCATCCACAATTCCTTTAATTTATCTAGTTCCATGCTGCTTCGATTTCGTGATGTCACGCATTTTTTCTTTGATGCGGTTCATTTTTACCCGCAAAGTACCCTGATTGATACCGAGTACTTCTTGCATTTCCTCGTAACTCTTGTCGTCTAGGTAGAGCATGACAATTGCTTTTTCTAATTCTGAAAGTTTAGCAATTGCACCGTATAAAAGAGTTAGATTTTCTTGATAAGCCCCCTCTTCGTTTTCTTCCGCTTTATCTTCATCAAAAACACCAAAAAAACTTAGGGTAACCTTTGATTTACTTCTTCGATGGTGAGTGAATGCTGTATTTAGCGCAATTCGATAGATCCAGGTACTTATTTTGGACTCGTTTCGAAAACTTGAAAAGGACTTCCACAACTGTAAAATAATTTCTTGGAAAAGGTCTTGCTTAGCAGAAGCGTCAGAACCATAAGCATGGCATATTTTATGAATTATGCGTTCATGCTTACCTAAGATTTCTAGAAATGCCTTTTCTCCCGTTGAATCCAATTGAATAGATTTTCATATAAGTTGCAGGAACTTAAAAAAAGTTACAACCAAGATAAAATAGATTGCTTGGAGGGGAAAAAATGAAAGGAATCTTAAATAAAAAAGCACAAAATAAGTCCTGCTTATTTTGTGCTTTGACCACTTATTGAGGTCAATTTACTTCACCTCAAATACCGCCGACTCCCATGGGCCTAGGACTAGGTCGATCTGGGCACCTTTCTCGTCGACACGAAGTTGGGTGGTTTTCTTGCCAAACATTCCTTCTTTCAATTCTCGGGTTCCTGGTTTCAAATTCCAGGCTTTCAAGAGCTCAGGGGAAAGGTGGAGGATAGTATTCACGGATTGGTGTTCGTCAAAGTTGGTCACGACAAGCAACTTTTGATCCTTGTCCCAGCGTGCAAAAGCAAAGGTTTTGTCGGTGTAGGCTGGATTTAACTTTCGATTGTAGGTGTGCAATTCCAGGTATTCACCCATCAGCGCAGAGCTGTTGCGTGTAAAGTTGAGCACTTCCGAATAGTAGTTGCGGAGCGCTTTTTCGTTGTCCGAAAGTTGCCCACCGTCAAACTTTCCTCCATTGACCCATTTTTGGTGCTGAGGAACGCCGATGTAGTCAAAAATC
Source organism: Cyclobacteriaceae bacterium (assembly GCA_947458475.1). Taxonomy (GTDB): domain Bacteria; phylum Bacteroidota; class Bacteroidia; order Cytophagales; family Cyclobacteriaceae; genus Algoriphagus. The sequence goes on along the minus strand of CANGZP010000078.1, from coordinate 4,610 downwards.
GAGGTGCGGCTGGGCTGTCCAAAGCCGGCCATTTCGGCGCCTGGCTCACCCACTTCCTGTCCAAAGTAAATCATCGTCGGTGCGGTAGTGCTCGTAGCCGAAACCACCATTGCCGGCAGGGCCTTCCAAGGGTTGCCAGCAAACTCTGGACTTGCAATCCGCTGCTCGTCGTGGTTTTCGAGGAAGTGCAGCATGTGGTGCTCGATATCCGACAAGCCTTGCAGGATTGGCACCAAATTGTCCGTGGAGCCATGGCCACGGATGATGTGCTTTAGCGTGTCGTAGAGCTCTACCTTGTCGTAGAGGTAATCCATCTTTCCCTTCTGGATGTAGTCGCGGTAAAGACTTGGATTGTACACCTCCGCCAAAAGGAAAGCATCGGGATTTGTCTTTTTGATGTGGGAGTTGAGGTAGGACCAGAACTCCACTGGGACCATTTCGGCCATGTCAAATCGGAAGCCATCCACTCCCTTGCGCAACCAGAATTGGGTGATGTCCTTGAATTTTTTCCAGGAGTCGGGCACCGCTTTTCCCTGCCAAAATGCGTAATGGGTACTCCAATCCAAGGTCGCTACATCGGCGGGCAGTTCGGCAAACTCCTTTTTGCCCTCTGGGCTGACTCCGTAGTTTATTTTGACTGTTTCGTACCAATCGTAGAAGTCGGGCTGTGCCTTTCGGGAGCCATTCCCCGTCCACTTCGCGGGGTCTTCTTGAAATAGGCCATTTGCTAGCGGATGTTTTTCACCTCCCAGGGGTTGGTAGCCATTTTTGGATTCAGGAACTCGAAAGGATTCCCCAGGGATGTAGTAGAAGTTGTTGTCCTTGTGGTAAGCCACTGCTTTGTCGTCCCCAGCACCGAAATCCTGAACTCCATTGGGATTGTTTTTACCTTCGTAATGACGCGACACGTGGTTGGGCACGATGTCGATGATCACCTGCATGTCTTGGGCATGCGTACGGGCAATCAGCGCTTCAAACTCTTCCATCCGGCGGGTGACATCTACGGCAAGATCTGGATTGACCTGGTAGTAGTCTCGCACCGCATAGGGAGATCCTGCACGGCCTTTGATCACGTCCGGATCATCGGATTTGACGCCAATTTCTGGGAAATCGCCGATGACCCCGTGATGTGGTACGCCGGTGTACCAGACATGGGATACGCCCAACTTTTTGATTTCTGCCAAGGCGGCATCCGTAAAGTCGTTAAACTTGCCCACCCCATTTTGTTCCTTATTGCCCCAAGGAATGTTGCTGCTGTTTGTATTTCCAAAAAGTCGAGTGAATACCTGGTAAACGATAATTTTTTTGGGCGGCATGGGCTTGGGATCTGCAGTTTTAGGAGTTTGGCTGGATAATAGGATCAAGGCCAAGAGGGCGGGGAGGATAATTTTTTTCATCAACTTATCGGGTCAGACGGTACAAGAGAATCGTATTTCGTTTGATCAAGGAAGGAAATTGCTTCATGTTGATGGTTTCTCCAGGAGCATGGGCTCCCGAGCCGGATGCACCTAGGCCATCCAAACTGTCCATAAAAGAAGCCACAAAAGAGATATCTCCCGCACCGCGGCTACCCGGATCTCCTGGCTTCACGGGTCCATAACCCAGGTCTTGGCTGACTTGGCTAAGCGTTTCGGCTAGTGCATAGTTGCCCGGAGTAGGCTCCATGGAGGGAATGTAATCGTAAAAGGTAATTTCCGCATCCGTTTGGTGCAGGTTATTGGCAACGATCTCCCGCATTTTGGCGCGAGCCGCTTCTTTTTGTGCTTCTCCTAAAAAGCGCAAATCGCCAGTTACAATCGCCTCTCTGGCCACGATATTGGTCTTGCCAAGGGAACTACCACCACCTGTGCTTGAGTTGATGTTGACGTCGGAGCCGCCCACAAACTGCCCTGGATTAAACGTGAGGTAGCGTTCTCCGGCAAGGGCTTCTCTAAATTCGTTTAAGATTCGCGCCGCTTCGTAGATGGCTCCATAGCCTGCATTTTGGCCAAATACTCCACTGGAGTGGCCTTGCTTTCCCGTAGTTTTCAAGGTCCAGCCAGAAGCACCGCGTCTAGCGACGGTGGCTCCACCAAAACCTTGAGCGGTCTCGTAGGCAAGGGCGATTTCGTGTTGCTTTGCCCGTTCGATAAAGTCTTTACGAGCCAAGGTTGCATTTCCAGTACTTTCCTCGTCTCCATTGAAATACACGGTGATGGTTCGGTCCTTCAAGTAGCCGAGCTCGTCTAGGGCCTTGAGGCTGGCAAGCACGAGCACATCGCCGCCCTTCATGTCGTTAGCACCTTGGCCAGTGGCGGTGCTGTCATTGAGCCAGGTGAAGGGGGTAAAGGGCATGTCTTTTTCAAAAACGGTGTCCAAGTGGCCAATCAGAAAAAGTTTTTTCCCTTTCGTACCTGTTCGAGTAGCTACAAAATGACCCGCGCGCTTCACTTCTGCAGGGACATCTACCCATTCGGTTTGAAATCCAATTTTTTGAAATTCCCGCTCAAAAACGCGGCCCACTTCCCGAACACCTTCTAGGTTGAGGGAGCCCGAATTGATGTTGACCACCTCCTCCAAGAGCGCTACTGTCTCCTGGTAATTTTTATCGATGCGCTCCACTAGCTTTTTTTCTTCCGCGCTCAGCTTCTGCTGTGCGAAGGAGAGGAGGGGGGAAATGGCAAGGAAAAGAGCGAGAAAAATGCGTTTCATGGAAAGGAAATTAAATGGGGGTTGGAAAGCTAAAGTTAGTAAACCGACAGGGAATTGCCAGAGGGAATGTGATAGACCGGGACGCCTGGAACATGGGTTTCCAACCAGTTTTTTACAAATTCTGAGCCTCCTTCTTCGCTGGCGGAGTGGCCGATTTCTACCATGGAAAGTTTCATGCCGAGTTCTTGAGCGGTTTTCACGTATTCGGGAGTTTCCCATTCGTTGGATTCCCCACAGATCAGCACATCGGGGCGGTGTTCTTGAATTCGGGTGATTTGGGTTTTTCCACCTACAGCACCGGGCAGGAGTAGCACCTTGGAGCAGGGTTGATCTAGATCGCCCACAAAGCGCATCGCAGGCACTTTCATTCGTGTTTTGATGTGGTCGATCACTGACCTTAGGGTAGTGGTCGGAATCTGCAAGATTGGGCTTCCAGGGGTGTAGTAGGCCTGCCATCCCAGTTCTTCCACCACGCCTATTCGTACCCCATCGTCTTGCATGCGGTGCACATAGTCGTGGTTTCTCCAGATGGTCAACTGATTTTGGGCGAGCAGGTCGTATTTGCCACGGAAGACGGGGTCGTTTTGAAGGTAATCGGTCTCGTCCTGCCCAGAGTAAAAGGTGGGTTCGTGGGGAATGATGAGATTGGCCTTCAACTCAATCGCCTTTTTGATGATCGCTATGCTGGGGAACATGGTGGTGACGATCCCAGTGACCACCGTGTCTCTCGATCCAATTTTGATGGTATCCACCGTCTGTGCAAAGGGAGCCTTGGGTACCTGGGAAATAAACAGGTCCATGATCTCGCCTACCGTCCATGATTTTTGGAGGGGATCAGCCCAACCGGAAAGCGGATTGCTGAGGAGGCCAGCGCCGAGGAGAGCTCCCGATTGAAGCAGAAAGGTTCGCCTAGTGGAGTGCGATGATTTTTTCATGAGGAAGGAACTTACGAATTCGAAATTTGAAGGGGGAGGCTTGGACTGTCTTAGTTGATGGTCACATCTGTGAGCCAAATGAAGCGCTTTCCTTCTGGGTCCTTGTGCTCCAAACTGATGTGAATCGGGCCATAAGGAACTGCCTTTTCCCAGGTCCAGGTGCGGCCCTCGGGAGCATTTCCTTTGCGGAAGGTCCACTCTAGAATTTTGTGCGCTGCATCGAGATAAAGGTCGTAGGCATCCCCAGGGGTATAGCCTCCTTCAGCACCATACAAGATGCTCAACTTGGTAGCCGGAAGTCCTTGGATAGGGCTGCTAGCATTTTCAGTCACTTCGTAGGTGTAGCCTTTGTCCCAGGCCAACTGGAAGGGCATCAGAGCCCAGTACTTGTCGTTGATAAAGGCACCGTCTTGCTTCGGTAGGGAGTCTGCCACGAGGCTGTAGGTAAAACTGGTGTCTGCTCCAGCATAGGATACGGTGCTGTCTTGGATGTTCCATTTCCAAGTTCGAGACACGACCGTGGCCGAATCTCGCTGCACATTCCAGGTGTAGCCGATGGACTTGACCTGATCCCAGTTTTCAAAGCCATAAGCCTTGGCCACTTGCATGGGTAGGGTATCTGGAAAGGTTTCGCGCTGCTGGCAGGAGGCCAATAGGGAAAGAACCGATAGGCTGAGGAGCAGATTTTTCATAGTGAAGCGGAGAAAATGATTTAGGATCTGGATTTGGAAAGCCAATTTTTGAATTTGTTGTATTCAAGGTATTGTGCTAGAGGCTGGACGAAAAAGAGAAATCGATTCAAGAATAGGAGGCTTCGAAAGAAGGTGGAGGGGAAAATTTTCTTTTCCCCTTTGGCAGCGCCTGTGAGCATGGCTGCAGCGACCTCTCTTGGACTTTGGATTGGAAATGCTTTTGGAATATTGGGCCCTGCAGTATCGAAAAAGGAGGTCGCAGTAGCGATCGGAAATACGAGGGTCAACCAAT
>CANGZP010000077.1 GCA_947458475.1 Cyclobacteriaceae bacterium | reverse complement strand
TCGAGTGGCGGGGGAGATGGCAGTGACCAAAGCTCCATTGACGATCACGGCACAGAATAAGACCAAAGTGTATGGGGATGCGAATCCTACCTTGACTTTTGCCTACACAGGATTAGTGAATGACGACACTAAAGTGTCCACGGAACCAAGCATAGCGACGACTGCCACTTCAAGTTCAGCAGTTGGTAACTATCCAATCACTTTGACTGGAGGATCTGATGCAAACTACGAAATCACTCGAGTAGCGGGGGAGATGACAGTGACCAAAGCATCATTGACGATCACAGCACAGAATAAGACCAAAGTGTATGGGGATGCGAATCCTACCTTGACTTTTGCCTACACTGGATTAGTGAATGGAGATACCAAAGTCTCCGAAGAACCAAGCATAGCGACGACTGCCACTGTAAGTTCAGCAGTAGGTACTTATCCGATCACTTTGACTGGAGGATTGGATGCGAATTACGACTTGACTCTTGTAGGTGGTCAATTGGCAATAACCAAAGCTCCATTGACCATCACAGCCCAAAATAAGACTAAGATTTTTGGTAGAGTGGACCCATTGCTAACCTATCTTGTTGCAGGTTTAAAGGGGCTTGATGCTGAGGATAAGGTGATCTCTGGAACATTAGTAAGGGTTTCGGGAGAGGAACCAGGGATTTATGGAATAAATCAAGGTTCGGTTAGTTCGAATAGCAACTATGATATTGTATTTGTTTCTGGTAAACTGGAGATTATCCCTGCGAGGATGCTCTCAGTTGTAGCACTTGGTACTGTTCAGACAGCATGGGGGACTTTCCCTACATTACCAACTAAGGCTACTGTACTTACTACGGACGGACAATCCTTTGATGTGGGAGTGACTTGGAATACAGCAAATTTGAATGTATTAGCAAGAGGGCTTTATGTAATTCCAGGGGCATTTAATTTACCAAAAGGAATTGAGAATCCAGATAAGCTATCGATTTCCCAGTCTGTTAGGGTATTGCCTAAGCCTGCGCCAAGAGATGTTACAATTAACAACAACAGTTTTGAGGCTAGTACAACTACTTTCTTCATTCCAGTTGGTGCATTTGTAGTGAACGATCCAATAGACAAAATCCACGTGGTAAGTCTATTTGGCACCGGCTACGATAACAAGTACTTTGAAATCAAGGATAACATTCTCTTCTGGAGTAGTAAAGAGCCTGCCGCTGGAAAAACTACCTTTAGTATCGTGGTTCGGGTAAGAGATCGAGATGGAAATACCATCGAGAAGTTCTTTGAGATTCGAAGATCACGACCAGATGTTTCTTCTGTTACCGTTTACAGTGCATTTAGCCCGAATGGAGACCGAATCAACGATACTTGGGGTGTTCCTGAGGTTAGATTCTACCAGGGAGTACGGATCATGGTATTTGAAAAGGATGGAAAGCCTTTGTTTAGTACTGAAAATCCCGATACCCGTTGGGATGGCACCTTCAATGGCAAAGAGCTCGCTGTCGGCACCTATTTCTGGGTTATCCAGATCAAAGAGACTGGAGAGATGAGACGAGGCATGTTGAATTTGATTAGAAAATAGTACAATGTAAGAAGTACAAAGTACCAAGTAGGGATTTGCATTCGAACTCGGATCTTGCTCCTAAACGATCTTGGTACTTTGTACTTGGTACTTAGTACAAAAAAACGCATATGAAAAAAATAACTACCCTATTCCTTGCCCTGCTACTTTCCTTAGGAGCATTGGCGCAGTCAAGAAAATACATGTCCCAGTTTAGCCACTTGCAAGGCTACTTCAATCCTGCGCTGACAGCCTACGAAGGCTCGATGGTTAAAGGGCTAGTCCGCAACCAGTGGGCTGGTTGGGAAGGAGCACCCAAGTCCTACTTTGTATCTGCGGAACTGGACTTCGCCAATCTTGGTGGATCCTCTGACGCAGGCAAGAATGCGATCGGAGTGAACCTACTCAACGACGAGTACGGTGCCTTTACCGAATCGGAATTGATCTTGAGCTACGCCACGCGTATCCAAGTAAGTGAGAAGGCAGGCCTACGCATGGGTGCAGGATTGAACATCAACAGCATCCGACTTGATGGCACCAGACTGACCTCGGAACAAGCCAACGACCCTACGCTAGCCCAGTACGTTGGCGGCTTTGCCGACATGAATGTGCTGGACTTGAATATCGGTATGTCGATCACTCACCCGGATTACTACATTTCCTATGGGGTGAATAACGTGAACCAAGGAAGCATCAGCAGTGGGGATGTGTTTATGGACAAGAAGCCACGGGTAAGCATCGCGCAGGCAGGCTACCGCAACCGCTTCTCTGAGAACATGACGTTGATCACCAATGCGATGTGGAGAACGCAGGCGGACTTGCCAGCGAATGTGGAGTTCAACATGAAGTTCTTGTTCAAGGACAAGTTCTGGGTAGGCGGCGGCCACCGGGTAGACTATGCCAACAATGCACAATTGGGAGTCTTGATGGGCAAGCTTCGCTTCGGTTATGTGTACGAATGGCCGATGCTCCGAAGCTACCTCCTTCCCAACCAAACGCATGAGTTTATGGTAAGTTATAGACTGTTTGGGGGGAATGCTGCGATATGGTAAAGAAATGTACTAAGAACTAAGTACAAAGTACCAAGTACTCTAGATACAAGATGCAAGAACCAAGACTTTAGACTTAGTGCTGATGCCAAATAAATTCTGCTTATAGAGCAGGGTTTGTCTCGCTTCTTGGCTCTTGGTTCTTTTACATCTCGCTACTAATTACTAACTACTTGACACTTTTTTCACCACCCCACCATCCTCCATTTCGATAATTCGGTCGGTTTTTTGAAAACTCAAGGTCGCAGATCACAATCAACAGGGTCTGCCCCAGGATTTTTATGCTAAGGCAATCAGACTAGCCATTTCAAACTTTTTTCTCATCTCCCATGTTTCCACTACATGAAAACTGTCATTTGGATTGCGGGTAGCGTGTTGATTCTAGGGGGACTGATCTCTTTTTTCTCATTTCGGTTTAAAGGGATCGAGACGCCGAACTATAAAGTATTAAAAACAGTGGGAGAGGTCGAAATCAGGGAGTATCCCCAGATGATTTTGGCCCAGACCAAATTGGGGGGCAAGCGCTACGACTCCAATGGGAACAAAAGCTTCGGGGTAGTGGCCAACTATATTTTTGGTGGAAATCAGCAGCAACAAAAGATTGCCATGACTTCACCTGTCATCATGAACATGTCGGATACGGATGCTTCCATGTCTTTTGTGATGCCCAGCCAGTACCAACTATCGGACCTGCCAACTCCCAATTCCAATGCAGTTTCATTGGTAAAACAAGAGACAAAGACGCTTGCGGTCTTGCGTTTCGGAGGATACAGTTCTGATGAAAAAATAGCCAAATACGCCCAAATCTTGACTCAGGTGCTCCAAGAAAACAACATTCGTACAAAGGGTCCCCTGCTGTACATGGGCTACAACGCTCCTTGGGATGTGATCAATCGCCGAAACGAGGTAGCCTTTCAGGTGGATTGAAAAATAAATTCCTTTGGCCCAACTTTTAAATTTTTTTTAGGACCTATATCGGAATCAAAAAAAAACCAACAGATAAAATGTTGGTTTTCAATGAATTAAAAGGTGTAAAAAGTCGGGGTGACAGGATTTGAACCTGCGACCACACGCCCCCCAGACGTGTACGCTACCGGACTGCGCCACACCCCGATGTGGAGGCAAATTTAGAACTTTCTATAAATTTTTTCAGTCGGCCCCTTAAATTTTACTCCCCAGATAAACTAGTGCACTCATTTTAAAAACTAGATCGCTTTCCATTCCAAACTGCTTCCAACAATGCGGAACTCGGGGCTTTTGAACCCACCTAAAAAAATCCAAAAATGCCAGAACTTTCAGACTTGGCAGAAAAGGGATTAATCGTATCTTTGCCGAATTATTTACAACACACAACATTTACACGAGTTTATGGAACAAGCGCTTATTTACCTAGTCCCAGCATTGGGATTGGTTGGCCTACTCATCATGGCAGTAAAATCTGCCTGGGTGACCAAGCAGCCCACAGGGGATAAAAACATGGTGGAACTCTCCGGCTACATCGCCGATGGTGCCATGGCATTTTTGAAAGCGGAATGGAAAGTTCTTTCCTATTTTGCAGTGATCGCAGGAATTGTCTTGGCTTGGTCAGGTACACTAGTACCTACATCTAGCCCGATCATCGCGGTATCTTTCTTGATTGGGGCATTTTTCTCCGCCCTAGCCGGATACATCGGAATGAAGATTGCCACCAAAGCCAACGTACGTACCACTCAGGCTGCACGAACTAGCCTAAAGCATGCCTTAAAGGTGTCCTTTACCGGTGGGTCTGTCATGGGGCTTGGGGTAGCTGGTTTAGCTGTCTTGGGATTGGGTTCCCTATTTATCATTTTTTACCAAGTTTATGTGGTATCGGTTGGTGCCGGTGTCAATGGACTTGAAATGGAAAAAGCACTGGAAGTGCTTGCAGGCTTCTCGCTAGGAGCAGAATCCATCGCACTTTTTGCCCGCGTAGGTGGTGGAATCTACACCAAAGCTGCTGACGTAGGAGCTGACCTTGTAGGTAAGGTCGAGGCAGGTATCCCTGAGGATGACGTGCGTAACCCAGCGACTATCGCTGACAACGTAGGCGATAACGTAGGTGACGTAGCCGGTATGGGTGCCGATTTGTTCGGTTCTTATGTGGCCACTATCCTTGCTACCATGGTTTTGGGACGTGAAATCGTATCCGTAGATAACTTTGGCGGTATCGCCCCAATCCTATTGCCAATGGTATTGGCAGGACTCGGTATCATCTTCTCCATCATGGGTATGGCCTTTGTAACCATCAAAGATGATAACGGAGATGTACAAAAAGCCTTGAACATGGGCAACTGGTCTTCCATCGTGTTTACCGGTATCGCTTCGTTCTTTATCGTGAAGTACATGCTTCCTGAGACACTTTCCATCCGTGGCTATGAATTTACCAACATGGATGTATTCTATGCGATCATCTTGGGTCTCGTAGTAGGTACCTTGATGTCAATCATTACAGAGTACTATACTGCTATGGGCAAGCGCCCTGTACTTTCCATCATCAAACAATCAGCTACTGGACACGCAACCAACATTATTGGTGGCCTTTCTGTAGGTATGGAGTCTACCGTTCTTCCTATCCTGGTTTTGGCAGGGGGTATCTATGGAGCGTATGAATTTGCTGGTTTGTATGGAGTGGCAATCGCTGCTGCAGGCATGATGGCTACTACTGCGATGCAGTTGGCAATTGATGCTTTCGGACCTATTGCGGACAACGCAGGAGGTATTGCTGAGATGAGCCAGCTTCCTGAAGAAGTTCGTGGCCGTACCGACATCTTGGATGCGGTAGGAAATACCACTGCAGCGACAGGTAAGGGTTTTGCCATCGCTTCTGCTGCCTTGACTTCCTTGGCTTTGTTTGCAGCATTCGTGGGCATCGCAGGCATTGATGCGATCGACATTTACAAAGCTGACGTACTTGCCGGACTATTTGTGGGCGGTATGATTCCGTTTATCTTCTCTTCCTTGGCAATTGCCGCGGTAGGTAGAGCAGCTATGGACATGGTAAACGAGGTGAGACGCCAGTTTCGTGAGATCCCAGGCATCATGGAGTACAAAGCCAAGCCTGAGTACGAGAAATGCGTAGAGATCTCTACTAAAGCTTCTATCCGTGAGATGATTGCTCCTGGAGCGATCGCCTTGATTTCCCCAATTATCGTTGGTTTCGCCTTCGGTCCTGAGGTATTGGGGGGTATGCTTGCCGGTGTCACTGTTTCAGGGGTATTGATGGGTATGTTCCAGTCCAACGCCGGTGGCGCATGGGACAATGCGAAGAAGTCCTTCGAAAAAGGTGTAGAAATCAATGGTGAAATATTCTACAAAAAATCTGAACCACACAAGGCATCTGTTACAGGTGACACGGTAGGGGATCCATTCAAAGATACCTCTGGTCCATCGATGAACATTTTGATTAAATTGATGTCTATCGTTGCCTTGGTCATTGCACCACACATTTCTGAAAAGCCACATGGAGAGGCAGCTGAAACAGCGCTAATCAACAAAGAGGTGAAGAAGGAAATCAAAATGGTTGATGGAAAAGAAGTCGTAACCGAAACCATCACCATTACCAAGTAAAAAATAAGTCACCCAACATTTTTTAAAAGACTCTCCTAGAAGGAGAGTCTTTTTTTTGTGGCTTTTTGTTGGTTTATTTTTTTTTAAAATGTAGCGCACCTCCGGAGCGCGCCCTAAATTGATCTTCCTATTTTTCTATTAATATATTGCCCTCTCTGGGGCAAGATTGCCAAAGTTATTTTATTCATGATTTCCTTGAACATTTAAAAACCGCTCCGGAGGAAGTTTACCCCGCAGCATTGCGGGGCGTTATAATAATAGAAGGAAGAAAAGAATAAAGTCAGGCGTGCTCAGGCGAAGTACAATTATTTGGAATTATCTAATGCAGATTCGAGATTAGAAATCAGTTTTTACAGCAGACAATCGGAAAACAAAACCATGAACCTGTTGACTAGAATTCCAACTAGTTAAGGTTCTCGTTAAATGGCATTATCTTGCTTCTAGTTCCTCGTAAGAATTGTACCAAGCCCCATTCTCTCGGAAGTATGCTCCAACTTTCAGCACTACATCATATCGCAATTATTTGCTCGGATTATGTCCTTTCCAAAAAATTCTATACCCAAGTCCTTGGATTCAAACCAATTAAGGAAATTTACCGAGCCGAAAGGCGTTCCTACAAGTTGGATTTGGAACTTAACGGAACCTACCTAATCGAGCTTTTTTCTTTTCCCGATCCTCCCAGTCGAGTCACTGGACCGGAGGCCTGTGGACTTAGACATTTGGCTTTTGCCGTTGCGGATATTCAAAATGAAGTCGAAACTTTGACTAACTTAGGAATTAAGGTAGAACCAATTCGGGTCGATGAACATACAGGGAAGAAATTTACTTTTTTTTCGGATCCGGATCAGCTGCCAATTGAACTTTACCAAATCTGACAATGGCTGAAAATAAGACCCAACCCACTACTGCTTCCGTAGATGCGTATTTGCTCTCCACTGCTGCTCCCAAAATGAGAGAAGATGCGATGGCACTCAAAAAAATCATGGAAGAAGAGACTGGAGAGATCGCCGTGATGTGGGGGGAGTCGATCGTAGGCTTTGGTACCTACAAATACCACTACCCAAGCGGTAGAAAAGGGGAATTTCTGATTGCAGGCTTTTCTCCCAGAAAGGCAGCTATTTCTCTCTATTTAATGGCCTGTATGGAGGCAAAGTTCGAGAACCTTTTTGCCCAATTAGGCCACTATAAAACAGGGGCTTCCTGCGTTTACATCAAAAAGCTTTCGGATGTGAATGAAACAGTCCTACGTGAACTCATCAAACAGTCCTTCAATTTTATGAAGGAAAAATATCCTTCTTGAAAAAAATCTAGTAGTAACTTCACCCCATGCGTTGGTCGATTGATTTTCCCATTCCTGCTTCCCCTTTTCCCATCAGCCACTCTTCCAAAGTAGTGAGTCTGGGCTCTTGCTTTGCGCAAACCATCGGGGAAAGGATGCAAGCAGCAAAATTTGAGGTACTCATCAATCCTTTTGGGACGCTTTTTCATCCGCTCAACTTGGCCGATCTCCTCCAAAAAGCCATTCCTCCTACACAAATGAATTCAGCGGGAATAGTGGAGCGAGAAGGGGTTTTTGTGCATTATGGAGCCCATTCTGACGTGAAGGGCGCCACTCCAACTGAATTGGAGGAAAACTTCAGCCGTCAAATGCTCCGCTTGCATCATTCCCTGAAGAAGGCTTCCCACCTGGTACTCACCTTGGGTACAGCCTGGCTCTACAGCCATCGGGATTTTGGGAAGGTGGCCAACTGTCACAAACAACCCGCAGCCCTCTTTGAAAAAAAGCTCTCCAGCCTGGAAGAATTGGAAAATGGACTTCGGCCGGTCTTGAGGATGCTAACTCAGCTGCATCCCAACCTGCAAATCATCTTGACCCTCAGCCCTGTTCGCCACACCAAAGAGGGGATCGCTGAAAACCAGTTGAGCAAAAGCTTGCTGCGCGTGCTCTGTGCACAGCTGGAGCAACAGTTGGAGGCAGTCACCTACTTTCCCGCTTATGAAATCCTAATAGACGAGCTCCGAGACTACCGCTTCTACAAATCGGATCTAGTGCATCCCTCGGAAGAAGCAGAAAACTACATCTGGGAAAAATGGCAGCAGTTTAGTTTCAGCCCAGAGACCCAGCAAAAGGTAGCCGAAATTCAAAAAATACAGCTCGAACTGGCCCACCGTTCCTTCAATCCCGATTCTGAAGCACATCGAAAGTTTCTCCAAACTTTACTGGGTAAACTGGAACGGCTCCACGGGGAATTTGATTTTTCCGTGGAAATCCAAGACGTGAAATCCAGACTGGAACGCTAGGTTCGCTACCCCAACTCGAAAATTTCCATGTCCGCCAACCGACTCCTTCATTCCCAAAGTCCCTACCTGCTGCAGCATGCCCACAATCCCGTGGATTGGTACCCCTGGGGTCCAGAGGCCTTGAACCGCGCCACAGTAGAAAACAAACCCATCCTGGTATCCATCGGCTACTCGGCCTGCCACTGGTGTCACGTGATGGAACGGGAAAGCTTTGAAGATACTGCCACTGCGGCACTAATGAACGAGCACTTTGTCTGCATCAAAATCGATCGGGAGGAACGTCCCGACCTAGATAATATTTACATGGATGCGGTGCAGGCTATGGGACTTCAGGGAGGATGGCCCCTCAACGTCTTTTTGATGCCCAACCAGAAGCCTTTCTATGGAGGCACCTATTTCCCCAATAGCAAGTGGAAACAACTCCTAGGCAGCATTGCCGATGCCTACGCTGTCCATGCGGATCAGTTGGCAGAAAGTGCCGAGGGATTTGGGCGGAGTCTCAACCGCAAGGAAACGGACAAATACGGCATTCAAGCCGAAGAAGGGGACTTGGACCCGGACGAATTGGTGGAAGTCATCACCAAACTTTCCGCCCAGTTTGATTCGGAATGGGGAGGAATGAACCGTGTTCCTAAGTTTCCCATGCCAGCCATCTGGCACTTTGTACTTGATTATGCCCTCCTCGCTGCACGAGCCGACCTGCAAAAAGCCGTTTTTTTTACCCTCCAAAAAATGGGGATGGGAGGGATCTACGATCACCTTCGCGGGGGCTTTGCCCGATACTCTGTCGATGGAGAATGGTTTGCCCCCCACTTTGAAAAGATGGGCTACGACAACGGGCAGCTGCTCGAACTTTACTCCAAAGCCTTTCAGTTAAGTCAGGATCGGTTTTACTTGGAAAAAGTGCGGGAAACCAAAGACTGGCTCCTTGCCGAGATGATGCAAGAAGAAGGCGGTTTTCACGCAGCCCAAGATGCGGACAGCGAAGGGGTGGAAGGGAAGTTTTATACTTGGACTTCCGCCGAGCTGCAGGGACTTCTCGGGGCGGATTTTGGCTGGTTTAGCAGCTTGTATTCCATCAGACCCGAAGGCAACTGGGAGGAAGGGGTCAATATTCTTTTCCAAGTGGAATCCTACGAGCAAGTGGCCATGGAGCAGGGCATTCCCCTCGAAGATTTTCTCCAAAAGCTCGAGCTTGTCAAAAAGCTCTTGCTCCAGCACCGCAACCAGCGGATCTATCCAGGCAAGGACGACAAGGTCCTAGCTGGCTGGAATGGATTGCTGGATACTGGTTTGATCCAAGCCTACTTCGCCTCGGGAGAGGAAGAGTATTTGGAGCTTGTCCTGCGCAACCTAGATTTTGTACAAGTCAAACTCTTTCAAGCCGGGATTCTGTACCGCAGCTACAAAAATGGACAGGCCTACACCCCCGCCTTTTTGGAGGACTACGCAGCCTTGATCCGAGCCTCCTTGATGGCCTTTTCGGCAAGTGGATTGTCAAGACACCTCAGCTTTGCGAAAACGCTAGCAGAGGTGGTTTTGGCACGTTTTTACGATGCCGAAGATGGGTATTTTTATTTCAGCGACCCGACTGCAGAAAAATTGATTGCCAACAAAAAAGAACTTTTTGATAACGTCATTCCTGCTTCCAACTCCATCCTTGCGCGCAGTTTACATCAACTTTCCCTATTTACCTACCAGGAGAATTATGGAAAAATTGCGGCGCGCATGCTGGGGGGGATGAAGGAACTGGTGCTGAAAGAACCTGGCTTTTTGTGCAATTGGGCCAACTTTTACCTGGAGAGCCTCGTGCCTACAGCAGAGATTGCTATTGTGGGTAGGGGAGCAAAAGAAAAAGCCTTGGCGCTGCTGGCAAATTACCTGCCCAATGCAGTGGTCGCTTGGTCCGAATCTCCGACAGCTAGCGTCCCTCTTCTGGAAGGAAAACTGGGGGATGCCGAAGGAAATGCCTTAATTTACGTATGTGTAAATCGCAGTTGCCGCAGACCGGTGGCCACTGTCGAGGAAGCACGTGCATTGGTACCTCAGTTGAACTAATTTGGTGGACACGCTATTTCCGGACTATACTTTTTCAGAGACTGAAGGCGAATCTCAATTCGTCGATGTCATCTTGCCGGTACCCATTCCGCGAATGTTTACCTACAAGGTGCCCAAACCGCTTCAGCCCCTGCTGCAGATTGGCTGTCGGGTTTTAGTGCAGTTTGGTAAGAAAAAAGTACTCACTGGCATCATCGGCCGGGTACACCAGAGCCCTCCGCAGGCCTACGAAGCCAAGCCCGTGTTGGATCTGCTCGAGGAGCAGCCTAGCGTCAATCCCCTGCAAATCCGGTTTTGGGTGTGGATGGCTTCCTACTACTGTTGCCACATCGGAGAAGTGATGGGCGCTGCCCT
>CANGZP010000076.1 GCA_947458475.1 Cyclobacteriaceae bacterium | reverse complement strand
TGCTAAGTCTGATTCTGGAGCCAAAGACAAAAAGGTCACGCCATAGATGGTATCCACGCGGGTGGTGAACACCTGAATTTTTTTACTCGAACCTTTGACTTCAAATACCACCTCTGCACCAATGGATTTTCCGATCCAGTTGCGCTGCATCTCTTTGATAGGCTCTGACCAGTCCAATCGATCCAATCCTTTGAGTAAGCGATCTGCATAGGCCGTGATACGCATGGACCATTGCATCATTTTTTTCCGTTCCACGGGGTGACCTCCTCTTTCGGAGAATCCCTCCTTCACCTCGTCATTGGACAGTACAGTACCTAGAGCAGGACACCAGTTGACGGTGGTTTCAGCGAGAAAAGTTAAGCGGTAGTGCAGCAAGAGCTGCTGCTGCTGAGTTTCGGTATATCCCTTCCAATCTTCTGCCGAAAACGAAGGCGTGCTCTCGTCACAAACAGCTTTTACAGATGAATTTCCCTCTTTTTCAAATCGTGCCACCAAGCTAACAATGGACAGCGCCTTGTCGGCCTCTTGGTCGTAGTAGCTATTAAAAAGCTGCATAAAAATCCACTGGGTCCACTTGTAGTAGGCTGGATCGGAAGTGCGTACCTCTCGGTTCCAGTCAAATGCGAATCCAATATTCTTCAATTGCTCGGTGTAGCGTGCAATGTTTTGTTCGGTAGTCACAGCAGGGTGTTGCCCTGTTTGGATGGCATATTGCTCCGCTGGCAAGCCAAAGGAATCGTACCCCATGGGGTGGAGCACATTGAAGCCTTTGAGGAGCTTAAATCTAGAGACAATATCTGAGGCGATGTAGCCTAGTGGGTGTCCCACATGCAGCCCAGCTCCGGATGGGTAGGGAAACATGTCCAAGGAATAAAATTTAGGACGAAGGGGGTCTATTTCGGCAGTGTAGGTGCCTTGTTCACTCCACTTTCCCTGCCATTTTTTTTCTATTTCCCTAAAGTTGTACTCCGCCATGGTGTTTGTTTCGGTTGCTTGCTATCAATAATCCTGCAAAAATAGAAAAATTAGGTGGCTTTTGTAGTTCCCTTTCTTTCTTCTGCCCAACCCTTAAATAAGCCTTTCCTCATTTTTTTTAATTCTCATCCTAATTTTTGGTAGATTAATAGCTCCAAACTTAATTTTCGCATGGTACAGAAACTCTCATTTACTCTTGCCTTAGTCGCTGGAATCTGTTTTTCAGCCGTATCTCAAAAGAAATTCACCCCCAAGCAAATCGAAGCCTTAAAAGCGGAGGTGTCTACTATTGTCGAAGCCAACCACAAGCAGAGCCAAGTGATGGTAGATAAGATATTCAGTTTTGCCGAGCTAGGCTTTCAAGAAGTGGAATCCTCCAAGTACCTCACGGGCATCTTGGAGAAACAAGGTTTTAAAATCGAGCGGGGCGTTTCGGGCATTCCTACCGCCTGGTTTGCCACTTGGAGCAATGGTCCAGGCCCTGTCATCGCGCTGGGATCTGATGTAGACAACATTCCAAAAGCTTCTCAGTATCCTGGAGTAGCGTTTTACAAACCCATAGTAGAAGGTGCCCCTGGCCATGGAGAAGGACACAATGCTGGTATTCCACTCAACATTACTGCAGCACTTGCAGTGAAGCAACTGATGGAGCGGGAGCAAATTGGTGGCACGCTGATCCTTTGGCCAGGTATTGCCGAAGAGCTAGTAGCAGCCAAGGCCTGGTTTGCTCGTGATGGTAAATTTGACGGCGTAGACCTGTGTATTTTTACCCACGTGGCCAATAACCTCGGCGTTAGCTGGGGGCAGGCGACCGGTACTGGATTAATTTCTGTGGAATATACTTTTTCTGGAGATGCAGCGCATTCAGCAGGCGCTCCTTGGAGAGGTAAAAGTGCTGCTGACGCCACCGAACTGATGAATATCGGGTGGAATTACAAGCGGGAGCACCTACATCCCCTTAAAAGATCTCACTCGGTAATCACGGATGGGGGAGATCAACCCAATGTGGTTCCTTCCAAAGCATCCATTTGGTACTACTTCCGAGATGTAAATTATACCGGCATTATGGAAATGTATGCCCAAGCAAATGAAATTGCCAAAGGTGCCGCCTTGATGACTGGGACGACCATGACTTCCAAGGTGCTGGGTACTGCTTGGCCACGTCACTTCAATAAAGTGATCGCTGAAAAAATGTACCAAAATATTCAAAAAGTAGGTTTGCCTGCTTGGGATGAAAATGACATTGCTTTAGCCAAGGCAGTGCAGCGTGAACTGGGAGTCAAAGAGGAGGGGATGCCTACCAAGTTGGATGAGTTGGGAGTACCTGTGAAGGAGCCTATCTCTGGAGGTTCCGATGATATCGGTGATGTATCTTGGGTAGTGCCTACCGTGACCTTGCGTTTTCCATCTAATATCCCTGGACTTCCTGGGCACCACTGGAGCAATGCGATTGCGATGGCTACCCCGATTGCTCATAAAGGAGTTACGGCAGGTGCCAAAGCAGAAGCAATGACCATTTTGGATTTCCTGCTGCAGCCGGAATTGGTGACACAGGCCTGGGATTACTTCAAGAATGTGCAAACCAAGGAGGAAACCTACAAGCCGATGATTACGAAGGAGGATGCGCCTCCGATCTATTTGAACCGTGACATCATGAATCGTTTCCGTCCAGAGTTGGAGAAGTTTTACTACGATGAAACCAAGTATGGGACTTATTTAGAGCAATTGGGAGTAACTTATCCTACTATCAAAAAGCAATAGATTCAAGTAAAGGATTTCATTTTCCCACCTTTCTATGGAAAATTCACCTGCTCTACAGCTCCGTGAGGCTAGCCTCACGGAGCTGCTTTGGTTACACGAACGGATAGGGGAGTTCCCCGGAAAAGCCTCCCTTTCTTTTTACGAGGAGCGCCTGCGGCATCGGGTATCACTTGCCCTGGTAGCGCTCTGGGATGGGGAGTTGGCTGGATTTAAGGTAGGGTATCAAAGTGAACTACCCGAGCAGTTTTATTCTTGGATGGGAGGGGTGCGGCCTGAGTTTCGGAGAAAAGGAATTGCCACTGCCTTAGCAGAGGAGCAGGAAAGATGGGCCAAAGAGAATGGGTTTCGAGCTGTATTTTTTAAAACACGCAACCGCTTTCCGGGGATGATCCAGTTTGGAATTGAGCGAGGCTTCAAGGTAGTTGATCTCCTTCCTAAGGGCGGGGTGGAGGATTACCGAATCGTGATGCGCAAGGAATTGTAAGAGTCTCCTTTTGAAAAAATGCTTGAAGCACTCAACAAATTTCGTACTTCGTATTTCGTAAATCGTACTTCTTACTTATCCTTCCGATTTTAACACTTACCTTTGTGCCTTACTAGCGGTCGAATCACCCGCTTTACCAAAAATTCAGATGACTACACACGAACAAGTAGCTTCAGGGCTACAGCTTCCACTCATGGAGGCATTTTACACCATTCAAGGAGAAGGACGATTTTCTGGCCATGCCGCCTATTTTATACGGCTAGGTGGCTGTGATGTAGGTTGCGTCTGGTGTGATGTCAAGGAAAGTTGGGAGGCAGGAAAATGGCCGATCGTATCCATCGAAGAACTAGTTGCAGGCGCGCTTTCTTTTCCAGGCAGGTTGGTGGTAATTACTGGAGGAGAACCCTTGCTTTACAACTTGGATCCCTTAACCCAGCTATTGAAGTCAAACGGCTTTGCTGTTCACCTGGAAACCTCCGGTGCACATCCGTTCTCTGGACAATTTGATTGGGTATGTTTCTCTCCTAAAAAATTCAAAAAGCCCCATCCTTCCATCTATGCAGTTGCCGACGAGTTGAAGGTGGTGGTCTATCATCCCAGTGATCTATCCTTTGCTGAGGAGCATGCTGCCTTGGTAAACAAGAATTGTGAAGGGAGGCTGCAGCCAGAATGGAGCAAGGCTTCTGAGCGGCTTCCAGAATTGATTGACTACATAAAAAGTAATCCCCATTGGAAAATATCACTCCAAACGCATAAATTTATGGATATACCTTAATCCATGCGTCAAGTCCTCCTGCTTCTACTCCTGTTGTGGATGGCTCCTCAGGCCTATGCACAGTCGTATTCGGTAGCAGATGGGAGGGCAATCAAACTTTTTCAAGAGGGCGAAATGCTCCTCACACTTAAGAAGTACCCCGAAGCTTTACACAAATTTCAAGCGGCAATTGTTCGAGAGGAAAGGTTTGTAGAGGCCTATCAGAAGGCGACCCAATTGCTACTCACCCAAGGTAAATTTCAGGAGGCTGAGGCACTCGCACTGCAAGGAAAATCACGTTTGGTTTCGCTAAACAGCCAGTATTTAGTAGATTTTGGATGGCTATTAACAAACATCTATTTGAAGCAAGGCCGATTTGAGGAGGCTGTCGGGGAATTTCAAATCGTTGAGCAACAGGCATCGGAAGCCTTTAAGCAGGGCAATTATTTTTTGGAGATGCAGCAGAAACTAGATTTTGTGGGGTCTTTACTACCTCAGAAAAAAGAGATTGAAAAGGAAATCTTGCCATCCCCATTAAACGGCTTTGCTTTGCAGTATTTTCCAGTATTGACTGCTGATGGCAAGCAACTTTTCTTTACCCGTCGAGGGGGTACGGCAGCTTACGATAAGGAGGATATCTATATTTCGCAGGCTGAATCAGCCCAGATTTGGACTAATCCTAAAAGCATTTCTTCCAAAATCAATTCTTCGTACAACGAGGGAACCTGCTCCGTCACTGCAGATGGTAATTTTTTGATTTACACTTCCTGTGATGCGCCAGATAGTCATGGCAGCTGTGATCTCTACAGTGTGGAGAAGGTGGGAGGAGAATGGCAATCGCCAAGGAACATGGGTTCAAAAATCAATTCTTCCTTTTGGGATTCTCAGCCTTCGCTCTCCGCAGATGGGCGCTTGTTGTTTTTTTCTTCGGATAGAAGAGGAGGAGTGGGCGGTAATGACATTTGGTATGCGGCACGAAATGGGGATGGGAGCTGGTCGGAAGCAAAAAATATAGGTTCACCAATCAATACACCAAAAGATGAGATTTCTCCTTTTTTATTCTTCAACAATGAAACCCTGTTTTTTGCTTCAGATGGGCATTTAGGATTAGGAGGGATGGATATTTTTTTGTCTCGTGTTGTGGAAGGAGCATTTCAGGCACCGGAAAACTTGGGCTTGCCCATCAATGATCAACTGGATCAGGTGGCCTTATTTATTACAGCCCAAGAAGATTATGCCTACTATTCGGAATTGTCCACAAACAATGGGGTAGGAGATCGGGCTTATTTGTACCGATTCAAGTTTCCCAAAGAAATTGAATTAGGATCCAATTTAACCGTTACGGGCGGGCAAGTGGTCCATTCAAAAACAGGTGAGCCGATTTCGGCAAGCCTTTCATTGGTATCCTTGGGCAATGACAGTACTCGCTACCAGTTCCAATCCAATAGGCAAGATGGGGCCTTTTTGATGCTATACCCTGAGCAAGAGGCTGCGGGCCTTTATGTAGAAAAAGCAGGTTTTTTACCAAAAATCTACAATGTAGATCGGGATTCGATCAAAAATGTGAAGGATTTGAAAGTGGAGTTGGTTCCCATTGCTTCCGGGGAAGAATTTGTTTTTGAAAATGTGTTTTTTGATTTCGACAGCTTTGCATTGAAGCAAGAATCCTTGAGTTCCCTTCGCCGTCTCGATCGATTTTTACAAGCCAATCCCAAGGTGTCGATCTTGATTACTGGGCATACGGATAACCTAGGCTCTGATGAATACAACCTTAAGCTAAGCTTGCAAAGAGCTCAAAGTGTAAGAGCTTATTTGGTGGATGTTGGTACCAATCCAGATCGGATAAATGTCGCAGGCAAGGGTTTCCGAGAGCCGATGCTACCCAATTCCAATGCCTCCAATCAGGCAAAAAATCGAAGAATTACGGTGTCTGTTCAGTAAACAGCTAAAAATTTTACAAAATCAATAAAATTAATAGAAGATTAGTATAAATTCAATCTTTGTAAACTTATATTTTTTAAAATTCCACTTTTGAAAAATAGGCTTTTGAACTCAGTTAAGGTAATTTTGGGGATGAATTTGGAGTTGGATCAAAAATTGAAAAAAAAGATCCTGCTACCGAAATTGTAATTTTTTCATCCACTCATCCTTCATTTTTTCCAAATTGTTAAAAAAAAAATCAAAAAATTAACTTTTGTTAACATTGAGAAAATCCAAATAATGAGGTGTTTGTATTCAGTCAGGCCGCCCAAACAACATTATATTTGGAATTCTTTTAAATAACAGGTTTTTAAGCTAACTGCTAGCTTAAACTTTTCCACCTTTTTTGGTGTCATGAATTTGAGTTATTCCGTTTTTCGGGATATTATTGAGTTTATAAAACTAAAAATTAACCAATATGAGGAAAATTTTACTTCTAGGACTCACGCTCTTTTTGGTAAATGCGATGGCATTTGCTCAAGGTCGCGTGATCACCGGTACAGTAACATCTACGGAAGATGGGATGGGTGTACCAGGTGCAACAGTTCTGGTGAAGGGAACGACCATTGGTACTGCCACGGACATTGATGGCAAGTATTCAGTCAATGTTCCTGCCGGAAGCAATGTATTGGTCTTCACATTTGTGGGACTAATCTCTCAAGAGGTGAACATTGGTAACAGATCCACCATCAATGTGGTTTTGGAATCCGATGTTACGGCTTTGAGTGAGGTGATTGTAACAGGATATGGCACGCAGCCGAAGCGAGAAGTGACCGGCGCGGTTTCTTCCGTAAAAGGGGATGCGATCCAAAACCTTCCCTTGCAATCATTTGACCGTGCGCTACAAGGACGTGCATCAGGTGTACAAGTTAGATCGTCTAACGGTCTCCCAGGTGGTGCGGTAAACATCCGTATTCGTGGTGTAGGCTCCATTAACGCTGGTAACGAACCCTTATTTATTGTGGATGGGGTACAGTTGAACAACCAGTCCAACGCTGCCTTTACACAGTCTAACCCACTGGCCTTCTTGAACCCGAACGACATCGAGTCCATGGAAATCTTGAAAGATGCGGCATCTGCTGCAATCTACGGTTCCCAGGCCGCAAACGGGGTAGTAATCATCACGACCAAAAAGGGTAAGCAAGGAAAAGCAAAATTTGAATTCAATGCCTTCTCTGGAGAAACTCAGCCAATGAAGTTCTTGGACATCCTTAGTGGCCCTGAGTGGTACGGCATGAGAAGAGATGCATTTATCAATTCTGGAGTTGCAAACCCTGAAGCCAATGCTTTGAGCAACATGGGGCGTCTTCCATCCAACTGGACAACCCTTACTAGACCAGCTTTGGATGCACTAGGATTGGCTTTACCAACCTATGACTGGCAGCGTGAAGTAATGGGCGCAGGTAGATTGAATAACTACGAAATGTCAGTATCTGGTGGTGATGACAAGACCACTTTCTTCCTATCTGGATCTTACAATTACCAAGAAGCTTCTTTCCGACCAGTTGACTTTGAAAGAGGTACGGTAAGAATTGCCTTGACACACCAGGCAACCAAGCGTTTGAACATCGAGACCAACATGAACTTGTCTACGTTCCAGCAAAATGTTCCTTTTGCAGTAGAAGGCTCTTTCTTGGGTAACCCAGCGTTCTCCGCATCTGCGGTATTGCCACACAATGCCATCTACAACGAAGACGGTACCTTCAATACGGCCATTGCCGGTGTTTTGGGTCAAAACGTGGTCTTGGTAAACAGCTACAACTCAGGTATTCAGCGTACCAATACTGCAGTGGGTAACTTGATTACTAACTACAAGATTGCTAAAAACTTGTCTTTCCGTTCCTTGTTTGGTTTGGATTACCGTCTACTTCAAGGAGACAACTACCGTGATCCACGTACTCCAGATGGAGCAGGTGTAGTAGGTAGAAGCTCTGTACAGTCTGACTGGAGAACTCGTTTTATTACGACTCAAACCTTGAACTGGAACAAAACTTTCAACGGCGTACACAACGTGTCGGCCCTTGCAGGTGTGGAATACCTATCTGAAACAAGAGAAGGAATCTCTGGTGCCGGTATAGGCTTCCCTACTTTCCAGTTTAGAACCATCCAATCTGCTGCTACGCCAGAATCTGTTTCTGGTTTCTGGACCGGATACAGAAGAGCATCTGCTTTTTCTTCCGTAAACTATGACTTCAAGAAAAAGTATTTGGTAACTGTAACTGCCCGTTACGATGGATCTTCTCGTTTCGGTACCCAAAACCAATACGGTCTATTCCCATCTGTTCGAGTGGGATGGAGCTTAGTAGAAGAAGAGTTCCTGAAAAATTCGAGTACCATTTCTGAAATGAAGTTTAGAGCTTCTTACGGTTTGACAGGTAACGACCAAATCGGAAACTTTGACGCCAGAGGCCTTTATGGCGGTGGTGGAAACTACTCCGGTAGTGCAGGTATTGTTCCTTCTTCCTTGGCAAACCTTGGACTAAGCTGGGAAACCAACAATACCTTGAACTTAGGTATTGATTATGGTTTCTTCGAAAACAGAATCACGGGTTCCATTGATGCTTTTGATAGAAGAACTAAGGACTTGCTTTTGAGCCAGCCGATTCTATGGATCAACGGTTTCAGCGGCATCTCTAATAACGTAGGTGAGCTACAAAACAGAGGTCTTGAATTTGAATTGTCTACCGTGAACATTGATAAGGGTGGTTTCCGTTGGAATTCCAGCTTTAACATCACGAGGATCGACAACCAAATTGTAAGCTTGTATAGCGGACTACAGTTCCTTCCAGCCAACCCAGGTATTGCAGTAGGACAGCCAGTAGGTAGATCAGGTGAAGGTGCTATCTTCGCAGCAGAATACGCAGGGGTTAACCCAGCTACTGGTCGCCCAATGTGGTACGACATCAATGGTAATATTACCTACCTACCCCTTGCAGCAGACAGAAGATACCAAGGATCAAGCTTGGGTACTACTTTTGGTGGTTTGAACAATACCTTTACCTACAAAGGATTTGAGTTTACCACCTTCTTTACCTACGAGTATGGAGGTATTGGTGGTGATGGTCAGTACGGATTCTTAAGAGAGAATGGTACTCGTCTAACTTTGAATGCACTTCGTGAGGTGAACGATAGATCATGGAAGACTCCAGGTCAAATCACGGATATCCCAAGAAACGTGACTACCAATGGTGGTAACGAAACTAGAGGAGCGAGCAGAAACTCAGGTACTGCAGCTTTGCTAAAGTATGACTTTATCCGTCTATCTCAATTAACCCTTGCTTACAGCTTCAAGCCGAGCTTGGTTAGCCGAATCGGTCTCTCCCGTGCACGAATCTACATGCAAGGAGTGAACTTGTGGACCTACACAGATTATCCTGGCTATGATCCGGAATTTACTGGAGCAGGTACAGGTCAGGTTCCTTTGACCAAGAGTTATACACTTGGTGTACAAATCGGATTCTAATCACCAAAAGGAAAAAAACTATGAAATTAATCAATAAAGCGCTCTTATCTCTCGCACTTACAGGTTCCTTACTGGTAAGTTCTTGCGATAGCTTGCTTCAGGTAGATCCAAGACAATCCATTGATGCCAATGGTGCCTTGACTACTCCTGATGCAATGAATGCAGCTCTCAACTCGGTATATTCCAAATTGAGATCTGCGAGGATTTACGGTCGTGACCTATTTGCAGTTTCTGATGCTTTGGCCGACGTAGGACAAACTACCTCTAACTCAGGTCGTTTGATTGGAGAAAATAACAACCAACCAGGAGCTCACTTCGGTACCTGGCAAACTGCCTACTTTGCGATCAACGAGGCCAACCTTATTTTGGATGGACTAAGTAAAGTGGAAGGTGCTTCTGCGGCTCAGCTTGCACGTTGGGAAGGTGAAGCCAAGTTCCTAAGAGGTTTGTACTACTTTGATTTGGTGAAGGTCTACTCGTATATCCCGACGGCGATATTCGAGCCAGGTGTGATCGGTCAGGGAGGTATCCCAGTAGTAACAGAAGGGGTAATCACCTCAGGTGCTGCGTTGAGCCGCCAAACCCCAAGATCAACAATCCTTGAGGTCTATGCGCAGATCTACAAGGATTTGGAAGATGCCAAAAGATTGTTGGGAACCGGTACTGGTAGAGGTGTACAATACGGATCTGGCCCTGCTGCTTCTGCCTTGCTATCTCGAGTAGCCTTGTACAGAGGCGATTGGGCTAAAGTAGTAGCTGAATCTACTGCTGCTTTGTCAAGTGGTGTAGGCACTGTCCTTTCCGGTGCAGCTTACGTGAATGGTTGGAGAGCTCCAGTTAACCCAGAGTCTATGTTTGAGGTACGTTTTGCCTTGGCAGAAGAGTCTATTGGGGTAAACGAATCCCTTCAGTCTACCTACACTGCATTGCTTAACTTGACCAACAAAAACGCTCAGGGTGGATGGGGTGATTTTATCCCTAATGCTACTGTTCGTGGCTTGTTTGGACTAGCTCCTTTGCAACTTGGAACTCCAGCTACTGATAACAACAACTGGGACGTGACTCGAAATGCTGACGTAAGAGCGCAATTGTTCACTACTGGTAACACAGTGCGTGGTGCTGGTCGTCAAATTGAGAACACGAAGTTTATGTCTAAGTCTGGATTTGCCTATGCAGACAACGTGCCTGTGATTCGTAAGTCAGAGATGCACTTGAATCGTGCAGAAGCAAACTACCGGTTGAATAACGAATCTGCTGCATTGACCGAATTGAATGCCTTCAAGGCATTGAGAGGCTTGCCTGCAGTAACTTTGTCTGGAACCGCGCTTTTGGATGAAATTCTTTTAGAGAGAATGAAAGAATTTATTGGTGAAGGTCAGCGCTTCTTTGACTTGAAGCGCAATGGAAGAGGTATTGTGAAAACAACACCTGCGGTAAACCTAGCCTTTGACGACTTCAGAATCTTACCTCCAATCCCTCAGCGTGAGGTGGATGGTAATCCTAATATTAAACAAAACAGAGGCTACTAAAATCAGAAACTATGAAAAAGTTATTTTCGCTATTCACTCTGGCCTTAGTTCTTGTATTCTCTTCTTGCATTGAGCAAAACTACCCT
>CANGZP010000075.1 GCA_947458475.1 Cyclobacteriaceae bacterium | reverse complement strand
GTGGAGCGAGGCTATGACCTAGACGATGTGCTGTACCGCTACGAGAATCACGTGATGCCGACTTACGAAAAATACATCAAGCCCTTCAAAAGCGAAGCAGACCTCATTATTCCAAACAACCTCAACTTTGACCGGGCAATGGATGTACTACGCACCTACTTGCGTGCAAAGTCCGCTCGCTAGGGATAAATAACCAAGGTCCAGTACCAAATATTCGATTGGTTTATTGAGATTTTACGCTTTTCTAGCATTACCTAAAGAAAATAAGGTTGAGGTTCAATTGAGTGGGCTGTGGTCTGTGGACAGCCCGTGAACCGTGGTTTATCGTCTGTCGACGATTATCCGCAGTAATTCAAAAAGATCTTAAGGCCACCGGTAAGATTGCGGATAATCATATATTTTCTATATTTGTTCCCCATGAAAAACAGGAACACATACCACAGTACCAGCAAGCAGCGATTTTCGTGGGCTTTGGTGTTGTTCTTTTGCCTATTTGTATCCAGCATCGAATACTTCCCTTCAGAAGGAAGTCAGTCCCGAACAGAGCAATCCTCCGAACAGCCGGGACAGAGCTTCTTGGATGTTGCTGTAGATGCAGTCGTTCCTTTTGCCCTGGAAGTAGCAAACACCGTTTTTTACCTAATTTCCCAGCTTTTTCGAGTTGACTTTTCCATACACCTGCCTCAAGTAGCTGAAGCGTCTTTTGTAAACTCATTTACAGAAATCCTTTTTGAACGGATTATTTCACCGCAGGGACCCTAAAAAATCATTCCTTCTCTGAATTCATCTCCTCGTTCCAGTAAAAGAACGAGTCTACTAATTTCTATTTCAATTCCTTAAATTTTACCAAAATGCAAAACAAAGGTGCAATCGTGTTTTTGACGGTAATCATTACAGCGCTCTGCCTGTACTACCTGTCATTCACTCTTATATCCAATGGCGTGCAAGAAAAGGCTACGGCCTATGCAACAGACGCCTCCGGCAACATTGACTTTGCCAAGAAAAGAGCTTACCTAGATTCGGTTTGGAGACAGCCCGTTTACAACTTTCTAGGGGCAAGCTATACCTACCAAGAAGTAAAAGAAACCGAGCTTGGACTTGGACTTGACCTTCAAGGTGGAATGCACGTGACCCTAGAGGTTTCTCCTGTAGAAATCGTCAAAGGCATCGCAGGAAACCCGAAAAACGAGCTATTTAATGCTTCCGTAGATCAAGCAAGAGAAGCTGCCAAAACTTCAGATGCGAAGTTTGTGGACTTATTTTATGCTTCATGGCAAAAAAATAACCCTGGCAAAGCATTGAGCTCCGTATTTGCAACTGCAGCAAACCGAGGCAAAATCTCCTTGGAGTCTACAGATTCCGAGATCCTTGAGATCATCGATACCGAAGTAGAAAATGCAATCGACCGTTCCTTCAATATCTTGAGAACACGTATCGACCGTTTTGGTACTTCACAGCCCAACATTCAGCGTATTGCTGGTTCTGGAAGAATCCAGATCGAACTTCCAGGTGCTGACAACCAAGAGCGTGTGCGCAACTTGCTCCAAGGCGTAGCCAAATTGCAGTTTTGGGAAGTACTTGAGATCAATGAATATGGTGGCGCAATAGAGCAAATCAACACCGCATGGGTTGCAGATCAGAAGAATAAGATTGGAGACCTTGCTGCTTCGGATACCACCGCAACAGATACTACTGCTACCGACTCCCTATCTGCAGAAGATTCCTTGCGAAATGCTTTGGAAAAGCAGCTAGAGCAGATCGACCCTAATAACAATGCCAATGCAAGCGTATCTCCGCTCATCACCTTGAGAAGAGCAGACTACGGGTTGGTGTATGATGTTCGCGACACAGTCATTGTCAATCGCATTCTAAAAAATGAGCGCTACCAGTCCTTCCTTCCGAAAGACCTACGACTACTTTGGGGAGTGAAGCCTACCAAAGCGGAAGATGGCACAGAGATTCTTGAATTGTATGCAATCAAATTGAGAAAAGGTTCTGACCAGGCTCCTCTCGAAGGAGATGTGGTAACAGATGCCCGTCAGACCCTAGATCAAACTTCTCAGCCTGCGGTATCCATGCAAATGAATGCCGATGGAGCGAGAAAATGGAGAAATCTAACCGCTGAAAACGTGGGCAGAAGAATTGCAGTCGTATTGGATGACTACGTGTACACTGCGCCTATGGTAAATGGCGAGATTCCAAATGGTCAGTCTGAAATCTCTGGAAACTTCACGCTTTTGGAAGCCCAGGATTTGGCAAACATCTTGAAATCTGGTTCCCTACCTGCGCCTACTCAAATCGTAGAAGAAAGCATCATCGGCCCAACCTTAGGTAAAGAGGCTCAAAGCCAGGGAATCATTTCCATGATCGCCGGTCTTGCCCTAGTGGTCTTGTTTATGGTGGCCTACTACGCAAAAGGGGGCTTGGTAGCTGTTGCCGCTTTGGTATTCAACATCTTCTTCATCTTGGGTATTCTTGCCCAGTTGGGTACTGCCTTGACCTTGCCAGGTATTGCAGGTATCGTATTGACCATGGGTATGTCCATTGATGCGAACGTCTTGATTTTTGAACGTATCAAGGATGAACTTAAAAATGGAGTCGGCTTGCTATCTGCAATTAACACCGGATACGACAAGGCATTCTCTGCGATTTTGGATGGTAACGTCACTACCTTCTTGACAGGCGCGATCTTGTTTGCTTTGGGCCAAGGTCCTGTTAAAGGATTTGCAATTGTATTGATGATTGGTATTGCTTGTTCCTTCTTCTCATCTGTATTCATCACCCGAGTATTGGTGTCATGGATGACCAAAAAAGGAGACAAGAGCAGCATTTCTTTCGCAACTCCATTTGCGAAAAACTCGCTTTCTTCGTTGAATATCGACTTCATGAGCAAAAGAAAGTTGGCCTACATCGCCTCTACCTCCATCATTGTGATCGGATTGGGTCTTGCAGTAGTCAATGGTTTGAAGCTCGGTGTAGACTTTACAGGTGGACGTTCTTATGTAGTTGCCTTCAACCAACCGGTGGTACCATCTGATTTGAAAGTAGGCCTAGATGGTGAGTTTGATGGATCTGTAGAAGTGAAAACCTACGGTTCAAACAACGTCTTAAAAGTTACTACTTCCTACCTGATCAACGAAGACGACGATACTTCCAACAAAGAGGTGGAAAGCAAAGTGAAGGAAGGAATTGCAGCAGTAACCGGATTTACTTTTGTAGAAAATAGTGGAACACCAGGAGACAAGCAATTCTCCATTACCGGCTCTTCCAAAGTTGGCGCTACTGTAGCGAATGACATCAAGTCCTCCTCCTTCCAAGCGATGATTTTGGCTTTGGTTGCCATCTTCTTGTACATTTTGATGCGCTTCCGTAAGTGGCAGTTCTCCTTGGGAGCGATTGTGGCCTTGGCGCACGATGCACTCTTCGTGATTGCAGCATTTTCGATTGCCGGTACCTTTGGTGCCAACTTCGAGATTGACCAAGTGTTTATTGCGGCTATCCTGACCGTAATCGGTTACTCCATCAACGATACCGTAATTATCTATGACCGTATCCGTGAGAATGTGGAAAATAGAGGATCACGCAAGTTGCTTAAAGTTTTCAACGATTCCATCAACGAAACCTTGAGCCGTACCTTGATCACTTCCTTAACTACTTTGATTGTAGTAGTTGTCCTCCTTTTCTTTGGAGGTGAGGTATTGAGAGGCTTCTCCTTTGCCCTATTTATCGGTATTACTGTGGGTACCTTCTCTTCCATCTACATCGCAACTCCTATTGTCGTCGATTTGATGAAGAAGGAAATCGAAGAAGATGGTTCTCAAAAGGAAACTAAAAAAGGCTAAGCATAGCTAATTTCTAAATGAAGGGCGGAAAATTTTCCGCCCTTTTTTTTTGTAGTGCGTGGGTTGCTTACCTTAGTTGAGGCTTCGCCAAAAATGAACCCCAATCACTCCTCCATGTCTACTCCCCTTCGTGCAGCCTTAGTTGGCTATGGTTCCGTTGCTGAAAAAATGCACGCTCCCCTCTTGGAAGTTTGCCCCTCTCTGGACTTCGTTGCCGTGGTCGAGCGAAATGGCTTCCGCTGCCAGCAAAAATACCCCAAGGTGCAAACATTCACGAGTTTGGATGCCTTATTGGCGGCAGATGCTGCGGACCTGATCTGCATCACTACGCCCAACGAACTCCATTTTTCCATGGCCAAGCAATGCCTCCTTGCAGGCAAGCATGTGGTGGTGGACAAGCCCGTTACGCTCGTGGCAGAGGAGGCAGAGGAGCTACTCCAGCTTTCTCAGTCTCTGGGATTGGTGTGCAGCATTTTTCACAACCGCCGCTACGATGGAGATTTCAAAACCCTTCAAGAAATCGTAGCCAAAAATTTACTCGGCCGACTAGTTTTTCTGGAGTCCCACTTTGATCGCTTCCGACCGCAAGTATCCGAAAACTGGAGAGAAAAAGAATGCCCCGGAAATGGCATCACCTACGACCTGGGCTCCCACTTGATTGACCAAGTGGTCCTTCTTTTTGGCAAACCTACCGCCATCTGGGCGGACATTCGCAAGCAGCGAACCGAGGCCGTTGCGGACGATTACTTTGACATCGCTATGGAATACCCTGGGGTTAAAGCACGGGTCACTGCCGGGGCGATGGTCAATGTGCCCACTCCCAAATTCATGCTTTTGGGCGAAAAAGGGACCTACCAGAAATTTTTCTTGGATGTACAGGAGCAGGCATTTAAGGATGCAAGGATCCCAGCAGGAGAAGATTGGGGAATGGAGCCCGAAGAACGTTGGGGGAAAATTCATTACGCAGCCGAAACGCAAGCATACCCTACCCTTCGAGGAGATTACCGTGTGTTTTACGAAAACGTAGCCGATGCCATCTTGGGAAAAGCTTCCCTCTTGGTGACACTGGAACAAGCAATTCCGGTACTGCGAATTATTCAAGCTGCATTTCTATCGTCACAAGAAGGAAGAAAAATCACCCAATCGGAAGGAAAGTGGTAGTCAAACCCTTTTCAATCGAGAAATAAGCCCAGGTCCCGCCCTTCGCAAATCAATTAGATTCCTTAATTTTGCGCCCTATGGCAAAAACAGAAACTCCAGGCGAAAACGCCCAATTGAAAGATATCATCTCCCATGCCAAAGAGTATGGCTTTGTTTACCCAAGTTCCGAAATCTACGATGGCCTACAGGCTGTATACGATTACGGTGCCTACGGGGTAGAGTTGAAAAACAACCTCAAGCGCCTCTGGTGGGAAAGCATGACCCGTGTGCAAGACAACATTGTCGGCATCGATGCGGCGATCTTTATGCACCCTACCACCTGGAAGGCTTCTGGCCACGTGGACTCCTTCAACGATCCAATGATCGACAACAAGGACAGCAAAAAGCGCTACCGTGCTGACGTATTGGTAGAGGAGCATGCTGCCAAACTTGAAAATGAAGGCCAAGCCGAAAAAGGCAAGGCCCTTACCGCTGCTCTTGCCCGCCTACTCGAGGCCGAAGACCTAGCCGGAGTACGCGATCTCATCACCAACGAGGGCATCAAATGCCCGATCTCTGGTACCTCCAACTGGACCGATGTACGTCAGTTCAACCTCATGTTTTCGACCCAAGTAGGCTCCGTAGCAGAAGACTCCTCCACCATCTACCTTCGTCCGGAAACGGCGCAAGGGATATTTGTTAACTTCCTGAATGTACAGAAGACCGCCCGCATGAAGGTGCCTTTTGGCATCGCCCAGATCGGAAAAGCCTTCCGTAACGAGATCGTAGCACGACAGTTTATCTTCCGCATGCGGGAGTTTGAACAGATGGAAATGCAGTTTTTTGTACGCCCTGGCACCGAGCTCGAGTGGTACGAAAAATGGGCTGCCACACGAATGGCATGGCATCTTGCCTTGGGAACTCCTGCCGCCAAGTTGCGCAAGCACCCACACGAAAAGCTCGCCCACTACGCGAATGCGGCCATGGACATCGAATTCGAGTTCCCCTTTGGATTCAAAGAGGTGGAAGGCATCCACTCCCGAACTGACTTTGACCTCAAATCCCACCAGGAGTTTTCGAAAAAGAAGCAGCAGTACTTTGATCCGGAGATCAACCAGAACTACATTCCTTATGTAATCGAAACCTCCATTGGAGCAGATCGCTTGTTCTTGTTGACCCTGTGCAATGCCTACACGGAAGAAGTATCTGAGGAAAAGAGCAGAACCTACCTCAAGCTACACCCGGCAATCGCTCCGGTGAAAGCGGCAATCCTTCCCATCATCAAAAAGGATGGCTTACCCGAAAAAGGGCAGGAGATCGTGGAGCTCCTCAAGTACGATTTCAACATCATCTACGAAGATTCAGGATCAATTGGCAAGCGTTACACGCGCCAGGACCTAATCGGAACTCCTTTCTGTATCGCGGTGGATCACCAGACCTTGGAAGACAATACCGTCACCATCCGTCACCGTGACAGCACCGAGCAGGAGCGCGTGGCGATATCCGAACTCCATGGCCGAATCACCGAGGCAACGAGCTTTAGAAGGATATTTGAGAAATTGTAAGGGATTGTACTAAGTACCAGAAATGGACTAGGAAATAAGATAGAAATAATCCGAGCCGGCCTGCGGAAGGCAGGCAAGCTCGGAGAAATATTGACCTCAATTCGTATTTCAACTTTATTTCATGAAGCGTAGCGAAGTCTATTTCTATTGTATTTCCGTGTATTTGCTTCTACCTTCTAAAACTCTATTTTCCCTTTCTCCTTTCCTTCCCCTAACAATAGGCTCTTGGGAGACTTGGAGTTGACATACACATGCACGATGTTTTGCTGCCCGTCAAAATCACGCAGCAGGAGCGTGTTTTGTACCTCCACGGTTTTGGGCACTGCCGTGGCAGTCGATTCTAGGTAAAACCAGGCAGCATCTTCCTCTACTTCGTAGCCTAGGTAATTCAAGGGAACCAATTTCCCATTGACCCAAACCTGGGTATGCTTGAGGAGGTAGGCCTTGACTTGACCTTCCAATTTGGCCTTGTCTTTTGGTTTGAGGAAATCCACCGTCACACCAGCCTCCTTGCTCAAGGCCACTTCCAGGTCGTCCCAAAAAATCTTCTGAGCAACTTCCATCTTTTTGGAACTGGGGTTGTACCGCAGTTCGGTAAGGCTGATGTAAAATGGATGTACAAGGGAAAGGTAGGCCCAAAGTGCCCATGAAAATACGCTGAGTTGCATTTGCTAATCCAATAGTGCCGTTTGTAGGAATTATACCGTAATATTGAACTTAATTTATTTCTTTTCGAAGTATTTCTACGAATATGACTTCATTTGAACTCTATTTTAAGCTTGGATTACAACATATTTTAGACCTCCAAGGGTTTGATCATATCTTGTTTATCCTCGCACTTTGCGCGGTCTATGTGGCTCGGGACTGGGTGAAAATCCTCCTGCTTGTCACCGCATTTACCCTGGGGCACTCGCTCACCTTGGCGCTAGCCACTTTTGAGGTGGTCCAGATCCGATCCGAAGTGATCGAGTTTTTGATTCCAGTTACCATTGCCTTTACTGCACTACTTACCCTCATCAAACCCAAGCCAAATTCCGGCAAAGGAATCCAGCTGAACTACCTCTTGGCCCTTGTATTTGGCTTAATCCACGGATTGGGCTTTGCGAATTACCTTCGCTCCCTTTTGGGCAAAGAAGCCTCCATTTGGCAGCCGCTACTTGCCTTTAATGTGGGTTTGGAAGTAGGGCAAATCGTCATCGTAGCGGCCTTTTTGCTCATCACCTCCCTAGTTCATCTAGCTGGCATAAACCGTAAAGAGTGGACCTTGATTGTATCCGCATTTGTTTTGGGCGTCGCCTGCATGCTGATGCTCCAAACCAAATTTTGGTAACCCCACGCGTTTCCTTTCTTTTTAGAAATCAGTACCTTTCCTTTCTGAATTTAGAATTTACTCGAAGATGAAAAAAATACTTGCCCTCGCCCTTCTCGCTTGCGCAGCAGCTTTTCCAGCGCTAGCACAGCATACCGAGCAAAACCATGGCATCCGATTTGAACAATTGGGCCCCATGCTCCGCACACCAAACGTCTACCGTACGGCCTCCGGAGCCCCAGGTCACCTGTACTGGCAGCAGCAGGCCAACTATGTCATTGACGTAGAACTGGACGATGCCAATCAATCCATCAAAGGCAAGGAGACCGTCACCTACATCAACAACTCTCCTGATGCACTGACCTACCTCTGGCTACAGCTCGACCAAAATAACCGAGGAAAAGATTCCGACACCCCAAAAGTGACCGAATCCAGCATTAGCCCGAAAATGTCTTTGCGCACCTTGGAAGGCATTCTCTGGCACTCAGACGACTATGACGTCAAGATCCTTTCCATCCAAGACGAATCAGGCAAGCCGCTCAACGTGGCCATCAACAAGACCATGATGCGCATCGATCTTCCTCAGCCATTGAAGGCTGGAGAGACCGTTCGCTTTTCCATAGATTGGAGCTTCAACATTACCGACCGCGTAGGCTACATCGGTGGCCGACCGGGCTACGAGTATTTCCCGAAGGATGGCAACTACCTCTACACGATGGCTGAGTGGTTTCCGCGCATGGCGGTCTACTCTGACTTTCAGGGATGGCAAAACAAGCAGTTCCTAGGCGCTGGCGAATTTGCACTCACCTTCGGAAACTACGAGGTACGAATCACCGTTCCTGCAGACCACATGGTCGGAGCGACAGGTGTACTTCAAAACCCAGAAGAAGTGCTTTCAGCTACCGAATTGCAGCGTTGGAACAAAGCCAAGCAAACCTACGATGCCCCAGTCATCATCCGTACACAAGCAGAGGCAGAAGCCTTAGAAAAGAAAAGAGCACCAGGAAAGAAGACCTGGGTATTCAAGGCAGAAAATGTCCGTGACTTTGCCTGGACCTCTTCCCGAAAATTCATCTGGGATGCCATGGCTGTAAAGCAAGGCGGAAAAGATGTGATGGCTATGTCCTACTACGGCAAGGAAGGCAATCCACTTTGGGAGCAATATTCCACCCGCGTAGTGGCACACACCTTGAAGTCCTACTCCTCCCATACCTTTGACTATCCTTACCCAACGGCCATTTCTGTAGAAGGAAGCAACGGCATGGAATATCCCATGATCTGCTTCAACTACGGAAGACCAGATGCGGACGGCACCTATTCCGACGCCATCAAATACGGCATGATCTCCGTGATTATCCACGAGGTGGGGCACAACTATTTTCCGATGATTGTCAACTCAGACGAGCGACAGTGGACCTGGATGGACGAGGGATTGAATACCTTCATGCAGTTTATGGCCGAGCAGGAGTGGGATCGAAACTATCCTTCTCGTCGTGGTCCTGCACACAAAATCGTGCCTTACATGAAGAGCGAAAAGCACTTGCTCGAGCCGATCATGACCAACTCAGAGAACATCATCCAGTTTGGTCCTAATGCCTACGCCAAGCCGGCCACTGCCTTGAACATCCTTCGCGAAACGGTGATGGGCAGAGAC
This sequence comes from Cyclobacteriaceae bacterium, assembly GCA_947458475.1. Lineage (GTDB taxonomy): Bacteria > Bacteroidota > Bacteroidia > Cytophagales > Cyclobacteriaceae > Algoriphagus. The sequence goes on along the minus strand of CANGZP010000075.1, from coordinate 1,531 downwards.
TTGTTTGACTTTGCATTCCAGGAGTATTCCAAAAGATGGATGTTTAAGCACCCTACTCCGGATGACTTGTTCCGCACCTTGGAAGATGCATCTGCAGTAGACTTGGATTGGTTCTGGAGAGGCTGGTTCTACGGAACCGAGCCTGTGGACATTTCAATTGAAAATGTGGCTTGGTACAAGTTGGACAACCGAACTCCTGCACAGAAGAAGGCGGATGCGAAAGTTAGTTTCGACCGCGAAGAGGCTTCGGTATCCAAAGAAGCAAATGTGAAGGGCGTACCCACTACTGTAGTAGAAGCAGATCCTGCTACCCGCGATTTCTACAACAGCTACAATCCATTCTCTGTGACTCCGGAAGATGAAGCGGCCTACAAAACTTTCTTGGGCAGCTTATCTGAGCAGGAGAAGAGTTTGCTGAACAGCAATAGGAACTTCTATGAAATGACCTTCCGAAACATTGGAGGTCTGGTAATGCCACTGATCGTTGAGTTCCATTATGCCGATGGCAGCAAGGAAACAGAACACATCCCTGCAGAAATCTGGAGAAAGAATGAATCTCAGGTGACCAAGGTGTTTGTGAAGGAAAAGGAAGTGGTCAAGTTTGTCCTCGATCCGAAGCGTGAAACTGCCGATATCGACGAAAGCAGTAACTACTGGCCTAGACAATACCAGCCTACCCGATTTGAATTGTTCAAGGGTGGTAGCGCAGTGCGAGGAGCCGCTCAAGGTGACAATCCGATGAAGAAGGCGGGCAAAAAATAAAGTTTTTGTGGTCAACAGTTGACGGTCCACGGTTGACAGCTAACTCAATTGAACCTCAAACTTTATTTTCTTCCCTCAAAGGTAGATGAGGCTAATCATTTATCTAGGTTGGCTAATTAACTAAAAGAGGCTGTCTCCTTTCGGGACAGCCTCTTTTTTTACTTTTGTTTTCTAAATGATTTAGTCCCTAGTAGGAACTAGGGCTGAGGTTCTTTACAATCTGCTGTCGACCGTGGACTGTTAGCCGTTGACCTAATTTTTACCTGAACCAAATTGGTAGCCTAGCCATGCTCCGCCAGCCATTAGCACAAGTGTGAGGGCCAGTAGAAGCACTAGAGTAGACAAGGGCATTTCCCAATCTACCTCTCCAATTTTAAATTTGACAGGCTTATTCCAGTTCATCTGAGAAACAAAACGTGTGAAGGAAAACCTATTTTTTTAAAGCGCTCTTCCAGCCTGATTTTTCGAGCTGAGCAGCAGATTCCTCCACCTTTTCCCGAAGACCTTTTTTGAAGGCATCCATCTTTTGTCCTACTTCGGCATCGTAAGCTCCCAAGATAGAAGCGGCGAGAATTCCCGCATTTTTGCCTCCGTTGAGGGCTACCGTAGCCACAGGGATACCACTTGGCATCTGCAAAATCGAGAGGATGCTATCCCAGCCATCAATCGAGTTGGAGCTATGAACCGGTACGCCAATCACCGGTAGGCTAGTGAGCGAAGCCACCATCCCCGGCAAGTGAGCAGCACCGCCTGCGCCTGCAACGATTAC
>CANGZP010000074.1 GCA_947458475.1 Cyclobacteriaceae bacterium | reverse complement strand
TCCGCCATTCGATCGCTCATCTTTTCGGCGCGCTCTGAGGCACTTAGCTGCCGAAAGTTTTTCTTCTGATGTTGCGCAGATAGCCCAAGACTAATGCAAGTCAGGACTGCTGCTCCTAGGATCCATTTTTTCATGTTGCTATTGGTTTGTTTCAGAATTTAGACCTTGAATTACTCCATAGGTTTAATCTTATCCCTGTACTCCTTTTTTTAATTCCTTATTTTTACGGGGTAGAACTTTCCCTTCCATCCAAAAATGCCCTTCTTCAGCTAAAAGAAATTGTTATTTTTGTTTCCTATAAACAGCATATCCATGGGAAGAGCATTTGAATTCAGAAAAGAGCGAAAATTCAAGCGTTGGGACAAGATGTCCAAGGTATTTACCCGACTAGGGAAGGAGATCGTCATGGCTGTGAAGGCTGGCGGCCCAGATCCTAGCAGTAATGCCAAACTTCGGACCGTCATCCAAAACGCCAAAGGTGCCCAAATGCCTAAGGATCGTATCGAAGGAGCGATCAAGCGGGCTTCCAACAAGGATGAAAAAGACTACGAAGAAGTGGTATACGAGGGCTATGGTCCCTTTGGAATCGCTTTTATTGTAGAAACTTCCACAGACAATACCAACCGAACCGTAGCGAACGTGCGGTCCTACTTTGCAAAAGCAGGTGGCTCCATGGGAACTTCAGGATCTGTCAGCTTCATGTTTGAGCACAAAGCCGTATTCCGCTTTGCAAAAGCTGCATACGATCTTGAGGAACTTGAATTGGAATTGATCGATTTTGGACTCACGGAAATCGCGGAGAACGAAGGGGAAATTTTTGCCTACACCGAATTTGAAGACTTTGGTTTGATGCAAAAGGCCTTGGAAGATCGAAGTATCGAAGTCATTTCCGCAGATTTTCAACGCTTTCCCACTACGCTTACCGAATTGACCGAAGAGCAAGAAGAGCTCATCAACAAGCTGATCGATCGCCTGGAAGAAGACGACGATGTCAACCAGGTTTTTACCAACATGGCTTAAGGTATTGACCACAATGCCAGAAAATGACCCTGCTCTCCCACGAGTGATCGTGGGTAGCAAAAACCCAGTAAAAGTAGGCTGTGCAAGAGAAGCCTTTTCGCAGGCATTTGGAAAAATAGGCGAAGTGGAGGGTGTTGATGCCCAATCTGATATCCCAGCGCAGCCACGATCTGAGAAGGAGACCCTTCTCGGAGCTCGCAATCGAGCGAATCATGCCAAAATCCTAGTTCCCCAAGCAGACTATTGGGTCGGAATTGAAGGCGGTGTGGATGAGGATCCGCAGGGCATGTATGCCTTTGCCTGGATTTACCTCTTGCATCACTCCGGCAAATCCAGCCAATCCAAGACAGGCTCTTTTTACTTACCTCCACCCGTAGTCGCCTTGATTCAGGAGGGGATGGAACTGGGCCATGCCGATGATTTGGTATTTCAAGCACAAAACTCGAAGCAACAGGGAGGATCTGTTGGGCTACTTACACATGGACTGATTACGCGGGAAGCATACTACCAACAAGCCATGGTGCTCGCGCTGATTCCTTTCCTAAATGAATCCTTGTATCACGCGGGCAAGCCACTTTAGCTTCTAAAAGTTGCTGCTATTTTTTCAGGTTATCCAAAAATTGATTGAGGGAAACCTTCCAGTCCGGGTGGGCGTCCCAGGTGGGCCCGAGGTACAATTCCTCACGAACTAAAAAACGGATGTAATATTTCACCACCGTTTTTGCCCCTTCCTCTCCTGAAATGGGTTCAAGCCCCATGTTTTTCATCAGGTCAGCTTGCCTACCCTCGACTTTGACAAGTAAAAATTGAATTCGGTCTGCAAGCAACTCTTGGTTGGTCTTCGTTTCAAGTAGCCAAGCCACCTCATGGGCATACTTGTTTGAAAAAATTTCCTCAAGCCCACCTTTTTGAACGCTTTGCTCGGCAAGCAGGGTTTCAGGGGATTTCCCATAGACCTCATACCGGTAGTAGTTGATCGGACCATTGATGGCAGAAGTTCCTTCAAGTGGAATTCCTAGACGAAAAACGTCCAAGTTTAGCGGGTTTCTAGAAATCCACTTCTGCGAATTGGCAGCAACGGACTGTGTGCCTAAAGTGGGAAACTCTGCCAAGTCAGCAACCAGCAAATTTTTAGTTGGCACTGCAGTTCCAATCCCGGCAAACTGCTGCCCAGTAGTTTTCAAATCCTTTCCAGAAATCCCAAAAAGGGAGGTGTTTTCAATGATTTTCCCTTCTCCAGAAAATTTGCCCACGTGAATGCTTAGTTGGGCTTTCTGACGGGTAATTAACACCACATTTTGGACTTGTCGTTGCAAAAAGGCCTTGGCATACTCCGCCTGAAGCGCAGGGGACAAGGCTACCTGTTCGAGTTCATAATACCCCACTGGATCTCCACCCGCACGCACCAAATAGGGGTGAATGCTGTCTGCTAGTGCCTGCCAGGTAATTGCTGGCTTCGCGCTGGGATCATTCGATACGAGAATGATGGATTTGCCGTCAAAGAAAGTTGGGGGCAATGTTCCCTGCCCCTGAGCGAAGGTGGTAATCAAAAGAAAAAAAAGTAGTGCGAAGCTATTTTTCATAAAATTTCTGAGGGATTGAACCCAAGGACTGTATTTTTACAGCAGTAGTTCACCAATCCTTTTTCTGATGCATTTCCTACAACGCAAATTAGTTACAATAATTTTAGTTCTCGCCTCCTTTACGGGCACATTTGCCCAAGAAATTGATGGCAAAAAACTTCTGGGCCATTTGGAATACTTATCCTCGGATGCACTTCAGGGCAGAAGCCCGCTGAGTGAAGGCAGCAACATGGCTCAAAAGTACATCTTAAATGAGCTAAAAGGCTTGAAATTGGTCGAACCACTTTATCCTGATTTTATTCAAAAGTTCTCATTTGAAAACAGACGAACGAAAAAAATGCTGGAGGATGCCACCAATATTGTGGGGTTTATTCCTGGGCAATCCTCCAAAAAAGTGATTGTAGTTACTGCCCATTACGATCATGTAGGCATTGGAAGACCGAATGCAGCGGGGGATTCGATTTACAATGGAGCGGATGATAATGCCTCAGGCACCGCTGCCTTGTTGGTTTTAGCAGATTATTTTTCAAAAAATCGCCCACAGCACGGCATCTTATTTGCCGCCTTGGATGCAGAGGAGATGGGGCTTCAAGGTGCAAAAGCCTTGGTGAATGATTTCCCCTATCCCCTTGAGCAAATCCTACTTAATGTGAATATGGACATGCTTTCGCGAAGCGAGGCGAAAGAAGTGTTTGTTTCAGGAACCCACTACTACCCCCAGTTCAAAACAATCTTGGAAAAAATCCCAAGCGAGAAAGGTTCAACACTGCGCTTTGGCCACGATACACCAGGCACGGGAGCGGAAGATTGGACTAGATCTTCCGACCATGGTGCCTTTTTTGAAAAGAAAATACCGCATTTGTATTTCGGAGTAGAGGACCATGTAGATTACCATCAGCCGAGCGATTCCTTTGCAGGGATCCATCCTGATTTCTACCAGGCAACTGTTCGTTTAATCTTAAAATCACTGCTGGCTTTGGATACTGCATTGCTTGAGAAGCCTTAAACCCTATCCTACAAAAAGCAAAAAAATCTGAGTTAGGTATCTCCTGTACAGTATCCCTTAAGTACTATTTTGGTCGGGAAAAATGCAATCAGCCATGGAAAAGTTTGAACGCTCTGGAGCTTGGAATCTTCCCGTAGTGGAAAATAACACCTATTTGGGATTTGTGTCCAAGGCAAAAATCTTCAATGCTTACCGTAAAAAATTGCAGAAACAGAAGGAAGAGTAAACCCCAAAAAAGTAGAAAATTTTGATTTTTTATTTATCCACTTTTTTGAAAATTAACCTGCTTATTTTGAAAGAGTTACCTAAAATTATCCACAAAATTGGGCGCAAAAACATGCTGTTAAATTATTGATTTTCAGTATTTTATGATTATCAATTATTTGATTGTGGATAAATAATCTAAATTGTGGATAAATTTTTCTTGCATTTTTTAACCTGCGTAAATTGTAAAAAATAAGGCATTTTTTAAAAAATCAAAAGCCAAAACTTCAGTGAAATTTTGGCGTCTTTTGCCCAACATTATTTTTGTTTTTAAAATTATATTTGGATGCACCTACTCAAAACAACTTCTTTAAATTCAGGTAGAAGCCGAAGAAAATCTCGAAAAATTCCGCTTCCCGATTTTTTTATATTTTAACATTTAATCTTCAAATTTATTTTCCAAAGCCTGTGGGAGATAGGTTACTCATCTGCCGCATGATCCATCCTTGCCTTCCCTTGATGTAGGAAGTAGGTCTGGCTGGACTCCAGCGCCTAGGATTAGGCAATACCGCTGCAATCAATGCTGCTTGCCCTTTAGAGAGCTTGGAAGAACTCTTGTTAAAAAAGGTTTGAGAAGCGGCTTCAATCCCATAGATCCCATCGCCCATCTCAATGACATTTAGGTACACTTCAAGAATCCGTTCTTTGGACCAAAAAATCTCAATCAAGACGGTGAAATAGGCCTCAAACACTTTTCGAACATAACTTCTTGAGGGCCATAGAAACACATTCTTAGCGGTTTGCTGCGTAATGGTACTCGCCCCTTTGACTCGCTTATTCTTTTTATTTCCCTCCCAAGCCTTCTTTAATGATTTGAAATCAAACCCATAATGCTTCATAAAGGTCTGGTCTTCCGCACCTACTACTGCTTGCGGGGCATGCCTTGACATTTCTGAGATAGGAACCCAATCCTTCACTAGACGCAGCTCTTTCTCTGGATCAATTGCCTGTTCCACCAATCGAATCACCATCAAGGGAGTGATGGGAACCGGCACAAATCGGTATAAAATGACTAACCCAATCGAAAGTCCTAGAAACCATAAGGAAGTTTTCCAGATTAATTTTCCAATCCAACGAATCGCTTTCATCAGTACGAATTAAAGGGTGGCTTTTGCTTGTACAAATTGGTAGAAAAAAATGGCATTTTCGTCATTACCGATTTTCTCCAAATCTTCTTCCATCAACTTTAGTGCCTGAATAGAACAGTCTCCTGATTCTAAGAGTACAGGAGCCGCACTTTTAAGTAATTCAATCCAGTAAGCGGTGAAGATTTTGCGAGAATCCCCACTTCGCTGGTCTAGGTAAAATCCATCAAATCGAGTAGAAATGGTTGAAAATCCAGCATGAGCCAATAGATTTCCCAATTCAATGCCCACATCAGGATTTCCTCCAATTTTACGCTGAAAGGAGCTCATTGCCTCAAAATAATGCTCAAGATTGGGAAATCTAGGAGAAGTAAATAAACTGGAATTAAACACTTCGGTCACGTAAACCCGAGCACCTGGCTGTAGGTGTTCCTTGAGCTTGACCAAAAGTTGAATTGGTGAAGAAACATGCTCCAAAGTCCAACAAACAAAGGCCGAATCAAAGCTTTCGGATAGGCTGAGACTGCAGCCGTCCTGCTCCACAAAATGAACCCGATCCCCAAAAGAAGCCAAATTGATCCGCGCCTGAGCCAATTGAACCGCAGAAGAATCTACACAAGTAATCCTTAGCTGTGGAAATCTTTCCAAAAGTATCCGCGTTTGTGCCCCCACTCCAGAGCCTACTTCCAAAAGGTTTTGGCAACCACTGAAGTCAATCTCACGGTACACCATGGGGGCTAAAATCCCTGCCTGAGCTTGCAATCGAAGCTGCTCTTCTGGATCAAAACCATGTACATAGTTTGCCATTGGCGAAAAATAAAGTTGGCTAGCGATACTTTAAAGAACGAAGATGAAACTTTTTTACCCATTGAAAAATTCGCTTCCCTACTTTTTCCTATTTTCGAATTCATTATCTCTTAAAACTCTCCTCCTATGTCCCCTATCGCTATTGGCAGCTTTGAAGAATTTGAAACGTATTTAGGCAAAGAACTTGGGGCCTCAGACTATTTTCAGATTACCCAGCAACAAATCAATCGCTTTGCCGAGGCAACCCTAGATCACCAATGGATTCATACCGACCCAGTCCGCGCCAAAGCAGAAGGTGCTTTTGGGAATACCATTGCACATGGTTACCTGACCCTGAGCATCGTTCCCTACCTTTGGGAACAAATCGTGCAGGTCAATAACCTGAAAATGATGATTAATTACGGGATCGAAAACCTTCGATTTGCCCAGGCTGTCACCGTGGACAGCGAAGTGCGCTTGGTGGCGGGTCTTAAAAACATCAGCAATCTCAGAGGCACCATCAAGGCAGAAGTAGAGGTGACCCTAGAAATCAAGGATCAAAAAAAACCTGCATTTGTAGGGCTTCTCATCTTCTTGTACCATTTTAACCCGGTATCAGGAAGCTAATAAATCGTTGACTACCGTGGCAGCACAGGCACAGCCAAAGGCAGCGGGTAGAAAAGACATGGTGCCGTAGGCTGACTTTTTGAAGTTTTTCCCATCCGTGAGCATGAGGCTTTCTTTGATCACAACTTCGGTGGAAAATACTGCTTTGAACCCACCGGCAATGTCTCTTCTTTTCAGTCGCTTTCTCAGCATCTTTGCCAACTTGCACTGATGGGTATCCTCAAAGTCTACTACTTTGATTTGAGTAGGATCTACTTTGCCTCCTGCCCCCATGGAGCTCACCAAAGGAAATCCTCGGTTCTTTGCTCCCTCTATGAGGTGCATTTTTGGAGTGAAACTATCGATGCAATCCACTACATAATCGTAGTGGTTGGCTTCCAAAAGTTCAGTCATCTGAGAAGGGTCTAAAAATTTCTTGATGGCCTGTAACTTGAGCTTGGGGTTGATGGCCAGCAAGCGCTCCTCCATCCAACCTGCCTTGGCTTGACCTACATTGAGTTGCGTGGCCGGAAGTTGCCGATTGACATTGGAGATATCCACTGTATCTCCATCAATAATCGTCATTGCCCCTACGCCTGAGCGGGCAATAAACTCGGCCGCAAAGGAGCCTACTCCTCCAAGTCCTACCACAAGGACATGTTTGGAGGCTAATTTTTCAAGGCCTTCACGCCCTACGATCAACTCGGTCCGGCTCAGCCAGGCAAATTCATTCATGAAATCTTTCTTTTGGAAATGGCATTCCAGTTGGCAATAACGCGCTCCGCTAGCACTGCCTCAGGAAGCTGTAAAATTAGGGAAGCGGCTTGATAAATCGCAGCAATTTCCAATGCTGAATCATCGGTTTCGAAAAATACGCGATCGGAAGGACATGCCGATACCCATTGCGCAGCATTGCTGCCAGCCTGAAGTAGCTGCTTCCCAAAGGAAAAAAATACGGGAAAGGGGAGCAGCTGCCTTGCCAACTCAGGCTTTTGATTCCAGCCATGCCAGAGGATAGCAGGTGGGGTTTTGGTTGATTTTAAGTATTCCATCAGCAGGTCATGCCCCCTGACACAATGCAAAATCAGAGGAATCTCCAACTGTGCAGCCAAGTCAGCTTGGGCATAAAAGGCAGCTTTTTGTAGCGGAATTTCAGGGCCCTTTAGGCGATCAAAACCTGATTCCCCAATCGCCAAAACATGCCGATTCTGGGCTGCATCCTGTTTGATTTTTTCAAAAGCAGCCTCCCAATTTGGCGCTACCTCCCAAGGATGAATTCCTACAGAAACGGGAATACCTGCCCCTATTTTGGTCCCTCCCGCCTGGAGGATGGAATAGGGTTGCCCTTCGCGATGTTTATGGAAATCCCAGAAATGCATTCTCAAAGGTCGAAAAAATCAATGTGATTATCCGCAATCCTATCCTTGATTCAAAATGAGAAAGGACAATTGCGGATAATCGCTCACAGACGGCAGTCCACGGTCCACCGCGGATTTACTTGAACTTTAAGCCTTATTTTCTTCCACAACTATCAAAAAAGCGGATAATCACAAAAATCGATTTGGAGGAAATGTGAGCTTCACTCCAATAAAAAAATGCCCCCAACAAGTCGTGCTTTTTTGGGGGCAGGTACACATCAACAAACTACTCTTAATCTAATCGCCTTCTTTCCTCAGAACTACCGGAGTTGGAATTTACGCGGAAGCTTTCTCCTTTGGAGAAGTTGTATCGAAGCGTGATTCGCACATTCTGATCATTCTGATATTGGCGAATTTGGGTGTCTATGTCGGAAAAATCGATAGCGGCTCGAATCAATTTGGTACGGAACAGGTCCCCCCCATTGATGGATAAGGAAAGTTTGTCCTTCATCAACGATTTTGTCATTCCAGCATCGACCCATCCAAGTGATTGAATTTCTCCTTGCCCCCAAATTTGAGGGCTCAGGTAAATACCTACCAGCTCCAACTTGAATCCTTTGGGCAGATTAAAGTTATGCTGGGTTCTTAGGAGATAGGATACTTGGCTTACATCCAAAATATCCTTTCCAAGTAGAGACTTGAATTTATTGTAGTTTACCTGAACGAGGTTGGAGCTGTTCCACCATTTTGTCAATTCTAAAGGCACCACTCCTTGAAAATTGAAATTCTTGGTTTTGTCAAAATTTGCCGTGAAGAGGGTACTACTTCTCGCCTCCTCATCCTGCTCAAAGACCTGCATAAACGCATCTTGGGTAACGCTATAGCCCAAGGTAAACTGATACGCTCCTTTGATGACATGGTCCATCTCCAGATTCGTAGAATACTGAGGTCTCAGGCTTGGATTTCCTTTTTCGGTGGTAAGGGGGTCGATGTAATACACAAAAGGATTGAGCAAACGGTAATTGGGTCGCGTAATCCGTCGGTTCACGTTGTAGACCACTTGGTAATTGTCGCTGATCTTGTGCTGCAAAAACACACTTGGAAAGAGGTTGGTATAATTTTGATTATTGACTTGATTGAGCGTCTTAGAAGTTCCTGTGACGTCGGAGTTTTCCAATCGCAAGCCCGCCTGATAGGATAGCTTTGGGGAAAAATCTCCCTTCAACGAAGTATAGGCGGCCAATACATTTTCTTGATAGATAAACCGATTGGAGTTGGGATCAGGTTGCAGCTGCCCATCACCGATGCCTCGGCTTAGGTCTAGGTTATTGTCTGACTCTACCCAGCTCCCTTTTAGGCCAGCCTCAAGTACCTTTCCGCCTTTCAAAGGTTGGATCCAATCCACCTTTGAAGTCAAGATGGTGTAGTACATGTCATTCAGGGTCAATACGCGATCGGTACTCTGGGTTGGTGGAGTCAATCCATTCGAATAGGAATTGTTCAGTAAAGCATTGCTTCCCATGTCCATGACTGTAAAGTCTAGGTCAGCAGAAATCTTTCCGCCAAGCGTATCCAACTTTGCATCGTAGTGTAAGTTGGTAAAGAGCCGACTGCTTTGGTCCTTAGAATCATTGATTGAAGTAAAACTAGACGTATTGGACTGTCCAGGATTTGTGATTCCTGTTTGTGAGTTATTGAGTCCATTGCTAGAAGTGGTGGATGCTTGGATGTTGATTCCTAAATTCTGGGTGGGGGTTAACTCGTAGTTTGCCGCACCTGTAAAGGAAGGAGTATGGCTACGTTCGACAATCCGTGAATCTTGCAAAAAGGTGGATTTACCTCCCTCCACTTGAAAATTTCGCGTGATTTCAAGGTCGTTTACTTCTACATATTCATTGTAATTGAAGGTTCCGTTCGTAGTCCACTTTCCTTTTTTAACATTGAGAGTGAGGCCTGTATTTGGGGCAGCTTTGCCATTGTATTGGCCTCCGAGCATCACATTCCCAAATACACCATCCACTGTGTTTTTCTTGAGCTGAATGTTGATCACCCCTGCGGCTCCTTCCGCATCAAAGCGAGCGGATGGACTAGTAATGACTTCAATACTTTTAATGTTGTCCGCAGACATGGAACGTAAAAAGCTGGTCAGATCGGCTGCACTCATGTACATGGGCCGATCGTTGATCATCACCGTTACCCCTGTTCTTCCATTCAGGTTGATACTTCCATCCGAAGTGATAAATACCCCAGGAGATCTTCCCAGTACATCTAAGGCATTGGCCCCTTCTGCCATGACTGTTCCTTCCACATTGACAATGGTCTTATCGGGTTCAATGATGATTTGAGGACGAGTTGCATTGACCGTGACCTCATCTAGGCCGGTGAGTTCATCGGCAAGTAGAAGCGTTCCAAAATCTTTCACCAGGCCCTGCTTTAGCTCAAACACTTCAGAAGTGTAGGTTTTATACCCTAAAGAAGAAATTACAAGCTTCACCTGAGCCGTCTTCGTGGATGAAATGGAAAAGCTCCCTGCTTCGTCGGAGATAGCTCCTTCAACAAGCAGGCTATCCGTAGAAAGTACCGCTACATTGGCAAAGGCCACAGGCTCCCCTTTTTGGTTGGTAATGGTTCCGCGCAACAGGGCCGATGGGTTGGATTGAGCGGCGAGTGTACTGATTCCTAGCAGGTAGATAAAGATGGCTAAGAATAAAAAGTGACGGGTCTTCATGAAGCAAATAGTTGGTTTAGTCTTCTACTAGATGCAAAAAACTAAGAAAAGGATGTGCCAAAGCTAAAAATGAGTTTAAAAACGCAGCAAATAGGCTTTTTTTCTGCCAAATAAAATTTACTGTCTCAATTTCGGACAGCTATTTATCCAAAATGGAACAAAAAAATCCCGAGCGAACTGCTCGGGATTTTGTAAAATCAACTTTCAACTGAAGTTTACTTCGCAGCAGCGTAGCGCTTGCTTACTTCCTCCCAGTTGATCAGGTTCCAGAAGGCCGCGATGTAATCTGGGCGACGGTTTTGGTAGTGTAGGTAGTAGGCATGCTCCCATACATCTAGTCCTAGAATAGGGGTACCTGGGCAGTCTGACACATCCATAAGGGGATTGTCTTGATTGGGAGAGGAGCACACGCAAAGTTCTTTTTTGGTGTCTACACAAAGCCAAGCCCAGCCTGAGCCAAAGCGAGTCGCTCCAGCCTTGTTAAATGTTTCTTTGAAGGAGTCAAATGAGCCAAACTTGGCATCGATAGCTGCGGCAAGCTCTCCAGTAGGAAGGCCTCCACCAGTTGGAGATAGGATCTGCCAGAAAAGACTATGGTTCCAATGTCCACCTCCATTGTTTCGAACGGCAGCATTTGAACCGGCCATTTTCATCAATTCTTCCAGGGATTTGCCCTCCAAATCTGTTCCTGCGATAGCAGCATTGAGATTGGTTACATAGGCATTGTGGTGCTTTCCATGGTGGATTTCCATGGTTCGTGCATCGATATGAGGCTCAAGGGCATCAAGAGCGTAAGGTAGAGAAGGGAGTTGAAAAGCCATAAATAAAAAGGTTAGTGATAAATGTAGTTATACTTTATTTGG
>CANGZP010000073.1 GCA_947458475.1 Cyclobacteriaceae bacterium | reverse complement strand
CTGGGAGTTGCGCAAGGGCTTTTCTAAAAATGACAGTACCCTCAATCCCACAAGTCGGTACATGGGCGATCCAAACGACTTGTTTCTGCGGTATCGAATTCAACACGCCAAAGATTTCAGTCTGGGACTTATCCTGGAGAAGGATGCGGGGGAGGTCCTTACCTGGGATACCAAAACTAGCCGCTATGGATTCAATTTTGCTTCTTTTCACTTCACTCGCTACGGTATGGAAAAATGGAAAACCATTTCCCTTGGGGATTTCCAAGCAAGCTTTGGGCAGGGGCTAGTCTTTGGTGCGGGATTTAGTTTGGGCAAAGGCGCAGAAACAGTCCCCACCGTACGCAGAAGCAGCTTGGGGGTGTTACCCTACACAGCAAGTATCGAAACAGGTTTTTTTAGAGGAATTGGATTGACCCGACAAATGGGTCGATGGCAAAGTAGTCTCCTGATTTCTTCGATTGGCAAAGATGGACGGGTATCGGAGTCGAATGATTCTCTAGGGACAGAATCCCAGACGCTAACTAGCCTGTCCCAAGCAGGGCTTCACAGAAGTTTGAGCGAACTCTCCACCAAAAACCAAGTGCGAGAAACCAACCTAGGCAGCAACCTCCAATACAGCGCTACCTCGGGACGCTGGTCTGCTGGGTTAAACTTTCTGCATACCCAGTTTAGCATTCCCTGGATTCGAAATGCAACGAGCTACAATGCCTTTGATTTTTCGGGCCAAACAAATCAAGTTGCGAGCCTCTACGCCAACCTTACCTGGAAGAACTTTGCTTTCTTTGGTGAGTCGGCACGTTCGAGAAGTCAAGGGCAAGGAACTGTTCTTGGTTTGGTGAGTAGCTTGAGCAGAACGGTAGATTTTTCGCTGCTTTGGAGAAGCTATGACCGACACTTCCACAGTTTGTATGCTACTGCATTTGCGGAAAGTACCCGCCCTAGCAACGAGCGAGGAGTGTATTTAGGATTTCAGGTCAAGCCTTCAGCAACCCTCAAACTCAATGCTTACGTAGACTTCTTCACTTTTCCCTGGCTTAAGTTCCGGGTAGCTACTCCCTCCAAGGGACAGGAATGGCTGGTTCGCTGGAGCTATCAGCCTGAAAAAACCAGGCAAATTACTTTTCAATTTAAGCAGGAACGTAAAATGAGGAATCTTATAGAAGAGGTGGAATTTACGCCAACGCAACAAGTTGGCACGATTCTAAAAAGCCAAGCCCAAGCAAGCTTGGAGCTGGATATTTCTCCTGAATTGAGCATTCGGTCCCGAATCCTTTGGAATCAGGTCACCTTCAACCAGAAAAAAACACAGGGATGGATGCTAATTCAAGAATGTTCGTTTTCCCGAGAGCACTGGAAGCTTACCGCTCGAATCGCCCTGTTTGACACCGATACCTTTGACAACAGGCTCTATGCCTACGAGCAAAATGCAGTGGGAACTTTTGCGATCCCTGCCTTCTCGGGTAGAGGCAGCAGGCAGTATGTATTGGCTCAATACCGGATTCATTCGCGGCTTACGGCCTATTTTCGAATTGCTCAGACGATCTATTCTGACCGAGAAGCGATCAGTTCGGGCATGCAAGCCATTTCAGGTCACAAACAAACCGACACCGTGCTCCTGCTTCGCTATGCCTTGCATTAATTTTTTTAGGAGTGGTAGGATAGCCACCTAGCTTTTTGATAAATTGACAAAAAAATGCACGCTCATGAAAAAAATTGGTCTTCTACTCCTTCTGGTATGCTTACAGCAAAGCTGGCTCCTTGCTCAGGATTTTTCAAAAATGACGAAGAAGGAAGGATTTGTCCCCTTCTACCTGGATGAAGAAAAAGGAAAGATTTACTTAGAAATTTCCTCCCTTAACCAAGAGCTCCTGTATGTCAATGCCTTGACTGCAGGTATCGGGTCCAATGACATTGGATTGGATCGAGGTCAACTAGGCGATACCCGAGTGGTTGAGTTTCGAAAGACAGGATCTAAAATCCTGATGGTGCACAAAAATTACGACTACCGAGCCTACACCAAAAACCCATACGAGGCACAATCCATTCAAGATGCTTTTGCTCAATCCACGCTATGGGGCTTTGAAGTGGTGAAAACCGAAGGAAATACCCACATCGTAGACGCAACTAACTTTTTCTTACAAGATGTACATGGAGTCAGTGAAACGCTTGCACGGACCAAACAAGGTAACTACAAAGTAGATCCAAGTCGCTCTGTCTTGTACTATCCCACCACCAAAAACTTCCCGAAAAACACAGAGGTAGAAGCTACCATTACCCTCACAGGAACAGGCGCAGGAGCAAATTTACGTTCCGTGACTCCAAGTCCTGATGCAGTCACTGTTCGGATGAGGCATTCCTTTATCGAATTGCCAGAGCTTTATGCGACGCGCAAATTTGACCCCCGTGCTGGCTATTTCTTCATCAGCTACCAAGATTACACCACTCCCATTGATCAACCTTTGGTGAAGCGATTTATCTCCAGACACCGATTGGAGAAAAAGGACCCCACCGCAGCAGTTTCTGAAGTGGTAGAACCTATCGTATATTACCTAGATCGTGGTACTCCAGAGCCTGTAGCAAGTGCGCTGATTGAAGGAGGCAACTGGTGGGCACAAGCCTTTGAGGCAGCCGGATTTAAAAATGCATTTCGAGTAGAACTTGCCCCAGAAGGCATGGACCTAAGTGATGTACGCTACAATGTCATCCAATGGATCCATCGCTCCACGCGCGGCTGGTCCTATGGATCTAGTATTCAAGACCCACGAACTGGTGAAATCATCAAAGGACAAGTATCCCTCGGTTCCTTACGAGTACGTCAAGATTACTTGATCGGCCAAGGCTTGCTTCAGCCCTTCGAAGATGGAAATACAGCAGATCCCAAATTGATGGAGTTTGCGTTGAACCGTTTGAAGCAACTCTCAGCACATGAGATCGGGCATACCATCGGATTGGCTCACAGCTATGCTACTTCCGCTTCAGGGCGCTCCTCTGTCATGGATTATCCGCATCCAGTAATTACAGAAAATGAAAAAGGAGAAATTGATTTTGGAAATGCTTATGACCTAAAAATTGGCGAATGGGACAAGCTGGCCATCACCTACGGCTATGGGCAACCAGCAGCTAACCAAAGTGAGGAAGAGTTTTTAGAAAAAACACTCTTAGCCACCTACGCTGCAGGCTATGAATTTATCACCGATTCAGATTCTCGAAATCCAAGTGGAGTACATCCACGATCCCACCTGTGGGACAATGGCGCTTCTGCTCCAGAAGAACTGAAGCGCATGTTGGATTTGCGTGAAAAACGCATGAAAACCTTCGGACTCAATTCCATCAAAACAGGAGAGCCGCAAGCGGTCTTGGAAGAGGTATTTGTTCCACTTTACTTGATGCACCGCTACCAGCTGGAGGCAACCAGCAAGTTGGTTGGTGGTCTAGACTATACCTACAAAGTCAAAGGTGACAACCAAACCGCGCATGAATGGATCCCTGCCAAGAGCCAAAAAGAGGCCTTAGATGCCCTCCTACTTTCCATCAGCACGGAACAATTAGAAATTCCCGCCTCGATTTTGGCCTTAATTCCACCAAGACCTTATGGCTATGGCAAAAACAGAGAAACCTTTCCTTCACGGACAGGACCTGTGTTTGATCCTATCGCCCCTTCAGAAAATATAGTAGATGCTACCTTTTCGTTTCTTTTTGAGGCAGGTAGAGCGAATCGAATTTACTTACAGCAACTTCAAAATAAATCCTTGCCAGGTTTAGAAATGGTGTTGGAGAAAGTGAGCAACCAAGTATTTAGTAATTCCATGCCAAAAGGACTTGGTGTGGAAGTCAAATTGATGACTGAAGCCAAATTGGTAGATCACTTGATTGCCTTGTCAAAAAATGCAGGTGCATCGCAAACCGTTCGTGCATTGGTGCGAAATCAATTGCGCCTACTAAGCACTAACTCGGGTTCATTCTCTATCCTCTTGCAAGCGCATCGAGATTACTTGAAGCAAAAGATTGAGGCATACCTAAGTCTTCCGGAAGAATTGACTCCTCAGCAAGTGCTCAACATCCCAGATGGAGCTCCTATCGGCATGGAATCCATGACTTGTGACTTTCACTAAGATCAACTAGGGCCAGGAATTTCTGGCCTTAGTTTTTTTATATTCCTTGCTCGGGAAAATGCATACTTATTCAAGTTAAAATCCCCCATAAATCGGTAATTTTGAGATTGTATTCCAAGTAAAACCAATTGATTCCCTTTATCGATTACATGAGCAATCCCTTACTTTCTGCATTCAATACCCCCTTTACTACCGCTCCCTTTACTGAGATTTCACCCAATCATTTTCAACCTGCATTTATTGCGGCTATAGCAGCCGCAAAAAAAGAAATTGAGGCAATCAAAGCGGTGGCGCTACCTAGCTTTGAAAACACGGTAGAAGCCCTTGAAAAAAGTGGGAAGCACTTGGGCGTAATAGCTTCCATTTTTTTTAACCTGAATTCAGCGGAAACCAACGAGGAAATCCAAAAGTTGGCCCGAGAAATTTCCCCACTCCTCACCGCCCATTCGAACGATATTTTGTTGGATCAAGAGCTATTCCAACGCATTTCCCAGGTTTTTGAACAGCGGACTCAGCTTTCACTAAGTCCAGAGCAAACGACCCTCTTAGAGAAAACCTACAAGTCCTTTGTACGCAATGGTGCCCTGTTGGGGGAATCCGATGCAGCCACACTCCGGAAATTGGATCAAGAGCTTGCACAGCTTAGCCTTCAATTTGGGGAGCATGTATTGGCAGAGACAAACAAGTTTGTGCACTTTGTAGACCAGGTGTCCGAGCTAGAAGGACTTCCACAGGGAGCATTAGAAGCTGCAGCACAACTCGCAGCTGAAAAGGGACAGGAGGGCCAATGGGCCTTTACCTTAGACTATCCCTCCTACATTCCAGTGATGACCTATGCCAAAAGTAGAAGTCTCCGAAAGACGCTATTTATGGCCTTCAATACCAAGTGCGCAAAAGGAGACGCCTTGGACAACCAAGAAATTGTTCGGCAGTTGGTGACGCTAAAGCAGCAGCGCGCCAAGCTATTGGGCTACGAAAGCCATGCTCACTTTACCTTGGAAGAGCGAATGGCGAAAAGCCCAGAGACTGTTTTTGAATTTTTGAATTCCCTTTTGGAAAAAGCAAAACCCAAAGCAGCACTTGATGTGCAAGAAGTTGCAGCCTTGGCCAAGAAATTAGACCAATTGGAGGTCCTCGAAAAATGGGATTTTGCCTACTATTCCGAATTGCTGAAGAAAGAAAAATATGCGCTAGACGAAGAGGAACTGCGGCCCTACTTCAGCTTGGAAAATGTGATTTCAGGCGTGTTTGCCACTACTTCTCGCT
Organism: Cyclobacteriaceae bacterium; assembly: GCA_947458475.1. Lineage (GTDB taxonomy): Bacteria > Bacteroidota > Bacteroidia > Cytophagales > Cyclobacteriaceae > Algoriphagus. The sequence goes on along the minus strand of CANGZP010000073.1, from coordinate 5,957 downwards.
TGTTTGGGCTTCGCTTTGTGGCGAATACAGAAATTCAAGTTTACCACCCTGAGGTGACCGCATACGAGGTTTACGATCGCGACAATCAATTTTTGTCCGTGTTTTACGCAGACTTTTTCCCTAGACCTGGCAAACGAAATGGAGCTTGGATGACCTCCTACAGAGGACAGTTTAAAGAGGGAACTGTAGATCACCGACCACACATTTCCATAGTCTGCAATTTTACCAAGCCAACCAAGACTAGCCCTAGCTTATTGACCTTCAATGAGGTGACTACCCTATTCCATGAGTTTGGACATGCACTGCATGGCATGCTGGCTAGAGGAGTCTATGAAAGTCTATCCGGCACAAGCGTATTCTGGGATTTTGTGGAACTCCCTTCTCAGATCTTTGAAAATTGGTGCTATGAAAAAGAGTGCCTTGACCTATTTGCGAAGCACTACCAAACTGGAGAGGTTATCCCAGCTGAGCTGGTTGAAAAAATAAAGAAGGCTGCCAACTTTCAGCAGGGCTATATGACCCTTCGTCAACTGAGCTTTGCGCTTTTGGACATGGCCTACCATAGTCAAGATCCTAGTCAAATCGGAGAAATAAAGGCCTTTGAAAAGGAAATTTTAAAGGCTACCGAATTACTTCCTTCCGTAGAAGCAACACGAATCAGCACGAGTTTCTCCCATATTTTTCAGGGCGGCTATGCTGCTGGATACTACAGCTACAAATGGGCAGAGGTATTGGATGCCGATGCCTTTGAACTATTTCAAGAGCAGGGTGTTTTCAATTCCGAAACTTCGCTCGCCTTTGAAAAAAACATCCTTTCAGCAGGAGGCAGTGAGCATCCCTCCCTCTTGTATGCACGTTTTAGAGGAAGAGAACCAAAACCAGATGCCTTACTCAAGCGTAGTGGATTGGTAGTAGGGTAAAACTATCCCAATTGATAAACAGAATCGAGGCTTATTTCTATGAAAGCTAAAACCACACAACTACCTCCCTACCTCAAAGCTTTGGCGGTATTATCCTTGTTGATTGTGGTGATTTTCATACTCATCGTAGGAAAGTCAATTCTTATCCCCTTGGCTTTGGGCGGATTTTTCGCAGTGCTCTTTACCCCAATGAGCTTGTTTTTAGAGCGATACCGATTTCCAAGAGTACTTTCAAGCCTTATTTCCCTGGTGGTGATGGTAGGTCTAGTGGTGGGATTGCTGAGCTTTATCGTAGGCAATTTGATTAGTTTTTCCAATGACTTCGCAAATGTAACTTCTCGCATCACGACTCTAATTCAGGATATAGACGGTTTTACTAGTTCAAAACTTGGTTTTCAAGAAAAATTGGCGGATCAATTGGATCCAGATGCACTCCTTGGACTACTGACAAAAAATAGTAGTAGCATTTCCGAATTTGCTATCGCTGCGATCGGATCTTTGAGCAGCCTTATCCTTATTCCGCTGTTCATGTTTTTCTTTTTGCTCTATCGAGATCACTTGGTTCAAGTGTTGGTTTCCATCTATAGAGATAACGATCCCATGCTGGTTACTCAAAAAATCGTGGGACTTCGAAAGGTAGTTTTGAATTACATCTCAGGAGTAGGAAAAGTGATGGTGATTCTTGCTATTTTGAACATCACTGCCTATTCCTTAATTGGAATAGAGCATGCAATTTTCTTTGGAATCATTGGAGCTATTCTGAATATCATCCCCTATGTTGGCCCATTTATAGGCGCATTACTTCCGATGAGCTATGCCTTTTTAACAATGGAAAGCCTTATTTCTCCACTTTTGGTCCTTGGTGCCTATCAGGCGATTCAAGTACTCGAAGGAAATTTCCTAACCCCAAAGATTGTAGGAAGTCAAGTCAATTTGAATGCATTCATTACCCTTCTTGGCCTCCTATTGGGAGCCTCCATTTGGGGTGTTGCAGGGATGATTTTGATTATTCCAATACTCGCCATCCTTAGGGAAATTTTTGACCTTTCCGAATCCACCAAACCCTATGCTTTGCTCTTGGGAGAAGAGGTAAAAGCAAAGACACCAAAACCAACTCAAGATGAAAAATCTGATCAGTAAACTCCTTCTTTTCATTCCAATCCTTTGGATAGGATGCGATAGCATAGATGACCAAAAAGGCAGATTCCTGCTCAAAGGCAATAAGAAAATGGAGGAGAATGATCCAAAAACCGCTCTGGGATTTTATGAAGAAGCCATTGCCCTAGATTCTAATTTTAGTGATGCCTATTACAACAAAGGGATGGCACACCTGCGATTGAATCAGCTTGAAGAAGCCATTCAAGATTTCGGCAAGGCCTTACAGAAAAACCCAACTTATGTAGATGCAGTGTTTCAGCGTGGATTGGCTTACTTGGATCTTGGCGCCAATTACAATGCAAAAGAGGACGCCTCCCGTATGGTATCCGAAAGTCCAGCCGATTGGAGATCCTATTTTTTGGCAGGACTTACCGAAGAGAAACTCAAAAATTATCCTGCAGCGCTCCAATCCTTTCAAAAAGCTTCTGAACTAGATCCAAAGAATTCAGACCTCTTGGTCAACCAAGCCACCATTTACTTTTATCAAAAAGAGTACGAATCCGCGAAGGCGGTATTGGTAAAGGCGGAAGAAATCAATCCCTTGGAGCCGAATCTACACAACTTGAGGTCCATGATTTCCTTTGAGGAAAAGGATTATGCAGGAGCAGTGAAAGCAGTAGAAAAAGCAATCGCATTAGACAATCGACAGGCCTATTTTTACAACAATCACGGGTTGTACCTCCTCTACAGCAATCAATTGGAGGAAGGTCTTACTTTGATCAATCAAAGTTTGGCGATGGATTCCAAAAACCCATTTGCTCTTCGCAACAAAGGCATTTACTACACCCTGAGTGGAGACAAAGTAAGTGCCTTGAGTTATTTGGAGGAACTGGCCATAAGCCATCCCGATATGGACTTAGTTTCCGAATATTTAGCCAAAGCAAAGGCCTTGTAAGGTTTTCTGGATAGATAAAATCCACTTTAGATACCGAATTCAACCTGGAAAAGTCCAAACCAGTAATTTGTGGTTTGGCTTAATTGAGGACTTCCGTTGGCCCAAGAATAACCCATATTTGCTTGCAGCTTTACCCGATGTCCTCCCACATAACGCGTGTAACCAAGTGTGGTCTCCTCCCGCTGCATTTCTAAGGCTCGAATCGCTTGTTTTGGAATCACCTGCGAAAATCGAAAAGTAAGCTCCGACTTTTTTGTGATCAGCTTGCTGATTTGGAGATTTTCGCCCGTACCCACCCATACTGCTTGCGGGATACCTGAAGTACCTTGGGTGATTGGATTAGGGGCATCTCTCGAAAAATACTCCCCCAAGAGGGCCCATCCCCGATATTTTGCCATCACATCGGCAATAAACACCTGCTGATCGCGCTTTTCAAACAATTCGGGACCCAATTGACCTCTGGCTCGTGCCCCGCTTTCGTTGAAATTGTAACTCGCACCAATGGAAAGTTTAAGACGAGTTTCAAATTCTAAATCTCCTTGAGAATAGTCCCCTCCATTTGCAAATTTTCCAAAAGGCAGCACCTCAATTCTTCCGGTATAGCTTAAGCCTCGATCTCCTACAGATGGGTTACGGCCTTCACCCGAAGTAATTGCAGCTTTGAGTTGATACACAACCTTGTTTTGCGTAGGAACCGTGTAGTAGGCGAATAGTCCAAAATCTCGGTCTAGCGTAAAAAATGAATTGGCAATGGATCGTTCGGCAAACTGTAAGTTGCCCGAGCTAATCACTCGCTCTCGATTCCCTGGCAATTTGGCCTGACCCATACCCACATAAAAATTTGGACTAAAGTGGTAGTACAGAATCGCATCTCGAATCGGCTGTGCTACTTCTCCCCCATCCAAATCCATATCAGATTTAGAAAAGCCGAGTTGGATGTAATACTGGAAACGCGGACTGAGCACAAAACCATCCAATCGCATGCGCAACCTTCGAATTCGAAAATCGGTTTGTTCAAAGCCCAAGTCTTCCCCGCTAGCTGTCCGAAAGCCAACTCGATTTTGCAACCTGAATCGAAGGTTTAAGCTAAACAAGGAGTCTTTCGTGAAACTTACCCCTTTTTGAACTTCAAGCAAAGAACGCTCATCGGATTCATTTTGGGCTTGTGCTACACCTGCAAAAGCCAGGAAACAAAACAGAAAGGAGAGAATTACTCTTGATTTAATCATCTTTTAAAAAAAAAGCCGTAACGAATTACTCATTACGGCTTCTCTTGAATTTGGTTCAATTATGCTTTTGCCTTAATCAAATTAAGTGCACTACCTGCCTTAAACCATTCGATTTGTCCTTGATTGTAAGTATGGTTGGCCACCACAGTGTGTGAAGTACCATCCGAATGATGGAAGACAACTTCCAATGGCTTTCCAGGAGCAAAAGTGGTCAATCCATTGATATCAATCACATCGTTCTCTTGGATCAAATCATAGTCTGCAGGATTTGCAAAAGTCAAGGCAAGCATCCCCTGCTTTTTCAAGTTAGTTTCGTGAATACGAGCAAAGGACTTCACCAAGATCGCACGAACACCTAGGAATCGAGGCTCCATGGCTGCATGCTCTCTAGAAGAACCTTCACCATAATTTTCATCTCCTACCACAATCGAACCAATACCTGCCGCCTTGTAAGCACGCTGGGTTGCAGGTACTTCACCGTAGGTACCCGTCAATTGGTTTTTCACCGAGTTGGTGGCGTCGTTGTACGCATTCACCGCTCCAATGAGCATGTTGTTGGAGATGTTGTCCAAATGGCCTCGGTACTTCAACCAAGGACCTGCCATGGAGATGTGGTCCGTCGTACATTTTCCTTTGGCTTTGATCAACAATTTCAATCCTTTCAAGTCGACACCTTCCCAAGCTGCGAATGAATCCAATAGCTGCAAACGATCTGAAGTAGGCGCAACCAACACCTGAACCGCTGATCCGTCCGCGGCAGGAGCTTGATAACCTGCATCTTCAACAGCAAATCCTTTGGTGGGTAATTCCAATCCTCTAGGCTCATCCAAACGAACTTGATTGCCTTCAGAGTTGGTCAAAGTATCTGTAAGTGGATTGAATGTAAGGTCTCCAGCAATGGCTAGCGCCGTCACGATCTCTGGAGAAGCAACAAACGAGTGCGTGTTTGGATTTCCATCCGCACGCTTCGCAAAATTCCGATTGAAGGAAGTGATGATGGAGTTACGCTCCTGCTTTTCTGCGCCATGTCTCGCCCACTGTCCGATGCAGGGTCCGCAAGCGTTGGCAAGTACTACGCCACCCATCTTGTCGAAAGTGTCCAAAAATCCATCTCGAGCAACCGTAAAGCGAACTTGCTCAGATCCCGGAGTGATGGTGTACTCGGACTTGGCTACCAACTTCTTATCTACGGCCTGCTGCGCCAAAGAAGCGGCTCTAGAGATATCTTCGTAAGAGGAGTTGGTACAAGAACCGATCAATCCTACATCCAATTTTGCTGGCCAACCGTTTTCTCGAACGGCTGCAGCGAACTTAGAAATAGGCCAAGCCAAATCTGGGGTAAAAGGACCATTTACATGCGGCTCCAACTCAGAAAGGTTGATTTCAATCACTTGATCAAAGTACAACTCAGGTTGCGCATACACTTCGGGGTCACCAGTCAAGTGCTCCGCGATGCCGTTGGCTAGTGCAGCGATATCAGAACGTCCAGTACCGGATAGGTAGGCAGCAGATTTTTCGTCGTAACCAAAGATAGAAGTCGTAGCACCGATCTCAGCACCCATGTTACAGATGGTTCCTTTTCCTGTAGCGGAAAGAGAACGTGCGCCTTCTCCAAAATATTCAACAATAGCACCAGTACCGCCTTTAACGGTCAAGATACCTGCCACTTTCAAGATCACGTCTTTTGCAGCTGTCCATCCGGATAGCTTGCCTGTCAACTTCACACCAATCAATTTTGGAAACTTCAGTTCCCAT
>CANGZP010000072.1 GCA_947458475.1 Cyclobacteriaceae bacterium | reverse complement strand
TAGAAATCCTTCATCCACTGGTTGAGTTCCACGCGCATCTCTTTGGTGGCCTGGTAGGAGGATAGGTTGGCGGTAAACTGGTTGCGAATCGTAAACGGAAAGCTGAGCATGCCATTGTCCGTTTCTTGGAGATGTCCCCGTGAGCTTGCTTGCTCAAACAAGATGCCTACAGAACCTTGTACGTCCGGATAGGTAGATCCTTTGCCGTAGTAGAAGTCATCGTAATTCTCTTGATTGTAGTACAAGGAGCCGATTTTATCCAAGGCCTTGGCATGGTAGGTGCCGATCTTTTCGGTGAGTTCAAAGTTTTTGGTTGGCGTCAAGGGATGCACGCGTGAAGGGACACCAGGTTGAAAAAAGAAGGTGCTGTTGGAGCCCATCTCGTGGAAATCCAAATGCACATTGGGAAGCCAGTTTTGGAAAACACGAACGCGATTTCTGGATTCGGGATGTTGTACAGGCAGCCAGTCACGGTTGAGGTCAAACCAGTAGTGGTTGGTACGTCCTCGTGGCCAGGCCTCGTTGAGTTCGCGCTGAGCTGGATCCCCGTTCATGACGTAGGCCTTGTGGGAGTTGACCCAAGAAGCAAATCGGTTGAGCCCATCGGGATTGATGGCTGGATCCAGGAGGAGGACCATGTCTTTGAGATCGGCTTCGATTTCATTGGCGGCAGCAAAGTGGTAGGCTGCAAGGAGGGCGGCATTGGCTCCACTTGGTTCATTTCCATGGACGGAATAACCCATAAATAGGACCGCAGGCATGTTGGCAATGTTTACCGTAGCGGCAGGGTCCCGAAGTTTGGCGCGCTCTGCCTTGATTTGGTCCAATTTGGCCAGGTTTGCAGGAGCACTGATAGTCAAAAGGGTTTGCGGTCGCTTCTCGTAGGAGCGTCCTGTTTCTTCAAATTTTACCCGATCGGATGCGGCAGCTACGGCCTTCATGTACATGACCAGTTGGTCGTGGGTCACGTGCCATTCGCCTACTTCATAGCCCAGCACTTGCTTGGGGGTAGGTACCTTGGCATTGTAGGTATATCCTTTGGGTAGGTAGTAGCTTAGGTCTTGGGCTACCGTAAATTGACTGATTAGTGCTAACAATAGCACTACGATGATTTTTTTCATACGACAGGTGTAAAACTTCCCCTAAAGTCCTTATTCCTGAGATTAAAAAAAACAATTTAGGACTGATGGTCAAAAAAAATCCCAAGCAGCATCAATCAGTGAATTGTTGATTCGAAAATTCAATTCGAAAAAATATCCTTTAGCGCCTGCTTCAACTCTGGAAACTCAAATTCAAAACCAGCCTTCTGGATTTTTTGGCTCGATACCCGATTGCCTCCCAAGACCATGGCGGCCATTTCTCCCAAGACCAACTTCAGTGCAAATCCAGGCACTCCAATTCCCACATAGGCTTTGCCCTTTGCAGCAGCAGCCTCTTTAGTCAATTGCTGGTTGGTGGCAGGATGAGGCCCCACGGCATTGTAGATGCCCTGAAGCGTGGTTTTTTCCAAGGCAAATGCAAATAGGCGTACCAAGTCTTCCACGTGGATCCAACTCATCCACTGGGCGCCCGAACCCAAAGGGGCAGCCACGGGGGGCTTGAGCATTTCAGCTAAGGCTCCTCCCTGCGCATCCAAGACGATGCCAATCCGAAGGATGACACATCGAAGGGGTAAGGCTTCTATCTTTTTCACCTCTTTTTCCCAGGCCAGTACTACTTCTGCCAAAAAATCTTTCCCAGAAGGACTGCTCTCGTCCACCAGAGTAGCGCCGGTATCAAATCCATAAAAACCTACTGCTGACGCTGAAATAAAAGTACTCGGCTTTTGGGTTGCCTGCTCGATGGCTCGGTGCAATAAGGCAGTACTTTCAGTTCGTGAGCGAAGAATGGCTTGCTTTCGTGCTGCCGTCCAGCGCTTTTCTGCTACCCCTTCACCGGCCAAGTGCACCACTGCATCTGCCCATTCTAGGGCTTGCGGATCGAGTTCCTGTTTCTCCACGTCCCAGAGAAAATAGGTACGCTGCTGTGGTTTTCTGCTAAGCCAAGCTACATCATACCCTTTACTTTCCAGCAAGGAGGTCAATTGCTTGCCTACCAGTCCTGAGCCTCCCGTAATCAAAATATTTTTCATGAACGCCTATTTTGTGGATAACTGATTTGATCTGCAATTGGTTGCTCGGCGGGAGAGATATGTCCTAAAAATAGGATTCTTGTACCTTGAATTCTACCAAATCCCCTTTTCTTTGTAACCAAAGAGATCTTAAACTCCGATTATCTTGCTGAAAAACATTCTTTTTTGGGTAGCAATTGGCGCGTGCGTCGGACTCCTCTCGGGTTCTGCCTCCGCGCTTTTCTTGCTTTCCTTGGATTGGGTAAGCGAGATCCGTGATGCCCACCTTTGGCTTTTGGCACTGCTTCCCCTAGCTGGATTTGGGATCGGCTACGGCTACCACCGCTACGCGTCTGGGGTGGAAAAAGGAAATAATTTGATTTTAGAGGGAATCTACACCACTCAGCCCACCCTTCCCTTGCGGATGGCACCTTTTGTATTATTCGGCACCTTGATCACCCATCTTTTTGGGGGCTCGGCGGGCAGAGAAGGCACCGCAGTGCAGATGGGGGCTGCTTTGGCGGCGCAACTTGGCAAGCACTTCGCTTGGGATGCTGCTACTGGCCGGATACTTTTGATCTGCGGGGTAGCGGGAGGATTTGCTTCGGTATTTGGTACGCCTCTGGCAGGAGCGGTTTTTTCGCTGGAATGGCTATTTCGCCGAAAAATAGATCCAAAATCCATATTCCCCGCTTTCTGGACTGCTTTCGTCGCACATTGGGTGTGTGAATTGGTTTGGGGAATTGGACATACGGCCTATGTAATCCCTGCCGTGGCTCCACATACTTGGATCAATTTGGCATGGATGATTCCAGCAGGAATTGCCTTTGGGCTCGCTGCTCGCCTTTTTATAGAAACAAGCCATGGAATCGGTTGGATTTTTAATCGGATTTCGTATCCCCCGCTTCGACCACTAGTAGGTGGAGTTTTGATCGCAGGAATTGTTTATTTAACGGGGGCATACACCTATGTGGGTTTGGGCATTCCTCGGATTGTGGAGGCCTTTGAGACTCCCTTGCCTTGGTATGATTTTTTGGCCAAAACTGGTCTCACGGGCTTGACCTTGGGCTCAGGATTTAAAGGAGGGGAAGTCACGCCCTTGTTTTTTACGGGCGCCACACTAGGCAATGCCTTGGCATCTTGGATTCCCTTGCCCTTGGCTTTGCTGGCGGGCTGCGGATTTGTAGGCGTATTTTCTGGAGCTACCAATACCCCTTTGGCTTGCACGCTGATGGGCATGGAATTGTTTGGCCTGGAGGCAGGAGTTTACTTGGCAATTGCCTGTGGGCTAGCCTTTATTTTTAGCGGAAAAGGAAGTATTTACAGCGCCCAAGATCTGGGGTGGAAAAAATCACTGCCCTAGTCTTACTATTGTCTTTAATCCAAATAGTACACCCGCTTGACGCGACCACTGATATTGGTGAGGAGTTCGTAGGGGATGGTTCCAATACGATCTGCCAGCTCCTTGAGCGAAATCTGCTCTCCATAGACGATGGCTTCATCTCCTGCTTTGGCTTCGGGAATTTGGCTCACATCCACCATCACCATGTCCATGCAGACATTGCCGATGACGGGCGCCTTTTGGCCATGAATGAGCACATAGCCCTTGCCTTGCGAAAACCTGCGGTCGTAGCCATCTGCATAGCCAATGGCCAAGGTGGCGATTCGGCCCCCTTCGGGCAAACTCCCTTTTCTGGAATACCCTACTGTAGTGCCAGGAGCAAGGGTTTTGATTTGGGAAATGGTAGTCTTCAAGGTGCTCACCGCCTTCAAGGAGCTGTCGTGCTTGCCGGTCACTTCCACGCCATACAATCCGATACCCAATCGCACCAGGTCGAGTTGATAATTGGCATAGCGGACAATGCCCGCCGAATTGAGCGCATGACGGAGCGGGGAATAGGATAGGATGGAGCCGATCGCCTCACTCATTTCCATAAACTGCTTCAGTTGCTGTACCGAAAAGTCATGATGTGCCTCTTCGTCTGCTCCCACCAGGTGGGTGTACAGGCTGGCTACCTGCAGTTCGGGGAATGCAAGAAGCAGGTCTTTGAGTTCGGCAACCTGTGCCTGCTCAAAGCCCAAGCGATTCATTCCCGTGTCCAGATCCAAATGGATGGAAAGTGGACTTCCTTGATTCCTTGCAAAATTACCGAGTTTCTTAAAAAATTCAGGGCTGAAAACTACCGGTTCCAACTGGTACTGGTACAGCAAGTCGAAGGATTCTTCAACGGGATTGAGCACCATGATCGGAAGCTGAATTCCCTGTTTCCGCAGACTTACCCCCTCATCTGAATAGGCTACCGCCAGGTAATCCGCCCCCAAGGTCTGCAAGTGGTTGGCGATTTCTGCGGCTCCACCCCCGTAGGCAAAGGCCTTGACCATGACCATGACCCTGGTGTTCGGAGCCAGGAGTCGCTTGTAAAAATTAAAATTATGAGTTAGCGCATTCAAGTTGATCTCAAGGGTGGTGCCGTGGATGCGCTGCTGTAGCCGGTTGACAATCTTTTCAAAAGCAAAGGATCGGGCGCCTGTCAGGAGCACCAGGTCGTTTTGAAACTGATCGGGATCCAATTTTTGAAGGAGCAGCTCGGTACTTTCAAAGGTGGTCATGGGAATAAGCAGCAGCTTTTCCAAGCGCTGGATTTCCGTCCCTACCCCAATGATCTGATCGATTCCATAGGATCGAATCAATTCCGCCACTTCGGTATAGATTTTCTCTGGTAATCCCTGCTGCAAGAGATCCGAAAGGATTAAAATTTTGGATCGCTTGGGGCGTTGCTGACTCAAAAACTCCAAGGCTACCTTCAGTCCCGCCAAGTCATTGTTGTAGGTGTCGTCAATCAGAAGGGAGTCGTTTACGCCGGGCTTAAGGGTCAAGCGCATGTCTACGGGCTTGAGGTGACTCAAACCCTCTTGAATGGATGGGGCCTCTTGCCCAAGACTTAATGCGGCCAGGATCACATGGGTGACATTTTCCAAGGAAGCCTGATCTGTAAATGGCACTTGGAAAGTGTGCGTTTGGAGGTCACTTTTCATGACCACAATCCTAGAACTATTCTCGAGGCTTTTCCAGGAAATGCTGAAGTCTGCTCCTGGATTTTTAGACCAGGAAATGCGATTTTCTTCGGGAACCTGTTGCTCAATTTCTTGGGCCAGCAAGTCTTGATCCTTGCAATAGAGCAGCAATTTAGTGCCTGCAAAAAGCTTGAGCTTCTCGGCAATTTTTTCTGTGATCCCTGCAAACCCTTCTTCATGTGCCGAACCGATGTTGGTAAATATTCCCAAATCGGGACGAATCATTTCTGCTAAGGTATCCATGTCCCCTTTTTTGGAGACACCGGCCTCTAGGATGGCTACTTGATGGTAGGGCTGTATGCCAAAAATCGAAAGTGGAACTCCTACCTGTGAGTTGTAGCTCTTGGGGCTTTTGGCAACTGTAAATTGCTGACTCAACACCTGCCCCAGCCATTCTTTGACGATGGTTTTGCCATTGCTACCCGTAATGCCTACGATGGGCTTGGCAAATTCTCCCCTTTGGTAGGAAGCCAAGGATTGAAGTGCAGCACGGGTATCACTGACAGGGAGGAAACAGGCTGTTTCCAACCAAGAAGCAGGGATTGCTGCATTTTTATCTACCAAAAAGGAGCGAACTCCCGCCTCAATAAGGGAAGCGACGAAGGTGATTCCATCCGCTTTTGCACCTTTTAGCGCCACAAACAAGGTTTGCTCAGGATGCAGAACTTGCCTTGAGTCAATACTGATCTGTGTTATTCCTTGACCAGGAGCCTTCCCTAAGCCCTTGCTGCCAAGAATTTGTTCTAAAAGGGGTAGTGTAAGCGGGGTCAGCATTTAACTTAGTTCCTTTTTCTTTTTGAAAAACACTTGCCGAATCCATCTTGGAAGGAAAATGGCTCCAAGAATTAAGTAAGGATAGTAGGAGAGCAGCCTCCAGATGATGCTGGTCACAAAGGTATATTTCCCTAAAAACTGCTCAAAAAACTGCCCGTAGAAAAACTCTGCAGTTCCACTACTTCCCGGTGTAGGGGAGATCATCATGACAATCCACATGATTACTTGTCGGGCAAAGACAATGATGTTGTCAAAGAGGTCCAAAGGCACAAAAGCGCCCATCAAGGCATTGAGCATTAGGTAGCGGGCAGACCAAACTACAAGGGTGGCACCGATGATCTTGCCCCAATAACTTGAATTTTTTCCACGGAGTAGCTTGGATGCTTCAATGATTTGGTCTCCATACTCCTGCGCATCGGATTTCCATTTCCGTAGAAAGCGGATGGAAAAAAGCTTGATCAATATCCATTTGAATGCCCTAGGCTTGTAAAATAAGCCAAGAGCCATCAATAAGCTGTAGGAAGCATACAGGGCATAGCTAATCCAGAAAAGGGCCTGAAGGCTACTTCCTACTTGAGATTCCAATAATTTGCTTTCAGGAAAGATATTTCCTTGGGCAAAATAAAGGATGATGGGCGCTCCAATCACAAAAAACAGGTTGTCAAAAATGGCGGTCACCATGACATAAGCGATGGCCTTGCCCATTTTGATCCCTTCTTTGTTCAGAATAAACATGGCTACGGCGGTACCTCCCACCACGGAGGGGGTAACTGCTGAAGCAAACTCCCAAAGGATGATCACATAGAATGCTCTAGTCCAGGTCAGATGCCGGTCGGTGAGCTCTCGGATACGGTAGACATAGCCAAAGTCTCTCAAGAAAATCACCAAAATGGAAAGAAAAATAAAGAATGGAGAAGCATCAACGACTACTCGTAGGTTTTCGGTAGTCAAGTTGGGATCCAAATAGAACATGGCAAAAACAATCGCCAAGCCAATCAGGATGGGTACCCACACCTTATTCGGGTTGAGGGTCTGAAAAATCTTTTTGTTGTCTAGCTTCATGCTTCGGTGGTGACAGGTTCGATTTTTTCTACCCAAAAATTATTGTAGCCTTCCCCTAAAATCAGGGTCAACTCAGAAAGCTGAAGCAATTCCAGAATGGCAAGAAAGGTGTAAATCACAAATATTTTTTCGGGCTTGTAGGAAATTAATTCCGAAAAGGGAACTTGTTTTTTGAAGCTAATTTTTTCAAGCACAAATGCTTTTTGTTGTTCAATGGTATAGGGATACTGAATGATGGTATGGGTGGGTTCATCCGCTCGAGCAGCTAGCCTTGACATGCATTTTTGGAACACATGGAGCAGCTTGTACAAGTCAAGGTCCTGCAATTCTGCTTCTACATCTTCTAGCTTACTCAGTTCTTGAAGTTCTTTCACCAGATTTCCCCGCTTTTCCTTGGACAAGCGCTCTTGTTCCATGGAGGAAAGCTCCTCCACTACAGACTTGTATTTTTTGTATTCGAGGAGGTTTCGCACTAGCTCCTCCCGCGGATCTACGACTTCTCCCTGCTCATTTACCTCCGGTCTGGGAAGCAGCATCCGAGATTTAATCTTCATCAGCGTGGCAGCAAAAAGAATAAAATCACTCGCAACCTCAATTTCTAAATTTTCCAAATGATGCACATAATCCAAGAAATCATTGGTGATCTTGGAAATTGGGATGTCATAAATATCCAATTCGTCCCGCTCTATAAAAAAGAGCATGAGATCGAAGGGGCCTTCGAACAAGGGTAATTTGATTTCGAAACTCACAGGATATTTAATTTATTGGATTAATTTTGTGTAATCCTAGTCAAAGATATTCAATTCAGAGAAATCTTAAGACTAGAATTTGGAAAGACTCACTTCGAGTATTTGTATTTTTCAAACAAACTGAACAGATAAAAGTTAATCTTTTCTGACAATAACACCCCGCCGATGCAAATTCAACCCGGTCCTTTATTAGCTCAAATCAATAGCCCTGCTGATTTGAAGAATTTTTCCAAAGATTCTTTAGTTCAGATCAGCCAGGAGCTACGCCAATTTATCATCGACAATGTGTCGGTATATGGCGGACATTTTGGGGCTAGCTTGGGTGTGGTTGAGCTTTCCGTAGCCCTTCATTACGTGCTCAATACGCCTGAAGATCAATTGGTCTGGGACGTAGGGCACCAAGCCTATGGGCATAAAATATTGACCGGAAGAAGGGATGTTTTCCATACCAATCGGGTGTATGGTGGCATTTCGGGATTTCCTAAGCGCAAAGAAAGTGAGTTCGATACCTTTGGCGTAGGGCACTCCAGTACCTCCATTTCTGCAGCACTAGGCATGGCCATGGCCTCCAAATACAAGGGGACTGGCTTGCAACACGTAGCTGTAATCGGAGATGGAGCTCTGACTGGAGGGATGGCCTTTGAAGCTTTAAACCATGCAGGGGTAAGTGGCACCAACTTGCTGATTATTCTCAACGACAACTGCATGTCCATCGACCCCAATGTAGGGGCATTGAAAGACTACTTGACAGATATCACCACTTCGCATACCTACAACAAGGTAAAAGACGAGGTATGGAATGTGTTGGGCAAGCTCAGCAAATTTGGCAGCAGCGCACAAGAAATTTTATCCAAAGTAGAGGGAGCAATCAAATCTGCCGTGCTTCACCAAAGCAACCTGTTTGAATCGCTCAACCTCCGCTATTTTGGACCAGTAGATGGCCATGATGTGGATCACTTGGTGGAAATCCTGAAAGACCTCAAAGATATCCCAGGACCAAAAATCCTCCATTGCATCACGGTAAAAGGCAAGGGCTACGGTCCAGCCGAAAGTGGCAACAAAACCACCTGGCATGCTCCCGGCACCTTTGATAAGTTGACGGGAGAGATCTACAAAAAAACGCCAAGCACTCCGCAAGCACCCAAATACCAGGATGTATTTGGTCATTCCATAATTGAATTAGCAGAGCAAGATTCGCGCATCATGGGGGTGACTCCAGCCATGCCTTCGGGTTCGTCCATGAACTTGATGATGGCAGCGATGCCAGATCGGGCATTTGATGTCGGGATTGCCGAGCAGCATGCGGTAACCTTCTCTGCGGGGATGGCGACACAAGGCTTGGTGCCGTTCTGTAACATCTACTCTTCCTTCATGCAGCGTGCCTACGATCAGGTCGTGCACGATGTCTGCTTACAAAATCTCCCTGTGGTATTTTGTTTGGACCGAGCAGGCTTTGCCGGGGCAGATGGTCCTACCCACCACGGGGCTTACGACATTGCTTATTTCCGTTGCATTCCCAACCTGGTGGTTTCTTCCCCTATGAATGAGGAAGAATTGCGCAATTTGATGTATACCGGATCGCTTTATGGCGGACCTTTTTCCATTCGCTATCCGAGAGGAAATGGAGTGATGCCCAACTGGAAAACACCTTTCCAACAAATTCCTGTAGGGCAAGGAAGACGCATCAAGGCAGGGGAAGAGGTGGCGATTTTGACCATCGGGCACATCGGAAACTATGCCGTGGAGGCATGTGAATCCTTGGAGAAGGAAGGTCTAAATCCAGCACATTACGACATGCGCTTTGTAAAGCCTCTGGATGGAAAGCTCTTGCATGAAATATTTACCAACTTCAAGAAAGTAATTACGGTTGAAGACGGTTGCTTGATGGGAGGATTTGGTTCGGCTGTCCTGGAATGGATGGTGGACCAAGGCTACCAAGCTCAGGTAAAACGCCTGGGTATCCCAGACGAGGTAATCGAGCATGGAGAGCAATTGGAACTACATCGCGACTGTGGCTTTGACCCAGAAGGAATCGCCAATGCTGTAAAGGCCTTTGCCGAGCAGGAACAACCTGCCTAAATTCAGTCCAATCATGCTGCATTTTTTTGAAAAAGGACAAGGCCCAGCCCTCCTGTTCCTACACGGCTTTTGTGAAACGGGGGAAATGTGGAGGCATTTTGCCGATTCCTTGTCTACCCAATACCACGTACTCTGTCCGGACTTACCTGGATTTGGATCTTCCTCAATTACCCATCCCATCACGTGTCTCGAAGATGTTGCTGAGCAACTGGAGGAATGGATGGATGCCCTTCAAATTCAGCAGCCCATCGTGCTTGGCCATTCTTTGGGTGGCTATGTGGCCTTGGCCTTGCTCGAGCGTATGGGAGATCGCATCCAAGCCATTGGTCTACTTCATTCCACAGCCTTTGCAGATGACTTGGAAAAAAAGGAGATGCGCAACCGGGTCCTTATCTTTTTGAATAAACACGGGGCAGCCAAATTTGTGAGTTCCTTCGTTCCGCAGCTGTTTCCAGAGCATCGACGCCAAGAGTTGGCAGATGCGATGGCCCATGCCATCGAAGATGGGCAGCGCTCCAGTTTGGAGGGCTTACTCGCCTATACGGTGGCGATGCGTGATCGAAAAGATCGGATAGCAATCCTACAGCAATTTGCAGGACCGAAGTTGCTGCTGGCAGGGACATTAGATGGATCGGTCAAAATTGAATCCAGCCGTGCCCAGCAAGATGCCTTTACCCATTACATCGAATTGGAAGGCGTGGGGCATCTGGGAATGGTGGAGGAAAAAGAAAAGACCTTGGCGGTGGTCCAGGAATTCGTTCGCGAGGTACTTAGCTAGGCATCGTTTTTTCCAACAAGCCCATCAAGTCCTCTAAGTAGCGCTGGTCTACCCCATCAAAATCGTCCAACTGATCGCTATCCACATCCAAGACTAAGAAAACCTCGCCGTTTTGAAATGCCGGCACAACAATTTCCGATTTGGAAGCGGAGCTGCAGGCAATGTGTCCGGGAAAAGCCTCCACATCGGGCACCAATTGGGTTTTTTGTTCCTTCCAGGCAGTTCCACAGACTCCTCTTCCATAGGCAATACGGGTGCAGGCAATGGGCCCCTGAAAGGGACCGAGCACTAGCTCCTGGCCTTGCACTACATAAAATCCCACCCAAAAAAATCCAAAGGCTTCCCGAAGAGCAGCAGCGATATTCGCAAGGTTGGCCACCAAATCCTGCTCACTAGAGATCAGTGCCTCCACCTGTGGGAGTAGCGCTTGGTAGATTTCTTCTTTGGTTCCGGATTGTGGAAGGTATAGGGTTTCAGCCATGGTAGTAAACGTCTAGTTGATCTTCTCCCACCGCATAGGTTTCGGCGGGATTTTGAGTGAATGTGGGCGCGGCGATTCCGCGGCCAAAAGTAGTTGGGGAAGTAAATACGCGGGCTTCGTCCCAAAGGCCTGCTGCCAAAAACTGCTGCAAAACTTGACTTCCCCCTTCAATCAGCAGGCTCTGAATGTTGCGTCGTTGCAAATCGGCCAACAAGGCCTCTAGGGTAAGCTCGGGAAGTTGCACCCATTCCAAGTTGGG
>CANGZP010000071.1 GCA_947458475.1 Cyclobacteriaceae bacterium | reverse complement strand
ATCCGTGTGACCAACTGCTTCAACAAGGAGCTGAATACCCCCTTTCCCAGCTATCGAAATAAATTGCGTGTGGCGCATTCCATCTCCCTGCTGCGTGCAGGGGCTCATTTGACCACCTCAATCGAGGGCATCTCGGAACGCTCCGGCTTCAAGAGCAAGTCCATCTTCTACGCAGCCTTCAAGGAGGAGTATGAAATGACCCCTACGGAGTGGATCAAGAAGCATTTGTAGGGAGGAGCTAACGCATACCAGAGTGACTCTTCTATGGCCTGAAGTTTACAAAAAAAGCGCGCCACTCTAGGTAAGAGTAGCGCGCTTCTAAATTCGGCAAAACTTGGTAAGCCAAAATCCGGACTTGATTATTCCACGGTCACCGACTTGGCTAAGTTTCGAGGTTGATCCACGTTACAGCCACGCATCACCGCGATGTGATACGAAAACAGCTGCAAAGGCACCACCGACACAAGTGGTGTAAAGGCCTCATGCGTGAGAGGCACCTCAATCACGTGATCTGCAAGCGCCTTCACCTGGGTATCTCCCTCAGTGACTACCGCCACAATTTTTCCTTTGCGGGCCTTCACTTCTTGGATGTTGCTGACTACTTTTTCGTAGGAACTGTCCTGAGTCGCAATGAAAATCACCGGCATCTCCTCGTCAATCAAGGCAATAGGGCCGTGCTTCATCTCTGCCGCAGGATAGCCTTCCGCATGGATGTAGGAAATCTCCTTCAACTTCAACGCACCTTCCAAGGCCACAGGGAAATTGTATCCTCTTCCTAGGTACAGCATGTTACGCGCGTCCTTGTATTCTGCAGCAATCTGCTCAATCAAGGCATTGGTTTGCAGTGCCTTTTCTACCTTGGCAGGAATGGCAGCAAGCTCGTGGAGCAATTGGATGTAAGTGCTTTCTGGAAGTGTCCCGCGCTGGTAGCCCAACTTCAGGGCCATCATCGCCAAAACGGAAATTTGAGCCGTAAAGGCCTTGGTAGAGGCCACCCCAATCTCTGGGCCCGCATGGGTGTAAGATCCAGCATGCGTGGTACGCGGAATGGAAGATCCTACCACATTACACACCCCAAAAATGGTGGCTCCTCGGGACTTGGCCAATTCAATGGCAGCAAGGGTATCTGCTGTTTCCCCAGATTGGGAGATCGCAATCACAAAATCTTTTTCGTTGACGACTGGGTTGCGGTAGCGAAACTCAGAGGCATATTCCACTTCCACGGGGATGCGCGCAAACTCTTCAAACAAGTATTCCGCTACCAAGCCGGCATGCCAAGAAGTACCGCAAGCGGTGATGATGATGCGTTCGGCATTCTGAAACTTGTTCATGTACTCCCGCAATCCGCCCAGTACCAATCTACCTGACTTGGCATCCAATCTACCTCTCAAGCAATCAGCAATCGACTTGGGTTGCTCGAAGATTTCTTTGAGCATGAAGTGCTCATACCCTCCCTTTTCAATCGCCTCCAACTCCATCTCCAACTGGTTGATGTAGGGGTTGGTGGCCACATTTTCAATGGTTTTGATCTGAAGCTCTCCATTGCGTACCACGGCGATTTCGTAATCGTCCAGGTAAACCACCTTATTGGTGTACTCAATGATCGGCGTAGCATCGGAAGCAAAGAAATATTCCCCTTCTCCAACACCAATCACCAAGGGAGATCCTTTTCGCGCCGCAATGAGCGTGTTCGGTTCCTCTAGGTTGATCAACACAATCGCATAGGCTCCTACCACCTTGTGTAGCGCCAATCGTAGAGCTTCTTCTAGAGTACAGCCGTTGTACTGGTAGATGTCTTCAATAAACTTGACAAAAACCTCCGTGTCCGTCTCGCTTTGAAAGGTATAGCCTTTCTTAATGAGGTCTTTTTTGAGTACCTCATAGTTTTCAATGATGCCATTGTGGATCATTGCAAAGCGCTCAGAGGACGAATAGTGCGGGTGAGCATTGATGTCGTTTGGCTCTCCATGAGTAGCCCAGCGGGTATGACCAATCCCTACCTTGGCCTGGATTTCGCCGTTTTCGGCCAAGTGATTCTCTAGTTCGGCTACCTTTCCTTTCTTTTTGTAGATACTGAGTCCTCGTTGATCGAGCAGGGCCACGCCTGCAGAGTCGTATCCTCTGTATTCTAATCTTTTTAGACCCTTAAGAATAATGGGAAGGGCATCCTGCTGCCCCACATAAGCGACAATTCCGCACATAACTAAAAATTTATAAAAGTTGGTTTTGGTGAAACAAAGAAACAGGAATTGTGCCAAAAAAAACAATCCCCTTTTAAAAATACAGAAGGGGATTGCGGGACACTTCCTTAAACTTTGCCCTATTTGGTTTTGGAGTAGATTACAGTTAAGACTACTTTATCTTTATTGACTTTAAATTGACGCAAAGAGCGCTTGAAATCATCCCCAGTGTTGGGAGTGATGGCATACAGCAACCAATCTTTACGCTGCAATTCCTTTTTGTACAAGGCATTCATGTACGAACTGATCCCTGCTCGCTGCAATTTTGCTGCAGGCTCATAGTTGATTAAGGCTGAAGACGGAAAGAAATTGTTGGGCACTTTATTGCCCTTTTCATCTTCAATGACTTGAATCTGTCCATCTCCTTGTACGTGGAGCTCGGCCTTATTGATGGAGCTGAGCAAAACACGGTTTTGAGAATCAATAAATTTCATAACCATGCCAGATATAGGCGTCTGCCCGGTAACCTGCTCTTCAATTGGACCCATTTGCAGCGTCACCTGATTGAAAACCACTCCTTTGATTGTATCTAGGAAAGCGTCCAACGGACTGGTATCCAATCGAATCGCAAGGCCCAAACCTGATTTCATCCCGACCATCGCCCCAGTGGAGTAAGATTTCTGATAGTCTTGCACCACGGCAGTAGGCGTACCGCTACGGTCTGACTCGATGCCATTGAAGCTACGAGAAGAGAAGGTGGTGATTTTGTAGGTTAGTTTAGTCGTATCCCCTGCCATGTGGTAATGAAAGGTGATTCCTGTATTGCCACCCAGGGAGAATCCGGCTGTAGTATTGTCCCCCGCACGAGGCACTATCGCTACGCCGGGAAGGTATTTTCTAAAACTAAATAAGTTATCAAACTCAATACCTTTTTTGAGCTTACCAAAAATCTCCGAGGCCAACACTGGGTTTAAAGGAGCTTTGAGAAGCGTGTCTTTGGTATCCTTAAACGCTACTTCCACTTCTGCAATGGCATTTGCCTGATAAGGCAGCTTGCTGAAATTGTAATACAAGGTGTCTTCCAAAGGCCTTGAAAGCAGGTGAACCGAATACTTCTTCTTCTGGTCTAGGTTCGTTCCGTTGACACTGACAGTAGACAAGTTAAAAAATACGGAATCTAGGATTGCCTCAGCTTTTGGGCGCTCTGACCCTTGTTCGATGTGCAATCGGGTGTAAGCGGTGCTTTTGGTTTTGCCAAAATAAGAATCTTCCTCATCTCCGACGATGAGGATACCTGCGTTGGTGGTATTGAACGAATCCAGCAGTACTACTTGAGCATTCAGGGGAATTTCCTTGTAGAAAACTCCAATCTGATTGTTCTCAGGTGCAAGTTCAAGGCCTAGCGTGGCAGGATCAGAACATCCTCCCAAAACCAAGAGTGAAAAAAACGCGAAAAGGGAAAACTTAGCCCGCAAGGCTGGTGTACATTCCATACAACTCTTCATGAGCTTGCTGCTCTTCTTCAAAACTGATTTCAAATTTCTGATTTTTGGAAAATTCTCCAATAAGTTGACTTAGGTCAGCAGAGACTTCAGACCCTTGCACCACACGGTCCGCATAGGCGAGGCCCATCTTGATAAAGCCTGAAAAATCTTTGCTCGTCAAAGGTGCTAAAATAGTATCATCGATGTCTACCATCTTAACCTTGTTTAACAAATCGTCTCCAAAAGTATGGGAGAATCCTTCGGTGTAAATTCCAAATACAGACTTGGTTTCTTTAAACAAGGGCTCGTTTTTATAGGTGGTTTTTAGGTACATCGGGATCAGGGAGGTCATCCAATCGTTGCAATGCACGATATCAGGTGCCCAGCCCAACTTTTTAACCGTCTCAATCACTCCTTTGCAAAAGAAGATGGCGCGCTCGTCGTTGTCCTCATAAAAACGCTGCTGTTTGTCGTGAAACACGTACTTTCGCTGAAAATAATCCTCATTGTCAATGAAGTACACCTGCAGTTTGGCATTGGGAATCGAAGCTACCTTGATGATCAAAGGCTTTTCCTCCTCTCCCACCGCAATGTTGATTCCAGATAGCCTCACCACCTCATGAAGCCTGTTTTTTCGCTCGTTGATCAACCCAAAACGAGGCACCAAAATACGGATCTCCATTCCTCGCTCCTGCATGGCTTGCGGAAGGGACCGTAAGAATGTAGCTACCTTGGATGTTTGTAAGAAAGGGTTGATTTCACTAGCAACGTAGAGAATACGCAGTTTGGACATGCTATGGGGATTTTAGTATCGTGATAAACAACGGGCACAAAGGTAAATAAAAAAAGCCTAAATGCATTGGATTTGTGGATATTAATCTAGTTTTGCCCCTATTTAGCCGAAAAATTTCCTTGTCATGAAGGTAATCCGCACCGAAGCCGAATGGAAGCCCTTTTGGTCCGAGATTTTTAAGGAGAACAAACAATTGGGCTTCGTTCCTACCATGGGAGCCTTGCACCAAGGACATTTGGATCTAGTGGCCCAAAGCATCGCCACCATGGATTTCACGGTGGTGTCCATATTTGTAAATCCCACTCAATTCAACTCCAGTGAAGATTTTCAAAAATATCCCCAAACCCTAGAAGCCGACCTTGGCCTGCTCGAGGCCGCTGGGGCAGATTTCGTATTTGTGCCGAGCGTGGCTACCCTATATCCACAGCCCACGCACCTGCGCTTCGATTTTGGTGAGCTCGAACTGGTCCTTGAAGGAGCCTGTCGCCCAGGACATTTCAATGGGGTAGGCCTCGTAGTATCGAAACTATTTCACCTCATTCAGCCTACCCGAGCGTTTTTTGGACAAAAAGACTTGCAACAGGTCGCCGTCATCAAGCGCCTCGTTCAGGACCTTTCCTTTGATATCAGCCTCGAAGTGGTGTCTACCCGTCGGGAAAAAGACGGACTAGCCATGTCCTCACGCAACATGCGCCTCAATCCAGAGGAGCGCCAGCAAGCGCTGCTTTTGTACCAGCAACTCAGTCAAGCCAAGGAACGACTCCTGGCCGGTGAGTCTTGGAAACAGATCCAGTCCGATACCACTGTAGCCTTTTCCAATGCTCCAAATACTGAATTGGAATACTTCGCCCTGCTCCATCCCGAAACATTTGAAATTTTTGAGTCGTTTAGTAGGGAAAGTCCTCAGTCCATCTGCATCGCTGCCTTCGTTGGCCAGGTACGACTGATCGATAACTTGCCCATTATTGCCTAATTTGGCAGCGCGAAAACTAAACCACATGCAACTCCAACTCTTAAAGTCAAAAATTCACCGGGTAAAAATCACCCAGGCCGAACTGCATTATGTAGGATCCATCACCCTAGATGAAAACCTGATGGATGCAGCCCAGCTTTTTGAAAATGAAAAAGTACAGGTAGTCAATGTCAACAATGGGGAGCGCCTCGAAACCTATGTTATCAAAGGTCAACGTGGCTCCGGGACAGTCTGCCTCAACGGCCCTGCCGCCAGAAAAGCAGCAGTGGGCGATGTAGTCATCATCATCTCCTATGCAGGCATGAGCCCTGAAGAAGCCAAAACCCACCAGCCAATTCTGGTATTTCCAGACGATAAAAACCAAGTCATCTAATGCTTTCTCCCAAAATCAAACAACTCCTGCAAGTGGCACTCTCCCTGGGTGTCGCCCTGTGGATTTTTTGGTTTTTGTACCGTGACATTGAGCTGACACAACTCCAAGCACAGCTTGCTTCGAGCAACTGGTTTTGGATCCTCCTCTCCCTAGCAATCGCCTGGCTCGGCTTCTGGATTCGGGGTTGGCGCTGGGCTCTATTGGTGCGTAATGAAGCCGACCAAGCACCCGTCAGTGCCAATCGGGCCTACCATGCCCTGATGGTGGGCTATTTAGTCAATCTCCTCATCCCAAGAGCCGGCGAAGTAGCGCGATGCTCTGTTTTGACGCGCAACAATGGCATCCCGCTCGGACAGGCAATTGGCACCGTACTCGTCGAGCGGAGTGTCGACCTGCTATTTATGGCAGGAACAATCCTCATCGCCTTCCTGCTCGAAAATCAATTGTTTGTCTCCCTCGCGTCACAACTTGTCAATTTTTCCGCACTCAGCTCCTCCCTACTGGATAAGCTATCTCTCCTGCTCGGTGGAACCGCAGTTCTCCTCCTGTTTCTCTACCTCTTGAGCAGAAAATACCGCAACCACGGCTTTGTCAATAAAGTACAGCTATTCTTCCGACAGCTCCTTTCTGGGGTTCGCGCCATTGGCCAACTCAAAAACCCGCTGGGTTTTTGGATCAGCTCGGTGATCATTTGGATCATTTACTTCCTTACCCTCTATACGGTCTCTCAAGGCATTGAGTCGGCTGCCAATTTGTCGGGGAGTCAAGTGCTTCTCGTAATGGTCATGGGAACTATTGGCATGATTGCTCCTGTTCAAGGAGGAATTGGCACTTTCCACGCTTTGGTGGCCTATATTTTAGTGGTGTTTGGAGTTCCTGAAGCCGATGGCAAAATATTTGCTGCTATTATCCACGGCACCCAAATGCTGTTGATTCTAGGGGTGGGGCTTATTAGCTGGATTCTCATGCTAAAAATTCCCGCTTGGAAAAAACCTTTCGTTTCTTAAATTCGTAGTTACACCCAGTTAAAATAAACTAGACATGATTATCCTTATCGTCATCGTATTTGCCATCCTCGGTTTTGTGGTGAGCAGCAAATTGAAAAGTAAATTTAAGTTGTACTCCCAAACACCTCTTCAGGCCAACCTTTCTGGGGAGGAAATCGCCAAGCTCATGCTTGCCGACCACAACATTCATGATGTGCGCGTTACCTGTGTAGAGGGACAGCTTACTGACCACTACAATCCAGCAGACAAGACGGTCAACCTTTCTCCAGATGTGTTTTATGGTAGAAATGCCGCGGCTACCGCTGTATCTGCTCACGAATGCGGTCACGCCGTGCAGCATGCCACTGCCTATTCCTGGTTGACCATGCGCTCTGCCATGGTACCTATCCAAAATATCTCCAGCAAAGTTTTGAATTTCGTGCTGATTGCCTCTTTGTTTGGTGGATTTGCATTGGGACTACCTTACGAATTCATTGGGTATTTGGTAGTAGGCTCCTACTCCGTCATGACACTCTTCACATTGGTAACACTTCCAGTAGAATTTGACGCCTCCAACAGAGCCCTAGCTTGGGTAAAAACGCGCAATGTGGTCACTCCTTCAGAGTACGAAATGTCCAAGGACGCGCTTAACTGGGCAGCTAGAACCTACTTGGTAGCCGCAATGGCCTCTTTGGTAACGCTTGCTTATTACATCTTTGTTTTCTTCGGGAACAGAGATTAATAGCTCCCACACTACTTCGAAAAGGGACATGAGTCCCTTTTCTTTTTTACCTAAGTTTGATCAGAAATAAACCCATTTCCATCCCATGAATTTTCAATTGACCGAAGAGCAGCTCGCCGTACAAGAAGCCGCTAGAGATTTTGCTCAAACTGAATTGCTCCCTGGAGTAATCGAACGAGACACAGAAGCCCGATTCCCAACCGAACAAATCCAAAAAATGGGAGCCCTAGGCTTTATGGGCATGATGGTGGATCCCGCTTACGGGGGTGGCGGAATGGACACCATTTCCTATGTCATTGCGATGGAAGAGCTCTCCAAAATCGATGCCTCCGCATCCGTATCCATGTCCGTCAACAACTCCTTGGTCTGCTGGGGATTGGAAAAATATGGTTCGGAAGAACAAAAACAAAAGTACTTAAGCAAGTTGGCTACAGGAGAACTTATTGGCGCCTTCTGCCTCTCTGAGCCAGAAGCGGGTTCGGACGCCACCTCTCAGCAAACTACCGCTACCCTCGAAGGCGACTACTACCTCTTGAATGGAACCAAAAACTGGATCACCAACGGTTCCTCAGCCTCCATCTACCTCGTCATCGCACAAACGGATGCTAGCAAAGGCCACAAAGGCATCTCCGTATTTATTGTAGAAAAAGGCTGGGAAGGATTTATAGTGGGTAAGAAAGAGGACAAACTCGGGATCCGCGGATCAGATACCCACTCCCTACTGTTTACCGACGTGAAAGTTCCTGTTCAAAACCGAATTGGCGCAGAAGGATTCGGATTCACCTTTGCCATGGAAACCCTCAATGGAGGTCGGATAGGAATTGCCGCACAGGCACTGGGTATCGCCTCAGGGGCTTACGAACTGGCACTGGCCTATTCCAAGGAACGGAAAGCTTTTGGCAAGCCCATCAGCCAACACCAGGCCATTCAATTCAAACTGGCCGATATGGCTACACAAATCGAAGCCGCCAGACTTCTGGTATTCAAAGCTGCTTGGCTCAAGGACGAAGGCAAAGACTATGCCCACGCCTCCGCAATGGCCAAATTATATGCTTCTGAGGTTGCCATGAACGTAACCGTCGAAGCAGTGCAAGTACATGGAGGCTATGGTTATGTGAAAGAATACCATGTGGAACGCCTGATGCGCGACGCCAAAATCACCCAGATCTACGAAGGCACCTCGGAAATACAGCGCATCGTAATATCTAGAGGGGTCTTGAAATAATCATTCTGATTATCCGTGATTTCACACCCTATCCAAAATTAGTCTTTAATTCGGCGGATAATCATTGACAGCTGACTGTCCACAGTCCACTGCAAACTTACTTGTCTTACTATTTTTCTCTTTAGTTACTCGTGCCTAATGTAGTATTCAAAATAATCTAACGAGAGGGAGTAATTAGCCAAAAATTACTCCCTTTGTTTTAGTTGTTCTAATTTTTTAATTCTAAAATGCAGTTTTATAATTGGAAAAATCATATTTTTAAACATAAATTTTTATTCGGCTATGGAGTATTACAATAAAGTCATCGAGTCGGTACAAGTGCGCTTTTTGAAAGGCAGCAACTACAAAATCGAAAAACCGGTTACCGTTACCAACTACCAGGAAAACGAAAATACGCTCCTATTGCTTCACCACGGAAGCTTAAAATTTGGGGAGGATCAAGAGCTAGTGAACGAGGGCGAGGTAATTTTCCTCCCCAAAGACCGTAAGACAAACCTCACCTTTGGCACCAAAACCTCCAAGCAAGAAGTTGCAGGAGAGCAATTTGTGGAGACCAAAAGAAAGCACTTGCAAAGCATCAGCTACAAAGACATTAAAACTGCCGAAGAAGACTGCATCTCTGTGTTTCAGTTTGAATCTAAAGTGTTTGATGTGGTCAACTTTTTCAACTCCTTAGATATTCCACCTTTTATCATCCGATTCAATGACCGGATCACCACGCTGGTGGAGGACTTGATGAAAGAAATTGAAAGCACGGGAGTAGGCAAGGAAAGGGGGTTAAAATCCTTGACTGAGGTCTTGGTTATCGAACTCTTGCGCCACATTCTCAAGAACAGACTGTTCACCGAAGAACTCTCTACCAACGCCACCTACTTCAAGGATCCACGATTGATTGACCTGTTCAACTACATCAAAAGCAATATTGGGGGTGACCTGTCCAACAAGGTACTTGCCAAAATCGCCAATGTATCGGAAGATTATGTAGGCCAATATTTCAAGATGCTCACAGGGATCAACCCTCAGGACTACATCGAATACCAGCGTTTGGAGGCAGCGGTAGATTTACTCCGTACCACCAAAAAATCCATCCGTACTATCGGCAAGGAAGTGGGCTACAAGGACACCGCTTATTTCTGCCGCCGCTTCAAGATGATGTATGGGGTGCCTGCCGGCAAAATGCGCAGAAGAGAGTCGTTGATTAATGTCTAACCTTTGAGGTCTCCAAACCTTTGAGGTCTCCAAGACCTCGAAGGTTTTAAAACATTCGAGGTTTGTTAAACCTCAAATGTTGTTTAAACCTCGAAGGCTCCAGTTATACCAGCACGTTTCTTTTTGAAATAAAACCTTCGAGGTTTTTTAAAACCTCAAAGGTTGTTTTTCTCAGCAGGTTTTTCGGATTCCGCAAAAAATTGTTCGTACAGCTTATCCTTTGCGAGCGCAAGTCCCAAAAAGAGCACTTTTTGCGCCAAGCCAGTCCAGAGGGAAGACCTTTTGGGTTGTGTAAGCCTCTCCTTAATTTCTGGGTTCAGCAAGCCCTCACGCTCCAAAACTTCAAGCGCTTTATCTGTGTTTTTTTCTTTCTTTCGGTGGCTCAGTTGCGTGAGGCCATACACGACCAAAGCGCCTACCGCTACTGCAGCACCAACTTTGACCCAGTCTTCAGATCCTTTTTTGAAGCTGCTCAATTGCTTTTCTAAAGCTTTCTCCAATGCAGCTGATTTTTGTTCAAGTTCTTTACTCATTGGAGTTTTTGCGTTGAGGTGAATTAAAAATAAACTTCTTCAAAAAAGCGTTGACCTGCTGCTGAAACCCTATCGAGTCCTTGGTGAGATACAAAAATACGACTACGACTAAGTAGCAAACCGCCACAACCAAGAATCCTAGGTAGGGAGTTTGAGTGACCTGACTGATGTAAAAAGCCAAGGACAAGGAAAGAAATAAGCCCGAAACCAAGCCAATTGACCCAATGAGAATCAGTAAAATCAATCGAGAAAGCATCCCTACCAATTGGTCTTGAATGTCTGACTTGACTAGTTCAATTCTAGTCTCAACCAGGGATTTGATGGTTTGAATAATCTCAACAAAATTCACCATACCGAAA
Source organism: Cyclobacteriaceae bacterium (assembly GCA_947458475.1). Classification (GTDB taxonomy): domain Bacteria; phylum Bacteroidota; class Bacteroidia; order Cytophagales; family Cyclobacteriaceae; genus Algoriphagus. The sequence continues at coordinate 634 of CANGZP010000071.1, read as the reverse complement.
GTTTAGTTGTGGGGAAAGTCCTCCTATGAATCACCGAATATACTTAAAAAAAGCGATGCCTAAAACCACTAGCTCGCATTATCCTCTTCCTCGTAGAATCGGTAGCGCAAGACCAGTTCCAAGGCCAACAAAATCGCTTCATTGACAGGCTGCAATTCCGTAAGCGCCTCGTCGATGTCTTTGAGTCGGGTGTAATAAGCTGGGGCCAAAGGAATGTCCAGATCCACATTGATTCGTGCACTTACCGCTTGAAAAGCTGCTGGCCGCTCCGATTTGAGCTGCTTACAGGTAATGAGCTCCTTTTGATTGGTCTTCGTGTTCATCCGCGCTGAAGCACCAAAAACTCGACATATCAAGCCCCTTTTCATGTAATTTCCACAGAATCCCTTGCTTAAATCAGCAGATTGGGATCGATACACCACACAAACCCCCTTGGACTGGGTAGCGGCAAGCTGCGCAGCTAGCTCCTCTGCCTGTCCCTTGTCATACAAGTCAAAAGCCAAGGGCAAAAACTCCAATGCCGATGCAGGTACTTCTGGATTGGAACAGCAAAAGCCACATCCCGAAATGCAACCCATCCCCGCTTCTGCATGGAATTGCTTGGATTGCTCCTCCAACTCTCCAAATAGGGTTT
>CANGZP010000070.1 GCA_947458475.1 Cyclobacteriaceae bacterium | reverse complement strand
TGGCCCACCGATCAGCGTCGAGGGACAGGGCATCATCGGCCGCGTGGAAGTTGCTTTGCTGGATGAGCAAACAGGCATCGCGGCTTGGATGGAAACCACGAAGCAAGGCACCTTTTTGATGGCTGCTCGAATTGACAGCGGGGGCAAGATGGGCAAACGCTGGGAGATTGCGACGATGGACTCCGGTCGGAAAAGTGGGTTCCCTCAACTGGAGGTACTAGGGGAGAACGTGTACTTCGCTTGGACTGAGGTCAAGGGAGAAACCAACCAGGTACGGACTGTATTTTTGCCGAAGGCAGCTTTTTAGAGAATCAAGTAGCTAGTATCAAGTAGCAAGACGACTCTAGAGGCAAGAAACGAGACGTGGTGGGCAGGCGAAATACAGTGGAAATAAACCGAGCCCTCCGCGGAGGGCAGGCACGCTCGGTGAAATAGTAAATGGTGCTATAAGCTCAACCTATTTCACGAAGCGAAGCTGAGTGTATTTCTACTTTATTTCAATCGTGTTTCCCTTAAATTATTTCACGGAGCGAAGCGCAGTCTATTTCTACCCTATTTCCATCATATTTCCATTTAACTATTTCAGCTTGCCCGCTGCCGCGGGCATTTCCCAATCAAAATCCCTAACTTTAGCCCATGTTTGATTGGATCAATTTTTTGGAAGCAAGTATTCTTTGTGGTCTCTTGACCATCTACTTGCTGCTATTCAAGAAAAATGCGCTCCGCTCCTTTTCCGATTACCTGCTGACGGTGGTTATTCTGACGCAGTGCTGGACCGTGCTCCTATTTGTCTTGGTGTATTCGGGGAGTATTTTGGATTCCCCACACCTCTACAAGACGGCCGCGCCGGTAAGCTATTTGATTGCTCCACTATGCTACTTGTATGTGCGTTCGGTCTTATTCAATGAGTTGCGCTTCAAAAAAACGGACTTTCTACATGCACTTCCTTTCCTATTTTTTTTAGTGAATTACCTTCCCTTTTTTACGAGTTCTACCGCATACAAACTGGACATCCTGAATGCCACGCTGTTGGATAAAAATGTGGCCATCACGACCCAGTTGGGCCTGCTACCAGAGTCCTTCTTTTACATTTTACGCCCGATTCAAACCTTGTTTTACCTGGCTTTTCAGTGGGTTTTAGTGTTACAGTTCAACAAGGCTTTCAAAGTAAAAGAGGTGCAAGAGCAAATTGCGGCGGTTACGCGCTGGCTCAAGGTCTTTACCCTGACGAATACAGCGGCACTTTTTAGCCTAGTATTTTTGATTGGGCTCTACTTAACTATTCCCAACATCTTCGAGGAAAATCTGCTCAGCCTGATTCCCAACTCCCTGCTTTCCATTTCCTTCTTTGTGGGCTGCACCTACCTTTTGGTCAATCCTCAGGTCTTGAATGGACTTCCTTTTGTCAAATACAAGGAGAAAAAATCTCAACTGATCAGCGATGAACTGGTAAAAGTGCCCTTTATCCACAAAAACTACGCAAAAGAAATTGCCCAGTTGGAAGCCTATTTTGAAAGTTCCAAGGCCTACCTGCAACCCAATCTCTCCATCAGCGAGGTGGCAGTAGCCACTGAAATCCCCAACCGAGAACTCTCCTTTCTAATCAACAGCTACTACAAGCAGCGCTTCAGCGACTACCTCAACGACATGCGGCTAGCCCACTTCTTAAGCCAAGTGGATGCCAGTTCCTTGGATAGTTTTACCATCGAATCCATTGCTACAGCCTCTGGATTTGCCTACAAAAGCTCCTTCTACCGTGCCTTCAAAAAGAAGTACGGCAGCACCCCCACCGCTTACCTGCAACCCCTTATTTCTGCTCAAAACGCCGAAAAATCGAGTTAATCCGTCCTAAATTCAGAAGTTAGTACTTGTTATCCTGCTCCAAAACCAAGTTGTGGAAGAGATAAACTAATTTTATGGGTGTTTTTATCTTCACGTCCTTTTGCATTTGCCATTGCCTGCTTGGCATGCGCAGTCCTCAGCTCAACTAGTCTTCAAGGCCAAAGTTTGCCTACCTCCACCGTCAATGTGGCAGGGGGACAAGGCAAGACCAGTGCCTTCTCGCTAGACTACAGCATCGGGGAGCAGAGCGCCATCGTGCGCTACCAGTCGCCTGCTTCGGGGAGCATCGCTGCGGGACTATTCCAAGCATTGACTTCTGTCATCACCAGCATCCTTCCCACACCCTACTCGGAGGGAGAAGCCTTGGTGCTATTTCCCAATCCTGCGGCCGAGTACAGCACCCTCAAGGGAGCGCTAAGCAAACCCGGATACCTCAGCTTTCAACTCGTCGATATCCAAGGACGTGTCCTGCAGTCCGACAACCCAGTTTACTACAGCCGCCAAGTCGAAAAGGAATTTTCCCTATCCGGGCTTGCCGCTGGCATGTACTTCATTCGCGTCAGCTATTCTGCGGAAGGGCTGACGCAAACCCGCACCTTCAAATTAATTAAAGCGTACTAATGAGAAGAATCGTCTACTCCACCCTCCTATTCCTTTTGCTTTCCCTTTCGGCAGTGGCACAAAATGGGGGCATCAACTTTCAGGGCATGGCGCGCAACGCTGCTGGAGAGGCCTTGGCCAACCAGAAAATAAGCCTAAGACTTTCCGTGCTGCTCAATTCCGAGTCGGGGACGGTGGAGTATTCCGAAACCAAGGAAGTCACGACCTCTGGACAGGGGATTTTTTCGGTGGTGGTCGGAGATGGGAACATCCTTACCAAGACGGGTAACTTTTCTGACATCAACTGGAAAAACTCGCTCAAGTTTCTAAAAGTGGAACTAGATCCCAGCGGAGGAACCAACTTTGCATTAATGGGCAGTTCCAGGCTTCAGGCAGTTCCTTTTGCCTACTATGCCAATGGGGTGGACGCAGAAAATATTCAAGGCACCCTCCCTGTGGCCAAGGGAGGCACGGGAGTGGGAAGCATCGCTGCGCTCAAGTCGAGTTTGGGGCTCGATCAGGTCAACAATACGGCCGATGCCAACAAGCCCCTCAGTACGGCTGCACAGGCAGCTTTGGAAACCAAGGTAGATAAGGTCACTGGAAAAGGGCTTTCTGCAAACGACTACACGAGCGCTGAGAAATCCAAACTTGCGGCCATCACCGGCACGAATACGGGGGACCAGGACTTGAGTGGATTGGCCACCACTGCTGCACTTGCAGGCAAAGCGAATACCACCGATGTAACCACTAGCTTGGCCACTAAGGTGGACAAGGTCACCGGCAAAGAACTCTCCTCCAATGACTTCACCACCGCTGAGAAGACCAAGCTCGCAGCCATCACAGGCACGAATACTGGGGACCAGGACTTGAGTGGCCTTGCAACTACCGCAGCTCTTGCAGGAAAAGCCAATACTTCAGATGTAACCAACAGCTTGGCGACTAAGGTGGATAAAGTGACCGGCAAAGAACTCTCCTCCAATGACTTCACCACCGCTGAGAAGACCAAGCTCGCAGCCATCACCGGCACGAATACGGGGGATCAAGACTTGAGTGGGTATGCTACGACCATTGCACTTGCTGGCAAGGCAAATACAGCAGACCTAACTACAGGCCTCGCACTTAAGGCAAATACCACCGATGTAACCAGTAGCTTGGCGACAAAGGTGGATAAAGTGACCGGTAAAGGACTTTCTGCAAACGACTTTACCGATGCCGAAAAATCCAAACTTACAGCCATCACCGGCACGAATACGGGGGATCAGGACTTGAGTGGATTGGCTACCACCATCGCCTTGGATCTGAAGGCCAATACTACAGATGTAACCAACAGTTTGGCTACCAAAGTAGACAAGGTTACCGGAAAAGGGCTCTCTGCAAATGATTACACCACAGCTGAGAAAACCAAGCTGGCGGCCATCACCGGCACGAATACCGGGGATCAGGACTTGAGTGGCTTTGCCACCACCGCTGCACTTGCAGGCAAAGCAAATACCACCGACGTAACCACTAGCTTGGCGACTAAGGTAGACAAGGTTACCGGAAAGGAGCTCTCCTCCAACGACTACACCAGCGCTGAGAAAACCAAACTTGCGGCCATCACCGGCACGAATACCGGAGATCAGGACTTGAGTGGGTATGCTACGACCATTGCACTTGCAGGCAAAGCAAATACCACAGACCTGACTACAGGCCTCGCACTTAAGGCAAATACTGCAGATGTGACCAACAGCCTGGCTACCAAGGTAGACAAGGTTACCGGTAAAGGACTTTCTGCAAACGACTACACCAGCGCTGAGAAAACCAAACTTGCGGCCATCACCGGCACGAATACGGGTGACCAGGACTTGAGTGGATTGGCTACCACCATCGCCTTGGATCTGAAGGCCAATACCACAGATGTAACCAACAGTTTGGCCACCAAGGTAGACAAGGTCACTGGAAAAGGGCTCTCTTCAAACGACTACACCGATGCGGAGAAATCCAAGCTGACGGCCATTCTAGGAACCAATACGGGAGATCAGGATTTGAGTGGCTTTGCCACCAACATCGCCTTGGATCTCAAAGCAAATGTCACAGATCTAAGCGCTGGATTGTCAAACAAAGTGGATAAAATTCTTGGAAAAGGCCTTTCCTCCACAGATTTCACCCAAGAGGAAAAGGATAAGCTTACGGCCATTACCGGTATCAATACAGGAGATCAGGATTTGAGTGGCCTTGCCACTACCATCGACTTGGACCTCAAAGCCAATGCCGTAGATGTAACCACTGGATTGTCCACCAAAGTGGATAAAATCACCGGAAAAGGCCTTTCTTCCACAGATTTCACCCAAGCGGAAAAAACCAAGCTAGGCTTGATTACCGGAACCAATACTGGAGATCAGGATTTGAGTTCCCTTGCAACTAAGGCGGAGTTAGAAAATGACTATGCCAAGCTAGACGAAGAAAATTCGTTCAGTGAAGACCAAATTTTTGAGGGAAGAATCAAGTTTGGAGATGATGCCAATTCCAACATCAGAGTATTGAATTACAGTAACGAGGAGGATGAGGAAACCTTAGAAGGTATTTTAATTAGCAATGATGAAGTTATCTTTTTAGGAAAGGCCAATGATGACCGACAACAAGTTGAAGGTTGGGCATTCGATGTCGAGGAAGGAACATTGAAATTTCCTGGGAATGCTGTAGTGATGGGGCAAGACGGTAATGTTTTTTACATCACTAGTGAGAATGACCTATTCCTAACCTCAGGGATTGGAAATGATGAGGGAAAGTGGGGAGAAATTGGGATGAGTTCCTACGAACGGCTATACCTAGAAATTTTTAATTTTCAAAGTGGCCAGGAAGCTGGTATTTCTCTAATCCATGAAGATGGTGACGAGATTCCCATGGAAGTAAAGATTTACAATTCAGAAAATTCTTGGAGTTTTGGTCCCTCAGGAACCCTTGTTTTTCCCTTCAACTCTGAAATTGGTGATAATGATGAACGCTTTTTTATTTCCAGTGATAATAACATTGATCTATACAGCGATGAAATAGTTTATATCACAGGCGAAGAGGAAGTTGATATTGACAGCGAAGGAGAGATTGACATCGACAGCGATGAAGAGATAAATATTGATAGTAAAAGTTTCATTAAAATTGATAGTGAAGCAAGCTCAAGTGATGACGCTGATTTATCTAGAATTAGATTAGACTATGAGGATGGGATTGAATTATTTATCAGAAATGATGGAGATGATTGGGAATGGATATTTGAGACAGATGGAACATTAGTTTTTCCAAACCAGACAAAAATAATTGATCATGAAGATTACGGGTTTTTTCTAACCAGTGACAATAACATTTATATCATTAGTGGTAATGGCCCATTGGATGATAATGATGATGAACCCAACGAAAATGAAGACTCTTCTCTTTCTATACTTTCTTTAGATAGGGAGTCTGGAATTTCTTTTTCTTTTAGTGGGGAAGAAGGCGAAGCAGGCATATCATTAAATCAAGCTGATGATGGAGATGATTTCCTTGTTGAAATAAATAACTCAGATTATGAATGGGTATTTGATTCGGATGGAACATTGACTCTTCCAAACAATTCCAAAATTAGTGATACTGAAGAAGGGTTGGAAATAAACACTGAGGGTGGCATATTTATCTACAGTGGCTCAATGGGAAATCAAGTTGATCCTCTTTTTGCAGGGCTTCTTATGTACAAGGAGTCTGGAATAGATTTTTTTATTAGTGGGGAAGAAAATGGAGCAGGCATATCAATAAACCAAGCGAATGATGACAATGATATCCTTGTTAAAATAAGTAACTCAGATTATGAATGGAAATTTGGTGCAGAAGGATTCTTGACTTTTCCCGATGGCACCTTTTTTGGCGAATTAGAAGGCGATAATACATTTGGATTTGAAACCGAAGAGAATTCTGATTTTTTACTCGTTACTAGTGATGGAGTTGATTCTTTTGAATGGCAGTTTACAAATGATGGGGTATTCAAACTTCCAGTTCCTGCTGGTGCTATTGCTGATGCCTCCATCGGCATAATGGATAATGCCCTTGAAATAATTAGCCCAAATGCCTTCATTTTAAAGTCAGTAGCAGATCCAGATGATGCAATTTCATGGAACTTTGAGGAAAATGGCAATACTACATTCCCAGCAGATTTTGCAGTAGGTGGAGCCCTGAAAATCGGGACTGAAAACATTTTTGATAAATTCGTAACTGATAATTTTATCTTTAATTCATCCCAGTTGGGTATTTACAATGTTAATGCAACCTATAACTTCACACTTTCAACAACTCCAAGATCATTAAGTGCAGTGGCCATGTATTTTAATGGTTCCCGAGTTAATCCGGATAGATATTCATTAGATGGTAGGAATTTAACATATACAAAACCTGAAAATGAATCTGCTCCTACAGCTGTCACAGTCCAATTTGACTACATCAAAAATTAAAATTTACCAAATGAAAAAATTATTCGCCCTAATCGCTGTTCTGGCCTTGATGTCTTTTGCAGCAGAAAGATACATCGCCGTAAAGTTTACCGAACCCCAGCTAAACTACCATTGGAAGAATTTAGAGAGTGTCAAAAAACTGGTGGACGAAAGCAACCTCCCCCATGCCCAGGTGAAGTTTATCCTCAAGTCCATTGATAGCCTTCAAAATGACATCAAGAAGACTGCCCGATTGGATTCTGCCGCAGTAGCAAGCCCGAAAAAATAACAATCCCGGAAAGCACAGTTCCTTTTGCCCAATCCCTCAGGCCTCTACAGCCCCCCGCTTATCCAATTGCAGGTGCGCATGGAACTCGGAAGGGGACTCGCCCATCAGCTTTTTGAAATTGAGGTAGAAGGTGTTGCCGCTTACAAACAAGGTCTTCTTGGACAAGGAATCGATGGTGTGCGTCAACAAATAGCCCTTTCGGATCAGCGTAATGGCGTAATTGATGCGCAGCACATTGACGTACTCGCCAAAAGTAAAGTTGCCGTAGTACTTGAATAGGTACTTCAGGTGGCTTTGCGGGCAGTCCAACTGAAAGGAAAGAGTCTTGAGACTGGGCACCTCCAGCAGCTCCTCGGACCAGGCCTGCTCCATTGATTTTAATGAAAAAATAAGGGATTCCACGCGCGGAGCGATCTGCTTCTCTACATTCACATCTTGGGGGTCCGTTTGCCCTTTTTTCTTGGATTTCCAGATGGCGATCTCTTCGGGCACCACCGCATTGATGTGTTCCAATAGCCGAAGCTCCCCATACAAAATACGCGGGTTTCTCAGCAGGTAAAAACAAATAAACAACCAGAGGAAGGAGGTGAGGCCATAGAATTCCCCCAACACTTTCTCTTGTGTGTCCTCCAGTGCTTTTCCGTAGATAAAGTTTGCAAAGCCATAAATCAATAAAAAGGCAACCAGCATCAGGTAGGCCCAAACGCGGATGGACTTAAAATAGACTTGCTCCCGCTGACTTTTTCGCTTGGTCAAATACCTCCACACCAATACAATCAATCCGGTACTGTATCCGGAAGAGTAGACTAAAAATACCGTTTGATTGATGGATTTGTTCCAATCTAATCCTAGGCTCAGGCCCACCAGCAGGAAAGAAAGCCCGAAGTGTAGCGGAAGATTTTTTCTTGAAATTTTTTGATGCAAAAGGCCCTCAAAAAAAAGGTAATAGATCGGAGGGATGAAAAAGGCAAATAGGAGCGATTGTTCAAATGGGTTTTCAAAGGGTCCCAAAACCTGAAAGCTAGACAAGCCAAAGATGACGCGTTGGAGACCAGATATCGTCAATATGGCTAAAAAAAAGATACTCGATTTGAGGTCCCGCTTGGCATCCGCTAGAGAAACGGAAACGAGCAAAAGCAATACTCCTCCAACAAAAAACGATAGAATTGACAAGAGCGGCCACATGCCCAAAAGTAAATCAAAAATTTACTTTATAACTTCCAGTTAAGAAAATTATTGGCAATTGACGGTATCGCTCTAACTGGAGTTTACCCCACAAAATACGCTTCCAGCTCCTTCAGCATCGCATCCTTCTCGCGCAAATCACGAATCACCTTGCCTTTTTCTAGGAGTACGATGCGGCTGCAGAGGTCGGTCACATGGTTCAGGTCATGGCTAGAGATCAAAAAGGTGGTTTTGGAAGCGGCCAGCTCGGATAGAATCAACTTCTTCAAACGGATCTGGGAACTCGGGTCCAAGTTCTCAAAAGGCTCATCCAAAAAGACCACTTGGGGATGTCCAAGCATCGCCGCGGCAATGCCCACTTTCTTCAGGTTGCCCTTGGATAGGTCGCGGATGTATTTCTTTTTGCCCAGCACCTCCTCATTGAAGAGCTCCTCAAACTTGCTCAAATGCAGCTGCAGGTCTGCCTCGGACAGGCTGTAGATCTTGCGCAAAGTCTCAAAGTACTCGTCCGGAGTCAAAAAAGCCAAAAGCATCTGCTCATCCAAGTAGGCACCCACCTGGGACTTCCAACTCTCCGTTTTGCTCACATCGTCTCCTAAAAAGGTCACCTGACCTGCTGTAGACCGTACCAGGTCCAGCATGATTCGGAATAGCGTGGTCTTGCCAGCACCATTGTTGCCCACCAGGCCAAAACACTCGCCCTTGGCAATTTCCAATTCGGGAATGTCGAGTACGACTGCTTCTTTGTACTGCTTTTTAAGTTGGGATACCTGTATCATAGTTCTTGTCGGAAGGAAGATGAAATTTCAAATCGGTTGGCCAAAAGCCGTTGGGTAACGAGACGCGAAAGCGGTCCAAAAGCAAGGATGCCTGCGAGTCCGGTGACCCCCAAGGCCAGCAAGCCGGCATAATCGTTAATCAAATAAGAAAAGGGCAGGTACACCAAATAAGGCCCCGCCATCAAGGGAATAATAATCAAAAACTGGGCGGCCCCTACCCCTTCGTAGTTAAACATGGCTCCCTTGTTGAGGTCCATGGGCTTGGGCTTCCACAACGCGACATAAAGAATGACATGCACCAAAACGCCACAGTTGAACAGGAAGGTGGCCACATGCACCAGCAGGATGTCCCAGCCAAAGTACACGTAAGGGACCGATGCCAAGAAACAAACTCCAGAAACCCCGAGAAAGAGCAGGTACTTGGCACGCACCAGGGCTTCCAAGCCTCCTTTTTGCATCAGGAAAAAATCAAAATTGGAAGAGTTCCAACTCAAAAACAGCTGTCCATATTGGATCATAAAAATACCTGTAATGAACACACCCACAAAAATGTAAATAGGTGAAATCCCTGATTCAGTCTGATAGGCGGGATTGGTGTAGAAGATCAACCCATACAACAAGAAGAAGGCAGAAAGCATCAGGTAGGTTCTACTCTTCTTGTGTCGCAGGATCAACTTCCACTCCAAGTTGGCCAGCTCCCCAGCCACTCCAAAGCGCGAAAACAGGCCAAAACTTTGACCCGAAACTCGGTACGATTCCTCCTCTCCCAACTCTTCCAAGTAGGCATGGGACACATAATAGCGGTAGCAAATCACAAATAGGGCAAGCAGCAGGCCCAGTACGCCTACCACAGGCAGCATGCTTTGGGTAGCTGCAGTAAAGAAAGGAGCGACAAGCGCGCCTACATTGAACCAACCCAGGTAGGTCGATCCACCAGAAAGTAGGACTACCACAAAAACCAGCCCTAGGCCCAGCAGGCTGTCTTCAAAGCGCTGCTTGAACCAAAGCATAAACCAGTGCAGGGACCAGCTGATTCCCAACAAGGTCCCCAACCAGGACAGCAAGCCAAGCACACCATATTCCTCCTGCACGGCCTCCACCCCAAAAGGTAAAAAGAGCAGCAGGGCAATGACATTGAGGGGAGACAAAAAGGAGCGGAGCAATAAGATCGATACGATTTTCTTTTTCCCGATGGGAAGGTGGAGTAAGCTTTCCAGATCCACGACCGGCAACTTTTGAATAAAGTAGCGGTACATAAATTCCCCAAGAAAAAAGTAGATCAAAACCGAATTGAGGAAGGCAATGGGTTCCTTGCCCTCGGCCAACATGTCGATAATTCGCCCTAGAAATAGGCCTGCCAAAAACACATAGCTCAAGAGCAGCAGCGCAATAAACACCAAAAATCCCGTAGCGAGCGCACTTTTCGCAAAACTGGTGGAGCGAATACTCTTCAGGTATTGCAGGCGAATGAGCGTAAAAAACATAGGCAACATCAGGTTTAAATTCTGAAACGTAAACTTCAAAATTATGGCCATCTTTACCAATCAAAAAAAGTTAAAAGTAGCAAATGAAACAGGACCTGAATTTTTTTGAGGCAGTAAGCCAGCGCAGATCTGTGCGCGTTTTCGACCAAACCGACAATTTTGATGGCACCATCGTTCAAAAATGCTTGGAGGCGGCCATCCTTTCCCCCAACAGCTCCAACCTGCAGCTCTATCAGTTCGTGCGTGTACCGGAATACTCTCCACTCAAAGATCGCCTGGCCCAGCTCTGCATGGGACAGAAAGCGGCCACTACCGCTCGGGAGTTGGTGCTGGTCCTCACCCGCCGCGACCGATGGAAGGCCCATGCAAAAGCCAATTTTGACTTTATCTCCGCATCAGCATCGGGGGAAGGGGATAAAAAAGTAAAGTTGGCCCTCCGCTACTACGGCAAATTGGTACCCATGCTGTACCAAAAATTTCCGGGATGGTCGGTTGCCAAAAAATTAATTGCCATTACCCAAGGCCTCCGCAAACCCATGGTGCGGGAGGTAAGTGAAACTGCCGTGAGGATATCCGTTCATAAAAGTGCTTCTTTGGCGAGCATGACCTTTATGTTGGGGATGAAGGCGGCCGGCTACGATACCTGCCCTATGGAGGGCTTTGACTCCAAGCGGGTCAAAAAGCTCCTCAACCTCCCTGCTGGATCAGAGATCGCGATGATTATCGCCTGCGGCAAAGGGATGCCCGAAGGCATTTACGGGGAGCGCTTCCGCGTTCCTACCTCCGAATTGATTGTGGTGAAGTAGGATCCTCCATCCTTTGAGGTTTTTTTCAAACCTCGAAGGATTTTAATAGCGCACCTCCGGAGCGCACC
>CANGZP010000069.1 GCA_947458475.1 Cyclobacteriaceae bacterium | reverse complement strand
TGGAAGAGATCTCCCCAGTTTGGTCAACGAATTTTTCCAGCCAGAGCGTTTTTTAGGATCTTCCTTTTTTGAACTGGAAGATCCTTTGCTTGGAGCAGAAGATTGGGGCTTTATTCCTGAAGCCAACATCATCGAAACTAGTAAAGCGTACAAAATCGAACTGGCAGCCCCGGGCCTAGAAAAAAAGGATTTTAAGGTGGAAATCCAGGACGGCGTGCTACATGTCCGCGCCGAAAAAGAAGAAGAGAATGAGGAAAACGACAAAAATTTCCGAAGAAGGGAGTTTTCCTACCATTCCTTTTCCAGGTCTTTCGCCCTACCCGAAAGCTTGTTGCTCGACAAAATTGAAGCTTCCTACGAAAAAGGAATTCTCCACCTCCACCTGCCCAAAAAGGAGGTGACCGTTTCGAAGCCTACCAAGCAAATTAAGGTGGGGTAATTTTCTTTAGGATTTTTTCCCTCAATCCATTTTTGCCGCTTGGCGTTTCTCGGTGCCCGGCTGCTTGGTTAGGTCGTCGCCTAGCGTCTTGCGGTACTGCTCCGCCAAGGCACTGAGTGCTTCCACTAGGTCTGGATGCTGGGAAGCCAGGTCGAAGGTTTCCCCTGGGTCCGTAGAGAGGTCGTACAGGGCGAGCGGTACTGGTACGGATTTATAGATTCCTGGAAATCCATCGTTGCCTCGGGTCGTACCCAAATAGGTTTGAGAGAGGTGGGGGAAAACTAATTTCCACTTCCCTTGCCGAACCGCCTTGAGGCTATTCGCATCGTAGTAGTAGACAAAATGGTCCCGTGGATTGGCATCTGCTACCTGCTGGAGCAAGGGTAAAATATTCACCCCATCGATTTTTTGACCAGGTAATGGGGCATCCAGGAGGGCAGCCATCGTGGGGAAGATGTCCATCGTGGCGGCGAGGTTGTTGGAAACGGTTCCTGCAGGGATCACTCCCGGATAGCTCATGATGCAAGGCACGCGTATCCCGCCTTCCCAAGCCGAACCCTTGCCTTCACGCAAGCCACCACTGCTGCCAGCATGGTTGCCAAAGGTCAGCCAAGGTCCATTGTCACTCGTAAAGATGACGAGGGTGTTGTCGGTTAAGCCGTTTCGTTCGAGGGCAGTCATCACCTCACCTATAGAATCGTCAATCTCTAGCATCAGGTCTCCAAAAATTCCTGTTCCACTTTTGTCTTTGTATTTTTCAGAAACCGCTATCGGGACATGTGGCATTGAGTGCGCGAGGTACAAAAAGAAGGGGCTCTCCTTGTGCCGATCAATAAATTCAACGGCGCGCTCGGTATACATTCCCGTCAGCAGGGCCTGATCTTCGAGTGTTTGAATAAGTTTCATCGGTTCGCTTCCCTCCAGAAGGTACAGCGGAGGGTACTTGAATTTGCGATCTGCCGTATCGGTGATTGGTTTGCCATCGTAGCCTACCGGCCACATGTCATTGGAATAGGGGAGGCCAAAATAGGAATCAAATCCATAGGAGGTGGGCAGATAGGGCGCTTTGGCACCCAAATGCCATTTGCCGATCATGCCGGTTTGGTACCCTTTCTTTTTTGCCATCGTGGCGAGCGTCTCTTCATTGGGGTTGAGGGCGATGGTAGACCAAGGCATTAGTGCACCAGAAATGCTCAAGCGGTTGGGATAGCAGCCTGTCAGCAAGGCTGCCCGGGAGGCGCTGCAAACTGCCTGCGCAGCATAAAAATTGGTGAAACGCATGCCGGAAGCTGCCAGTTGATCGAGATGTGGGGTCTGCTGAGGATAGCCCCCATAGCTCGCTAAGTCCCCATAGCCGAGGTCATCCATAAAGATGAGGACAACATTGGGGAGGTCTTGCTGGGGCAAATTCCCCTGTGCTTGGGCTCCGAAGTACAGGAAAGAAAAGAGGAGTAGGAAGAAATTTTTCATGGCTTGAACTAAAAAGGGGTTTTAGGGTCAACGGTTGACAGTTCACAGACTACAGCAAATGGCACTTTAGACCAGGATTTGCAGTGGACCGTGGTCCGTTAGCCGTTGACCACCTGATAATCCTGTCAAGTAATTTCACCTGCTATCGAATGATTTTTACTTCCTGAATTTTTGTCGGAAGCCAAACCTGCATTTCGTTTTGCCCGCGGTTTGCCCAGGTATAATAGGGAATAGCAGTTATTTTTTTGGTTTCCGCTTGCAGCGTTGATCCGTCTTCAGAGCCTGTCATCACCTTCATTTCTGCCTGGACAGCCATTACTTTTTCATCCAAAACCTGGTGTTGAAAAACAGTAAACATGGCATTTTCTGGAATCAATAGATTCCATGCTTTCCCGTTGTTGTCCGCTCCTTCTACGCAGTAAACCAATGGACCTCTTTGAATTGCGATCCGGTCTTCATTGGCTGTTACCTCCTGGCGGGCAACTAATTTTCGAACTTCCATTGGCAATGAATAGTGGAGTTGATCCCCCTTTTCCCAGGTTCTAGTGATCGTCAAATAGCCATTTTCCTCCGTATAGGGAACAACTTTTCCATTGAGTAAAAGCGTGAATTTTTCAGAGCTTTTCCCTGCAAAACGGTACAGTCCCCCCGGAACCGGTTCCTCCTTTGCCCAACCCGGTAATCTCAATTTCACTGAAAAGCGGGCTTTCTGCGCAGGATTTAGGGTCAGGTGGATGACCCCGTCAAGCGGATAATTGGTGGTCATTTCCACGGGAACGTCCACGTTGCCCATCTGGAATTTGGTTTTGCTGCCGATGAATAAGTTCACCCAAAGGGCATCTTCTGATTTTGCATAAATGTAATCGCCGACCGATGCCACCAATCGGGAAATATTGGAAGGGCAACAGGCGGTTCCAAACCAATCTCTCCGGTAATGCTGACCAGAGGAGGCCAATGGATTTCCATAAAAAAACCGATTCCCTTCCAGGCTCAGGCCATCCAATGCAGCATTGTACAAGCTCCTTTCCAATACGTCAATGTACTTGGAATCGCCTTCCAGCGCATTCATTCGCTGATTCCAAAAAACCATCCCCACCGATGCGCAGGTTTCGCTGTAGGCATTTTCATTGGGAAGATCATAATCCACCGAAAAACCTTCATTGCTTCCTGATGATCCTATCCCTCCAGTTACGTACATATTCCGGTACACGACATCCTCCCAAACCGTCTTCATGGCATTCATGTAGCCCACATCGTTTTTTGCTGAAGCCACATCGGCAGCGCCCGTGTAGAGATACATCGCACGTACCGCATGGCCCGTAATTTCCTTCTGGTCTTTAACTGGCACATCATCCTGAGCATATTTAGGTCCCCAATGTGGATTGTCCCAGATTCCACCTTTGCCGTGGCCATGTCCGCGCTGATCCAGAAACCAGTCGGATAGTTCCAGGTATTTTTTATCGCTTGTAGTCTTGTACAATTTGACCAAAGCAAGCTCAATTTCCTCATGACCAGACACCCAAGGCCGATTCTGCTTCCGGAAAGTCTCGTCGATATGATCTGCCATCTTAATGGCCACATCGAGTAATTTTCGCTTTCCCGTAGTTTGAAAATAGGCTACGCCTGCTTCCATCAAATGCCCGGCGCAATAATCCTCGTGCTTCTCCATATCCGTCCAGCGATTTTCCAGTCCGGTAAGCGAATAAAAAGAATTGATGTATCCATCTTTTTCCTGGGCAGCAGCAATTTTATCAATCCATTCGTCTGCTTTTTGTTCCATGGCTTTATCCGAATGGGTTTTTAGCGAATAGGCTATTGCCTCGAGGGCCTTGTACACATCGCTGTCATCGTAATAAATGCCTTCGTGTTTCTCGTTTTGCTGACGCGCAACTTTTTCATAATTCCGGATGCGACCCGTAGCGATTTCAGTTTGATAAATCATAACCGGGACAGCTGTAGTTGCAATTTTTTCAAGCTTTGGTTTCCAAAAATTATCCGTGATGGTCACCTGCGAAAAACTCACTGGATTCAATTTGGTGATCCCGGATTGGGCCAATGCAGGAAAGGATGCTGCTGCAAGTAGGATGGAAAGGGTGGATCGGATTAGCATGGGTCTACCGTATGGATTCAAAAAGAAAAACACTACTGCTAAATTTAACTGATATCCATCAGATTTACTCGCGTCTCGGATTATTGCAATCCAAGTTTAATCCATCCAGATAACTTTGGCGCAGCACTAAACATCCCGATATCGGCGACTTAAATTAGTGTTAACTTATTGTCCCCAAAAGCAGGCTTTGGTTACTTGTTTTTTCAAGAGTTTAAAAAAGCGTGTTCATCCTTGCGGATAATCCTATAAATTAGTTAGTACCTATGGAAGCCATCAATCTGTATCAATCCCAATGCATACTCGGAGAATCGCCTTATTGGCATGCGAAGCGGAAAAGCTTTTTCTGGGTAGATATCGAAAAGGGAGAATTGTATGAATTTCAGGTTGGGCTGAAAAAAACCACCAAACGGAAATTCAATCCCCATCTTTCTTTGGTAGTGGAAGGCCAGGGGGACTATTTAATCCTAGCCTTAGACAGAAAAATTGCGCGTTACGATCTTAAAACTGAAAAATTGACTTGGCTGATTGAGGTCGAAGAGGATCAACCGCTCAATAGATTTAATGATGGCGCTTGCGATGCTGACGGTAGGCTATGGATTGGAACCATGAGCACCAAAATTACGCCCGAATCAGGGGCTCTTTACAAGATTACCTCGGCACTAAGTCCAGAAAAAATGTTGGGTAAAGTCACCATTTCCAACGGTATGGCTTGGACTTCCGACAATGAAACCTTCTACTACATTGACAGCCCCACCCAGGAGATAAGAGCATATCAATTTGATTTGGAAACAGGCGAAATCAATTTTGATCGAACGGTCATCCGCGTGCCAAAAGAATTGGGGACACCTGACGGAATGAGTATGGATCAAGAGGGGAAACTCTGGGTCGCGCACTACGGAGGATTTGGAGTGTATTGCTGGGATCCGGAAAATGGGAAGCTCTTGAAAAAAATTGTCTTGCCTGCTCCTCATGTAACCTCATGCGTTTTTGGAGGCGAAAATCTAGATCATCTGCTCATCACGACAGCAAGAGAAAATCTCACCGAGGCCCAACTGCAAGAATATCCCCAAAGTGGGGATGTGTTTTTGGTTAAGACAAACACGCAGGGATTCTTATCCAATCCTTGTCAATTTTAAATTCTACACCCAAGCATGAATTCAACCCTGAACTATTTATCCACAGGAATTAAGCTTTTCCTACTGCTACTTTTCTCAATTCCGGCTTTCTCGCAGCAACCGGCATCTCCACTACAGGCCTCCTTTCAAACCTATCGCAAGATGAAAGCAGAGACGCCCTACAAATTGGATTGGATCACACTGGGCCCAGTGGTCAATTCAGCACGCGCCGATGTAGTGCAAGTGGATGCCAAAAATCCGAGCACCATGTATGCAGGCTTTGGCTCGGGAGGATTGTGGAAGACGACAAACAAGGGCATCACCTGGAAATCCATCTTTGAGGAGCAGTCGGCCATAGGAATTGGAGATGTGGAATTGGCTCCCTCCAATTCAAATATCATTTACCTTGGAACGGGGGAAAACCTAAAAAAGCCCCGAAACTTCACGCTTCCAGGTACTGGGATGTTTCGCTCTGATGATGCAGGAGAAACCTGGAATTCGATTGGCTTGGAGGATTCCTGGTCCATTGCAGAAATTGAAATTCACCCGACCAACCCGGAAACAGTTTTTGTAGCAGTCCTCGGCCACCTCTGGACCAAAAATAAAAACCGTGGACTCTACCGCTCTACCAATGGGGGAAAGACCTGGGAACAGGTATTACATGTAAATGACATGACCGGGGCCAATGAAATTGTCATTTCTCCGGCAAATCCTCAAATCATGTATGCCTCCCTTTGGGAAATGTACCCAGGCATCAGTGGCGAAACTAGTGCCATCTACCGAAGTGTAGATGGAGGTACCACCTGGAGTAAGTGCAATCAAGGCTTGCCAACCGGTCCCAAAATCGGCAGGATTGGCCTGACCGTCTCGGCGACCAATCCAAACAAGGCCTATGCGCTTGTGGACAACCTAAACTACCCGGAGGGTCAGTCTGCCGAACTCTACAAAACAGTGGATGGAGGGCTAACCTGGACCAAAACCCATACGGACCCCTTCCAATTATTCACCACCATCGGTTGGTACTTCACGGATGTGTATGTAAATCCAAAAAATGACGAAGAGGTGTTTTGCCTCGGGATCCGCCTGGCACATAGCCAAGATGGAGGCAAGACGTTCCAGTTTATCGGAGGTCAGGTGTCGCGCATGAATCCAAGCCTCGCCCAAGGACTTCATCTGGATCAAACCGAATTGTGGATTAATCCCAACAACCCGAATCACCTGGCACTGGGGAATGATGGCGGATTCTATGTAAGCCATGACAAGGGATTGACTTGGATGCATTACAACAATATTCCCACGGGAGAATTTTACGACATTACCCTAGACCAAGCCAATTACACCATTTACGGAGGCACACAGGATGATGCCACGGTATCGGGACCTCCTAAAGAATTGGATACCCGCTTTCCAGATCCCTGGAACTATGTTTGGATTGATGCTTGGGACGGAGGCGATGGTTGCGTGACCGCAGTGGATCCAGTGGACCGGAACATAATTTACTACAGCCGACAGCATGGGGATGTGATGCGATTGGACAAGTCCAAAGACATAGCGGTCTCCGTAAAGCCGAGTCTCCCCAAAGAGAGCAAGGATACCCTTCAGTTCAATTACATGACGCCTTACTTTTTGTCTGCTTACGATCACAAAACCTTGTATCAGGCTGGAAACTACCTGATGAAAAGTACAGACAGGGGAGATACCTGGCAGGCCATCAGTCCGAACCTTGCTCGTTCCTCCGTGGCCGAAAAGAAATCCGTGGCTGCGGCAACAGTTGTAGAATCTCCACTGGCCAAGGGATTGCTGTATGTGGGAACTGATCATGGTGCATTTTGGGTATCAAAAAATGATGGTGCCACCTGGGAAGAGCAGTCCACGGGGATCGCATCGAATTACATCCGAAGCATCTCGCCTTCCAATCACCACCTGGCTCGGGTGTACATGGCCATGACTGGAATCAATTACGATGATTTACACAGCTACCTCTATGTTTCCGAAGACTATGGCAAGCAATGGAAAAGCATTGCTGCAGGCCTGCCAAACGAGCCGGTGAATGTGATCAAAGAAGATCCCACGAATGAAAATATCCTGTATGCCGGAACCATGCGAGGGGTGTTTGTTTCTACCGATCGGGGCAGTAGCTGGCAGTACCTGGGGGTAAATATGCCTGCTGCAGCCGTAGCCGATCTAGAGATTCACGAAGGGTCTCAAGACTTGGTTGTGGCCACACATGGAAGAGGTATTTACAAAACCAACCTCAAGCCCATCCAACAAGGGCTTGCTCAAAAATTACCGCGCGATCAAGACTACTTGTTTGAAATTGATCAGGTCAGCAGGCCCTGGTTCAATTCTTCGCATGGGAATGTGGATTACCGAACCCTTCAAAAAATTTCCTTTACCTACTGGTTGAAGGAGGCCAAACCGGTGACCCTATTGGTTCGTGATGCTGCAAACAAGGAAGTATGGAGTACGGCACTAAATGGGTCCTTAGGATTCAATCAATTTCGATGGGATTTGATTGTCAGCAAGCAAGAGAGCGCCTCTCCGTATTTTGTTCACTACGATAAATTTATCGATTCCGGAACCTACACGCTTGTGTTATCCACTGCTGAGGGAAGTATGTCTCAGAAATTCAGGGTCGTAGATGGAATCTCCCCGTACCTTGAGAACTAAGCTTCCTTTTTTCTAAATGCCGCCGTCAGCATGGTGGCGGAGGTATACAAAATCACCCCAAGCACGACCCACTGCAGGGTTTCCAGGGGTAGGGATTTGACAATGAAGGCGGCGATTAGCACTGCGATGGAACCTGGAATAGCCATGGCTAGAGCAGCTTTCCGGTTGTAGGATGCTGTTTTTATGAATTTTACGGAAGCCACAGGCATCAGAAAAGCACAGGAGCCCATCATGATGGGAAAAGCTACCGTTGGTGACATCCCTAAGGCAAAAATCAAAGCCATGCATGGGGCATACAAGCCCACCCCTGCGGTCATGATCGCGCCCAAAAAGAAGTTGACCACCACGGCAAAGACCAGCTTGTAGCCCGTCAGTCCGATGGCATCTCCGCCTCCTTCAATCCAGTTCATGATCCGGGCCAACATAAATCCCGCGGTGACGACCAAGGCAATTCCCATCGTGATTCGGATCTTTCGTTCGGATAGTCGCGAGACAATTCCCGCTCCAATCATGGCTCCTGCAGTAGCGGACAGCAGCATCAAAATCAAGGTGAGCGGGTCTACTTCAATGATCGTGATAAAAATAAACGCCTGAAGCAGGACCGGGATGGTATTTGCTACATTCATTGTGCCAGGGATCAGTCGGTCCTCCGTTTGACGGGTAAATTTTAGCAAGGCGGTTTGCGGAGCAAAAGCACCAATACCCAACACATCGAAGAAATTAACTACAAAGCCAATCACCGAAGTTTTGAGCCAACTTGAGTTTTCAAGTTGGGATCGGTGCGCCAAGTAATCTTTGATAAATACAAAGGAGAACCAGACGGCCAATAGAATTAAGGAAACCCAAACAAAAATTAGCATAGAAGTAGGTGTAGTAGTCTTTTAATCGTGTCGTATAGGTAGGAAATTAGCACACCTTAAAAAAGGTCTTGTTGGCTTCTTGTTCCTGTTGGTTCAACATCGCCTCAATCTTCTTCGCTGTTTTGGTAATCGCCAATCCCCCAAGCCCGGTGCAACGCAGGGTATTCGGGATGGCATCTCCTACTTTTTTCATGGTTTCTACGACTTCATCCAAGGGGATCAAATGGTTGTAGTCAGACAAGGCCATGTTTGCACAAGAAATCGCATTGGTGGCTGCCATCACATTTCGATTGAGACAGGGCGCTTCCACTCGGTCAGCGATCATGTCGCAAATCATGCCTAGCGAAGATTGCAAGGCCATAGAGGCTGCTCCAAGCGATTGGTTTAGCGTCCCTTTTTTCAATTCGACTATACCTGCTGCAGCCATGCCCGAACCAGAACCGCATTCGGCCATGCAGCCCCCTACTTCGGCGGCAAAGGTGGCATGAGCCGCTATAAATACCCCAATGATTCCGGCTGCCAGCATGGCTTTGACCAGGTCGTCTTCAGGCAAGGAAAGTCCCCTGCCAATTCCAATGATGGCACCTGGGAGTGCTCCACAGGACCCAGCTGTTGGGGCTGCTACCACGACGCCCATCGAACTTTTGACCTCCATCATGGCAGAAGTGTAGAGGATCACTTGATTTAGGATATCGCCTTCTACCAGCTTTTTGTCTTCTAGCTGCTTCTGAAATCCAAGGGATTGAGGGCCCAAAATTCGGTCTGCGTACTTCGTGCCTTTCAGTCCAAGATCAATGGAGTTTTGCATGATCTGCACAATGCTCCGCATCTTTTCAAAAACCTCGGCTCTCGAAATATTCCCGCGCATGCTTTCGTAATCCACTGCGAGTTCCCAGAGGGAGTGGTTTTTGTCCTGGTTGAACGCCAACATTTCTTCGCAGGTAATGAAGGGTACCTCCAAGCCTTTTCGGGACATGACCGGAAGTACTGGGTTGATCTTTTTAATGAAAAGCACCTCCTCCATCTGGAGCAGCTGCGTGCATATTTCCTCCGTCAGAAATTGGTTGGCCTTGATTTCGATAAAGGTGGATTTGCCTGTTCGCAGCGCGATCTCATCGCAAGGCATGGAGGCCTCAATGAATTCAATGATGCTGCCTGGAGAGCTGACGTAGACAAGGGTCTGGTAAAAATCCCCAGCCATAGACACCTGGGCACCATCAATTTCAAGAATTTCAATCATCCCTCCGCCCGTAGAAATGGCGGTCAGTTCCCGGGTCTCGTTTTTATTGGTTAGCGTGAGTTTGTAGGTATTCGGATGGGTAGCCCCTATGGGATGGATATCGATTTTCACCTGAATACCGGCTTCTTCAATGGCGATCAGGTACTCTGGAAGGCGCTCCTCGTAGGCTTCCCAACCCAAAAATCCCCCAAACAATCCCATGTCGGATCCCTGTCCCTTGTGTGTGGTGGCAAGCGAGCCGTTGGGGTCAAATTCCACATACACCTCCCGGATATCTCCATCCATCAAGTCGCGGCACATGCGCCCAATTCGAATGGATGCAGCACAATGTGAACTAGAAGGGCCTCGCATGACCGGGCCAATCACATCATTGAATATGCTTGGGTAGGTTTTCATTTGGGTTAAATTTTATGGGTTCAGGAATGCAGAATAGTTAAATATAGGGTTTTGTGTAATTAATTCATCCCTGATTTACCTAAAGGGTAGCTTTCGTGCTAGTTGATGTAGTGAGCTTTGAAAATGATTCTAAGGAATTGGTACTTTGGCCTACAACTAAAGATTCATTATATTCTTTTCAATTTTTGTATTTATTCGCTTTTTCAACACTCACCAAAGAAAACAAGGTTTGAAAATCAGTTAAGTAGGCTGTCGACCGTGGTCTGTGGACAATTATCCGCAGTGCTAAACACCCACTTTATGCCACTGGTATAATTGCGGATAATCAGCGCATTTTTATATTTTTGAACTGATGAACCAGCAACCCAGTCCTACTTGTCTCAATTGCAATGAGCCGTTTTCAGGGAACTTTTGTACAAAGTGTGGGCAGCAAAATCTACCTTTGAAACAGTCGGTAGGGCAGCTTTTGCTCCTGTTTTTTGGGGAGTTTTTTAATTACGATGGGCGATTTATACGTTCCATTCGCCTCATGCTTTTTCAACCTGGAGCGCTTACGCTAGCCTATTTGGAGGGAAAGCGTACCACCTATGTCAATCCGATTCGATTTTACCTATTCACTTCGGCCTTTTATTTTCTATTTATAAATTATGTAGTTCTACCTTCCCAAAAGTCTTCTTCTTTTTCATTTCCGAGACAGGTTCAGGTAAAGCAATCCTCTTCTGAAGGAGCAGCGATGGGATTTTTTGACGGAGTAAATGAGGGTTTAGCAGCAGCTGAAAGCAGTGAGGACGGGGAACTAATTCAAACAGAGTTTGAAAGTTTTCAAGAATTTAAAGCCAATCAAGATTCTCTCGCTCCAAAGGACCGGGCGTCAGCGCTCGAACTTCGATTTGTTGAGAAGTTTTATGAGGTGAAGGGAAAATATGGGGATTCTACCAGCTTTACGAGTGCATTAGGGAAGGAAGTGGTCAATCGATTGCCGCAGCTCCTGTTGATCACCTTGCCCTTATTGGCTCTAATTTCCAAATTGGTTTTTTTCAGGAGAAAGCAGTTCTGGTACATGGATCACCTCGTATTTATATTACACGGAGCTACCAGCCTATTTTTTCTTCTATTTGTCCAACAGGGAATAGAATATCTGGCACGCAGTACGGAGCAAGGATGGCTGGAGTTCTTTTCTCAATTGCTTACAGTCGTTTGGCTGGGGTATTACCTGATGAGTTTCAAGCGATTTTTTGGAAAGAGTTGGGGTAAGACGGTGCTACTTTTCTCTTGGCTGGGAATTTGGCAATTACTTCTCCTTCTGGGTGTTTTCACCTTCTTGATGGTGGTTTCTTTGTTTAATTTGTAGCCTTATCGGCTGTGAGCGATACCGTTACTGGGAAACATTCCTATTGAGCTACGGGTATACTTAGGGACAATCCTAAAAACCAATCCATCATGAAAACCTCGGTTCGATTTACCCTGTT
>CANGZP010000068.1 GCA_947458475.1 Cyclobacteriaceae bacterium | reverse complement strand
CTGCAAGGCAAGCCGTTTTTTGCAGCTAGCCCAGAAAAAACGGGAGTAAAAAAGTAAACGAGTAGCTTTTAGTTAAGAAAAAAGATAACTGAAAATCTGCCCACCTTCCTGCAACCTTTACTTGGTCAAGTGCATCTTCCTTTTTGATAGCTAAACCAGCAATCGTTAGGTGAAATCCAAGTAGGCAAAGGCCTAAAGTAAGTCCAAATCGATAAATGGACACCAAACCCACTAAATCAAATTGAACCATGACAAAATTTTTTTCACCACTGCAAGGATTTACTTTTCTTTCTATTTTAATCCTCTTCCTTGCTTGCAGCGAGACCAAAAAACCGGTAGCGCCCCAAGAAATGGCACATCCCAAACTTATCAAAACCATCGGCGCACCCAATTATGGAAGTGTCAAATGTGGCCTGCAAGACAAAGCCGGCAACCTTTGGTTTGGAACCACAGAAAATGGACTTTACAAGTACGACGGCAAATCGTTTCAGCAGCTTTTAATAGCCGATGGACTAATTAGCAATTCCATTTCTAGCCTACTCGAAGATTCAACAGGAAAAATTTGGATAGGTACAGACAAAGGGCTTTGCCTGTACGATGGCAATTCCATTACCCAAATTGAAATTCCTTTACCAAAAAATCTTCCTCCCAATACCAACGAACTCTACCGCAATTCGCAGATGATTTTCGGCATGATACAAGCGAAAAATGGGGTGATTTGGATTGCTAGCATCAATGGTGTCTTCACCTACGATGGAACATCCTTTAGTCCATTTCAAATAAAAGTAAACTCCGGTGGTTTCCTCAGTACAAATCACAACGTAGAAAAGATTTTTGAAGATAGAGCGGGGAATTTTTGGTTTGGAGGAAGAGGGAATGAAGGGGTGTACCGATACGATGGCAAATCTGTAACCCAACTTAAGCTAGAAGTCTTGTATCAAGATGGACCCACACCCAAACCTACCGATTGGGCATGGCCGCAACTCCAAGACAAAGACGGGAATATTTGGTTTAGCAATTGGGGCGGGGCTTACCGCTACGATGGCAAATCGTTTAGAGGTTTCACAAAAAAGGATGGCCTAAAAGGCGGAGTTGGTCATATAGTAGAAGACCAAAAAGGCAACCTTTGGTTTGGTGGAGATGCTGGTGCTGGCCTTAGCCTCTACGACGGCACCAATTTTACGCTTTTTACAAAAGAGGATGGCTTGATTCACAACAGTATTTGGTCCATTCTGGAAGACAAAGCCGGAAATCTTTGGATAGGAACCCGAGAAACAGGGCTATCGAGGTTCGATGGAAAAACATTCCAAACTTATTCCGAATACAAGCAAGAACCACCAACGGACTTAAAAGAAGATAATATCAAATGATAGTAACATTGTTGTTTCAAAAGATATTAGAGTACCCAGCTCACTAAATTGATCCTCAAACTCTATTTTGTTTGATTTAGCATTTAGAAAGCGGACAATCAACGATTAATTCCAGAAGCTAGGAAGGGTATTGCCAAGATTTTTTAATTTTCATTTACCAGATTACCAAAATTTGGTAACTTGATCGAAAGTAAAAAACCATGGGCAGAAATACATCCATATCCTTAGGGGATCATTTCGAGAACTTCATTGAATCGACCGTTTCAAATGGGCGTTTCAACAACGCCAGTGAGGTAGTTCGCGCCGGACTTCGCCTTTTGGAAGAAGAAGAAAATCGGATCCAAATTTTGCGAAAGGCAATCCAGGAAGGTATCGAAAGCGGTCGAGCAGTTGATTTCGACCCAAAACGCCATTTGGAAACCCTAAAGTCTACCCATAGCAATGGCTAAGGTACACTTCACAAACAAAGCCATTGAAGATTTAGTAGCGATTTGGAAGTATACCGTTAAAACCTGGTCCGAGAATCAAGCGGAAATTTATTACGGGTTACTGATCGATTCATGTCAAAAATTAGCCGCCGAACCAACGCTTGGTAAATCGTATGAAGTACTTGAACAGCATGTCCTTGGTTTTAAAACTGGCGATCACCTCATTTTCTATAGAATAATATCCCCACAAGGAATTGAAGTGATCCGAATTTTACACGGAATGATGGATTTGAAAAACAAGCTGTAATCAAGTACATATAAATTGGGACTAAGACCCAAGATTAAATCACTAGGGGAATCGATTTTTACCAGTCACTGACACGAATTTTTTCAGCTAAGCAGCAAATTTTTGGCACCTCCTTATGTGACCCATATTACCTAATAAGGGGGAGAAAAGAAGAACCTTTGTGGAATTAGCGCATTCTGATGAACGGAACCCTTCGCCTTGGCCTCAAAGAAAATTGGAAGCAGTTTACCCTCTTGGTAATCGTCAATGGCTTTGTAGGGGGAATGATTGGAATGGAACGCACACTCTTCCCCCAGTTTGCCGAACAAGAATTTGGAATCACCTCCAAAACAGCCCTCTTATCCTTCATTACCGCTTTTGGGATCTCAAAGGCTATCGCCAACTACTTTACTGGCAAACTAGCCAATCGACTAGGCAGGAAAAACTTATTGCTTTTGGGCTGGCTAATTGCCCTACCTATCCCATTTGTTCTCATCCATGCCCCCAATTGGAATTGGGTAATCGCAGCAAACGTCCTATTGGGAATCAGTCAAGGCTTGACCTGGAGCAGTACGGTGGTCATGAAAATTGATTTGGTAGGAGAAAAAGATCGTGGCTTCGCCATGGGTTTAAATGAATTTGCAGGCTATTTTTCGGTGGGACTAGTAGCCTTTTTGACCAGCTGGATTGCAGATCACTACGGGGTTAATCCCTACCCCTTTTACCTAGGAATTTTCATCTCTGTAGTCGGTTTTTTGCTAACTGCCATCTGGGTCAAAGACACGGCAGCTTTTGTGCAAAAGGAAACTGACACCGACACCACCCCTACCTTGAAAGGGGTGTTTGTGGAAACAAGCTTTAAAAATAAAACCCTGAGTTCGGTGACCCAAGCCGGACTCGTCAACAACCTGAACGACGGCATGATCTGGGGTTTGCTGCCCATCGTTCTGCTCTCCCTCCACTTCTCCCAATCCTCACTTGGACTGCTTACTGCGATTTATCCCACTGTTTGGGGCTTTGGGCAACTCTTTACTGGAAAAATGGCTGATCGCTATTCCAAAAAAAAATTGCTTTTCTGGGGAATGCTCAGCCAAGGACTGGCTATTCTTTCACTCCCTTTTGCTAATGATTGGTTCGCAATAGCCACCATTTCTGCTGTTTTAGGCTGGGGTACGGCACTCGTTTACCCTACCTTTCTCTCCACCATCGCGCAAGCTACCCCACCCAAACAGCGAGCAGAAAGCCTTGGAGTCTTTCGCTTGTGGCGAGACCTGGGCTATGCAATTGGAGCCATACTTTCAGGAATTACCGCGGACCTGCTCGGGGTAGCGTACGCCATTTTCCTGATAGGCGCGCTCACCCTACTCTCCTCCCTAGTGATCAAATTTCGGATGCCATCTACGATTTGATTGAATGACCTAAAATATCCCTCACAAATTTCCCAAGCCCTTCCGAGCATTTTTTCATTTCCCTGTAATTATAGATTTTGAGCAGTTCTATAAAAATTAAGTAGTTTAGGTTTGAAATAAATTTTGGAGCACTACCTAAAAATGGAAAACGGGATCGAATCGATTTGCCCAAGCAGTAGACAAGCATGGCGGGAATGGCTGCAAGCCAATCACGAAAGCAAGCAAGCTGTTTGGCTTATTTATTACAAGAAGAAATCCAAGCTTCCAACTGTACTTTACAGCGATGCCGTAGACGAAGCGCTATGTTTTGGATGGATTGACAGTAAGGCAAAGCCCATAGACGAAGAAAAATACATGCAGTTTTTCACTAAACGAAAGCCAAAAAGCGTTTGGTCGAGAATAAATAAAGAAAAAATTGAGCGCCTGACAAAGGAAGGATTAATGACGCGGGCAGGTTTTGAAATAATTGAAATCGCAAAACAAAATGGCTCTTGGGCCATTTTGGACGAATCTGAAGCACTTATAATTCCTGAAGACCTCGAAAAAGGGTTCCAAAAAAGTGCAGCCGCAAAGGACTATTTTTTAGGTTTAAGCAGGTCCGACAAACGAAATATCCTGCAATGGCTGGTGCTTGCCAAACGACAGGAAACAAGAGAAAAAAGGATTACCGAAATCATTGAACTCGCAGAACAAAAGCTTAAACCGAAACAATTTCGTGGAAACAAAAAAAGCAGCTAAAGATTGGTTTGAAAAAGCTGCTGGGTGTTTATTCTTGGCTAGTTGCACTACCTAAAAATGCATCAAATCAACCCCTTCATTTTTTAAATTTCACTCACAAAAAACTGCCCGCTTACCTAAAATTTCTTCCCCTTTTCCCCAAGCCCTTCCGGGCATTTTTTCTACCTTTGTGCCTTCTTCGATTTTACCTGATTTCTCAATCCTCATGGCACTCAAAAAAATACAATCTGCCCTCATTTCAGTCTATTACAAAGACAAGCTTGAACCCATCATCGCTTTGCTAAAACAGCACGGCGTCACCATCTATTCTACTGGCGGCACCCAGGAATTTATTGAAGGCCAAGGAGCTACGGTAGTTCCAGTCGAAGAGCTCACCAGCTATCCTTCCATCTTTGGAGGAAGAGTAAAAACCCTACACCCCAAGGTTTTTGGAGGCATCCTCCAGCGCAGAGACCACGAGGGCGATATCGCTCAAGCGGCCACCTACGACATCCCAGCAATTGACCTCGTGATTGTGGACTTGTACCCCTTTGAAGAAACCGTTGCCTCTGGAGCATCTGAAGCGGATATCATCGAAAAAATAGACATCGGCGGCATCTCCTTGATCCGCGCTGCAGCCAAGAATTTCAAGGACGTGACCATCATCGCCTCCAAAAATCAATACGAAGAATTAGCTGCCAAACTGCAAGCTCAAAATGGTGCCACCACCTTGGAGGACAGACGCTATTTTGCCACGCAGGCTTTCCAAGTATCCTCCAACTACGATACCCACATTTTCAACTACTTCAACCGTGTAGAAAATATTCCTGCACTGAAGATTTCAGAAACCGAGGCCAAAGCCCTTCGCTACGGAGAAAATCCACACCAGTCCGCCCATTTTTACGGGAAACTGGAGGATCTTTTTGCGCAGCTCCATGGCAAGGAAATGTCCTACAACAACCTCGTGGACATCGATGCAGCAGTACACCTGATTGCTGAATTCCCAGACCAAACGGCCTTCGCCATCCTCAAGCACACCAACGCCTGTGGATGTGCTACTGGCGCTACAGTAAAGGAAGCCTACCAAAAGGCCTTCGCAGCGGACACCACTTCCGCTTTTGGCGGGGTATTGGTAACCAACCGCCCTGTAGATCAAGCGGCAGCAGAAGAAATGAATTCCCTCTTCTTTGAGGTGCTTATCGCTCCTGCGTTCAGCCCAGAGGCGCTTACTGTGTTGATGAGTAAGAAAAACCGCATCCTCCTTCAGCAAAAAGGAGAAGTGCCTGGAACAAAGCAACTCAAAACCTTGCTCAACGGAATCATCGAACAGGACAAGGACCTCGCTACAGAAGGAAAGGCGGATTTCACTGTGGCCACTACCCTAGCCCCTACTGATAAAGAACTAGACGCCTTGGTGTTTGCTGCAAAAGTGTGCAAGCACACCAAATCCAATACCATCGTCTTGAGTAACGATTCCCAACTATTTGCCTCTGGCGTAGGACAAACCTCCCGAGTGGATGCGCTAAGACAAGCAATCACGAAAGCAAATGAGTTTGGCTTCAACTTGAAAGGTGCTGTCATGGCTTCCGACGCCTTCTTCCCGTTCCCTGACTGCGTAGCCATCGCCCACGAAGCAGGCATCACCGCAGTCGTGCAACCGGGAGGCTCCATCAAGGATCAAGACAGCATCGACTACTGCAATGCCAACGGCATGAGCATGGTGCTCACCGGCGTGCGCCACTTCAAGCACTAAAAACCAAGACCTTCGAGGTTTTGAAATAAATAACCTCGAAGGTTTTTTTCAAACCTTTGAGGTTTCAATGAAAGCTGGGACCTTTGAGGTTTTAATCAAACCAAGACCTTCGAGGTTTTGAAAACCTCAAAGGTCAAATTCAAACTTAGAAAAATGTTGTACTTCGTACCTGGTACTTTGTACATTGTACTTTTATGAAAGCACATCAACTCAAGCTCTACAACACTCTTTCCAGACAGAAGGAGGATTTTGCACCGATCAACCCTCCCTTTGTGGGCATGTATGTGTGTGGGCCGACGGTCTATGGGGATGCGCATTTGGGACATGGTCGGCCGGCCATCACCTTTGATACGGTCAACCGCTACTTGACGCATTTGGGTTACCGGGTGCGCTACGTCCGCAACATTACCGATGTGGGGCACTTGACCGGAGACGCAGACGAAGGGGAAGATAAAATCGCCAAAAAAGCAAAATTGGAGCAGTTGGAACCCATGGAAGTGGCCCAGCAGTATACGGACACCTACCACCGCGACATGGCACTGCTCAATACCTGGAAACCGAGCATTGAGCCCCGTGCCACGGGTCATATCCCCGAGCAAATCGCCTTGGTAGAAGCCATCCTCAACGAAGGCCTCGCCTATGTGGTCAATGGTTCGGTGTACTTCGATGTACTCGCCTACAACCAGCGCTACACTTATGGAAAGCTCTCTGGACGAGTGCTCGACGAACTCATGACCGGAAGTAGAGATCTTGACGGACAAGGGGAAAAGCGAAATGCAGTAGATTTTGCCCTTTGGAAAAATGCTTCTTCCGAGCACCTGATGAAATGGCCCTCCCCTTGGGGCCTTGGCTTCCCAGGCTGGCACCTAGAATGCACGGCCATGAGTTCCAAGTATCTGGGAACCCAGTTTGACATCCACGGCGGGGGCATGGACTTGCTATTCCCCCACCACGAGTGCGAAATCGCGCAAGGAAATGCCTGCAACCATCAAGATCCAGCCAAGTACTGGATGCACAACAACATGATCACCATCAATGGACAAAAGATGGGCAAGTCTTTGGGCAACTTCATTACGCTACAAGAACTGTTCACGGGAAAGCACCCGCTATTGGAACAAGCCTACAGCCCGATGACGATCCGTTACTTCATCTTGACGGCCCAATACCGCTCCACGCTAGACTTCTCCAATGAAGCGCTTCGTGCTGCTCAAAAAGGATACAAAAAGATCATCAACGGCTTGCGCATCGCCCGAAGCATGGACTTTACGGCAAATGCAGAGATAGCCCTCGATGACGAACAAGTGCAGCAGGTGGAGGCGAGCATCACTGCTGCCTACCGCGCCATGGACGACGACTTCAATACGGCCATGGCCATTGGCCACCTGTTCAACTTGCTAAAGAAGATCAACTCTATATTTACCGGGCAACTTCAGTCCGCAAGCCTAGGAGAAGAAGTATTTTCCAAGATGCTTGCTACCTACATCACCTTTGTGGAAGAGATTCTCGGTTTGGTGGAAGAAAAAGGAGAAGTACAAGATGGACTGTTAGACCTCCTTCTCAGCCAATATTCTGAAGCAAAAACAGCCCGAAACTATGCCAAAGTGGATGAAATTCGACTGGGGCTCAAGTCCATGGGTTTTGTAGTCAAAGACATGAAAGACCGTATCGACTGGGCCTATGAAGAATAAGTTTTCTTGGGGAGTATTCGTACTCCTCATCCTCTTGGCATCCTGTTCGGGCGAGAAAAGCACCGAAACCAAAACTGAATCGGTTGCCTTAAAACCTTATCCTGCCTTCAATGCGGATTCGGCTTATGCTTTTGTACAAAAGCAGGTGGATTTCGGACCCCGCGTCCCGGGTACTCCGGGACATGCCGCAACCAAAGCCTGGATGGTAGAAACCTTGAAAAATTACGGCTGGACGGTTCAGGTTCAAGATTTTCAAGCCAAGACCTACGATGACTTGACTTGGGACCTTAGCAACGTAATCGCCTCGATCAATCCTCAAGCCACCAAGCGCATTCTGCTTGCCGCGCATTGGGATACCAGAAGAATGGCCGACAAGGATACCGAGCGAATTGATCAGCCCATTGATGGTGCCAACGATGGCGCTTCTGGAGTAGGCGTGCTGATGGAAATCGCCCGCAGTATTTCCGCTCAGCCACTTCCTGAAGGAGTGGGCATCGACCTTATTTTCTTTGATGGGGAGGACGACGGAGAACCCGAATACGCCTCCAGCAGGGACAACTCCAAAATCTGGTGGTGCCATGGTTCCCAGTACTGGTCCAAAAACAAGCACCTTCCCAACTACTCCGCTTACTACGGGATTTTGGTGGACTTGGTCGGGGGAAAAAATGCCCGATTCTACCGAGAAGGCTATTCTAGAAATTATGCAAGCGGAATCGTTACCAAAGTCTGGGGGATTGCAGGCACACTAGGCCACTCGGGCTTTTTTATCCAACAAGATGCCCCTGAAATCTTAGATGACCATGCCTTTGTGAATGAATGGGCAGGCATTCCGATGATCGACATCATTGATTTTTCTCCAGATTTGGGATTTGGAGCCTATCACCACACACACCGAGATGCGATGGATGGGATAGATGCACGCACGTTAAAGGTGGTGGGCGAAACTGTTTTGGCTACTATTTATCAAGAATAGCGATTTTTTTAAAAATCTTTGCTTTATTCGTAATTGCAGACGATTGCAAGGTAGTGAAATAAAAAAATCAGCAGGATGAAAAAGGGGAGACAGGTTACGATGAAGGAAATCGCCAAAAAGCTTGGCGTGTCCGTATCTACTGTTTCCAGAGCACTTCAGGACTCCCCCGAGCTGCATGCCGAGACGAAACGGAAAATCGTGGAAGCGGCGAAGGAGATGAACTACCGGCCCAACTTGCTCGCACAAAGTTTGCGTATCAGCAGGTCCAAGACTCTAGGTGTAATCGTTCCCGAAATTACCTCCCACTTTTTTGCTTCCTGCATCAGCGGCATCCAAGACGTTGCCAATACTCGGGGTTACAACGTGATGATTTGCCAAAGCAACGAATTGCTCAGCCAAGAAAAAGCGAATATACAAACCTTAGTTTCCAGCCAAGTGGATGGCCTTTTGATCTCCCTCAGCCGAGAAACCAATACCTACGAACACCTGTACGAACTCTACGATCGGGAGATCAACTTCCTGTTGTTTGACCGCGTGCAGGAAGACATTCCCGTTTCCAAGGTCACTTTCAACGATGTAAGTGGCGCCTACCAAGTCGTCAAACACTTGTTGGAAAACGGTTCCCGCCGGATCGTCTACGTGTCTGGACCCGAAGACCTGTACATTTCAAAGAAAAGAAAAGAAGGCTATCTCCGTGCCCTGAGTGAATTTGGCGTTGCTGAGGATCCCTCCCTCGTGCTAGTTACCGACCTCACCCTAGAAGGCAACCTCCAAGTAGCCCAGCATATTCTTGCCATAGACCCTCGTCCAGAAGCCGTGTTTTGCATGATCGATCCGGTAGCAGTAGATGTGCTGACCGAATGGAAAAAGTCAGGCATTCGCATTCCTGAGGACATTGCTCTGGCTGGATTTACGGACAACCCCACTGCCGCAGTGGTGGAACCCCCCTTGACTACGGTGTCCCAGCCTGGTTACGACATGGGGAAACTTGCCGTCAGCCACTTATTGGATCAGTTGGATGGCCTAGCATCCGAGGACCCCATCTCCATCGTGTTGGATACCACTTTGGTGGTACGTAAATCTTCCCAACATTTTTCAAGTAAAAAATAAGCCGCTAGATTACCCTCCCACCACGGCCTTGCAGATGAAATCAAAGATCACAGCCTGCTTTACAGAACTATTTGCAACTGACCCCTTGGTGGTATTTGCTCCCGGAAGAATTAACCTGATTGGAGAGCATACCGACTACCAGGAAGGATTTGTTTTTCCCGCGGCCGTACATCAAGGGATCTGGGCTGGAATTTCAAAAAATGGGCTGGAAATCTGCCGCCTGTATTCCCTGGATTTTGATCAGGAATTTAGCTTCGAACTCGATCACCTGGCTCCTAAAAAAGGACATTGGGCAACTTATGTGATGGGGGTCTGTACCCTTTTTAAACAAACTGGTTATCCGGTCGGAGGATTTGATCTGGTAATTGGTGGCAACCTACCCCTTGGTGCAGGCCTCTCCTCTTCTGCCGCCCTATCCGTAGCGGTAGGGATGGGAATTTCTGAAGTTTTTGGCTTTGCTGTTCCTAAAAAAGACCTGGCTCGCTATGCTCAGAAGGCAGAGCAGCTTTTTGCAGGGGTCAATTGCGGTATCATGGATCCTTATGCTTCGGTCTTCGGGCAAGAAGGCAAGGCCATGCTGTTGGACTGCCGAAGCCAAACCCACACCTACTTCCCCCTGGTCTTAGGAGAATACAAATTGGTACTCATTCACTCGAAGGTATCCCATTCCCTCGCGGCAAGCGCCTACAACCAGCGCAGAGCCGCTTGCGAGGAAAGTGTTTCCATACTTCAAGTAACTTATCCAGAACTACGCAGCCTACGAGACCTTACCCCATTGGATTTACCACAGGTCAAGTCCTTATTGCCCGCAGTTCTTTTTCCGAAAGCAAAGCATGTCATCAGCGAATGCAGCCGTGTCATGGAAGCCGCTGAGGCCTTAACTCGAGATGATTTGGTTCGGGTTGGTCAACTACTCCAGGCTTCACACCAGAGTTTGAGTCAAGATTTTGAGGTCAGCTGCGCTGAACTGGATTTTCTCGCCCAAGAAGTAACTGGTATGGAAGGTGTCTTGGGAGCACGAATGATGGGTGGAGGTTTTGGAGGTTGTCTTCTCGGCCTTGTAAAAGCAAGTTCCTGGGGATTCATTCAGGAAAAAATCTCCGTTTCTTACCAAAAGGAATTCCAATTGACCCCCGATTTTATAGAAGTTGCTCCAGGAGGTGGAGCACAAAAAATCTAAATCCCTGCGTTCATCGATAAAATCAACCACTTGGTCCATTATCTCTCCTAAAATGAGTGAGTTACCCTAGTTAACTTATTCTTTTTTGTTATTTTCGACAAATTAATTCAACCCCTATGAAGTACCCAAAAAACCTACGAAGCCTAGTACTACTGCTCGTTCTCTTTGGAGCAGTGCTTTCCTCTTGCTCTAAAAAGCGTGAGGGCGATCCTAAAGTGCTCGTGTTTAGCAAAACCGCGGGCTATTACCACGAATCCATTCCCAAAGGCATCGCTGCCATCCAAAAATTGGGGACTGAAAATGGT
Source organism: Cyclobacteriaceae bacterium (assembly GCA_947458475.1). Lineage (GTDB taxonomy): Bacteria > Bacteroidota > Bacteroidia > Cytophagales > Cyclobacteriaceae > Algoriphagus. Next base: position 731 of record CANGZP010000068.1, on the reverse strand, counting down.
TTTGCCGTGGACACCACCAGTAATGCAGAACTGATCAACGAAGAAAACTTAGCACAATATGCAACGGTAATCTTCTTGAGCACTACTGGCGATGTATTGAACCACTACCAAGAGGCAGACTTTGAGCGATACATTCAGTCTGGTGGAGGATTTGTGGGCATCCACGCTGCCGCAGACACCGAATACGATTGGGGCTGGTACGGCCGACTTGTAGGTGGATATTTCGCAGACCATCCAGGCATAAAGGATCCTCACCCAAATGTTCAACCTGGAAAGGTGACCAAAACGGGAGAGAAACATCCTTCTACAGAAGCGCTTCCGGATAGCTGGGCTCGTACAGACGAGTGGTACAGCTACAAAAAAGTGAACCCAAACACCAAAAAACTGCTACTACTAGATGAAGCTTCCTACCAAGGAGGCCTAGATATGGGCGAGCATCCAATCGCTTGGTACCATGACTTTGACGGAGGTAGAGCTTTCTACACCGGTGGTGGACATACCAACGAATCTTACGAAGAAGCTGATTTCTTGAAGCACCTGTTGGCAGGTATTCAATACACCATTGGTGAAAACTTAGAACTGGACTACGACAAAGCGAAATCCAAGCGTACGCCTGAGGAAAACCGCTTTACAAAAACTACCCTTTCCATGGGCCAGTTTACCGAGCCTACGGAGATGACCATCCTTCCTAACTTAGATATCCTAGTAGCACAGCGCAGAGGAGAAATCCT
>CANGZP010000067.1 GCA_947458475.1 Cyclobacteriaceae bacterium | reverse complement strand
CCTGGAGGATTCCAAAGGGGAAGAGATCGTGGTATTGGGCATGTTCCCAGATGGTACGGAGTACTACTTTGAAATCAAGCCAGAATAAAGATTTTCCCTTTGTATTTGGGGATTTAGAAAACCGGAGAAATCCGGTTTTTTTTGTTTCTTATTTTACTTACTTTATACTGTTCAAACCCAAAATCACCATGAAAAAAATTCTAAGTTATGCCCTGCTCTTCCTTTTTTTAGGGGTAGGGGCTACCGCTCAGACCATCAGTGCTGCAGGAAATAGTCCCGTGCCTGGTATTTCGAAAGACCGAATTGCCAAGATCGATATGATGCTGGAAGAGGCCATCAAAGCAGAAGAGGTACCGGGGGTAGTCGCCATGGTCGTCAAAGATGGAAAGATTGTGTACCATTCAGCAAAAGGATTTGCAGATGTGGCCGGAGGAAAAAAGATGGAGAAAAACTCCATTTTCCGAATCGCTTCCCAAACCAAGGCAATCACTTCTACTGCCATCCTGATGTTGTATGAGGAGGGAAAAATCCAGTTGGATGATCCTATCTCTAAGTACATTCCTGAATTTGCCAATCCTCAGGTTTTGGCATCTTTTCGCTATGCAGACACCAGTTACACAAGTAAGCCAAGCACCAAGGTCATTACGATTCGGCACCTCCTGACTCATACATCAGGCCTAGGCTACGGGGTGATTGATGGAGATGAACGCATGAAAATGATCTACCACAAGGCTGGTGTGATGGACTTGTTTACGACGGAGAAAATCACCATTGGCGAAAGTGTGAAGCGCCTAGCCAAACTGCCTTTGCACCATGAGCCTGGTGCTAAATTCACCTACAGCGAAGGCTTAGATGTGTTGGGCTATTTGGTAGAAATCATTTCTGGAAAGCCTTTCGATGTATTCTTGAAGGAACGAATTTTTGATCCACTGGGCATGAACGACACCCGGTTTTACCTCAACGATGCCCAAGGGGATCGCTTAGTGGAGGTACATACCTACCAAGGAGGCAAATGGAAAGCCTATCCAGTTACGTTTTATGACCCAGCTTACCCCAAATCAGGAGCCAAGACGTTCTTTTCTGGGGGCGCAGGACTGTCTAGCACGGCGGAGGATTATGCCAAATTCCTTCAAATGTACCTGAATGGAGGAATCTACAATGGCGTACGCTTATTGAGCCCGCTTACCATACAAACTGCCATGAAAAATCAGGTGGGTGACCTCTGGAATGGCGATAAACACTATGGTTTAGCTTTTGGGGTAGTGACCGCCAAAGGGGTAGCTCAAGGGGGGCAAGGAAGTGAAGGCACCTTCGACTGGGGGGGCTACTTCAATACCCAGTATTTTGCAGACCCCAACCACAAGGTGATTGGATTGCTATTCAAACAGACTTCTGGTGCTGGAAAAGGTGATCAAACGGCCTGGAAGTTTAGACAAATGCTCTTTAGTGCGGTAGAATAGGATTTAAATTAAGGTAAATCTGATTTAGTGGCACTACCAAAGAAATAGGGTTTGAGGTTCAATTAGGTTGGCGGTGGTCCGTTGAAATCCTGTAGGCCGTGGCCTATGGACTGTCAACGATTATCCGCAGGATTAAATTGGCGAACTTAGCCACTGGCATGATTGCGGATAATCATAATCCTAGTTGCCCCTTGCTGCTTTTTAGGAGTCAAGGGGTTTCTTTTTGACTCCTATGCTGGAGTGATTGGATGAAAGATAGCTACAAAAGCCTACTCCAAATGCCAGAAGTAGGGATACAACCCGTACCTTTAAGGATCTAATGGATTTCATGTAATTTTGCCCCATGAGTAAGCAAAGAGAAGAATTAGAACACCGACTTCGACTACGAAACATCAAGCTTTCGGATTACGAGGATATTCGTGAGATCATGGTGTCTATCTACAAAAACCAAGGTGGAGCCTGGACCAAAGCGGAGCTCAAAAATCAACTCCGCATGTTCCCTGAAGGACAAATCTGTATTGAAGACAACGGAAAAGTCATCGCGGCAGCGTTGAGCATCATCGTGGACTACTACAAGTTTGGGGACAACCACTCCTACCATGAGATCACAGGTTATGGCAAGTTTGATACCCATGATCCCGATGGAGATACCTTGTACGCAACCGACATTTTTGTTCACGCTGACTACCGAGGCATGCGACTGGGTCGACGCCTCTACGATGCCAGAAAAGAACTTTGCGAAAACCTCAACCTTCGCTCCATCATTGCAGGAGGTCGTATCCCTGGCTACTCCAAGTATGCCGATGAGATGACCCCACGGAAGTACATCGACTTGGTGAAGAACCGAGAGATTTTTGATCCCGTGCTTTCTTTCCAGCTCGCCAACGAATTTCACGTCCGAAAAGTAATTACCAAATACCTTCCTGAAGACACGGATTCCCGTGCCTACGCTACCTTATTGGAATGGATCAACATCTACTACGAAAAGGATGAGAAGCTGATCGGCAACAAGAAATCCATCGTCCGCCTTGGCTTGGTGCAGTGGAAAATGCGCCGATTCTCCAACGTAGATGATTTGATGCAGCAGGTGGAGTTTTATGTGGATACCGTATCGGGCTATAAATCAGACTTCTGTTTGCTGCCCGAATTCTTCAATGCCCCCATGTTGGCAGAGTTCAACGACATGGATGCCTCCGAGGCGATCCGAAACTTGGCGGACTACACCACCGAGATTGTGAACCGGATGAGTGATCTGGCGGTCTCCTACAACGTGAACATTATCGCGGGTTCCATGCCCGAGTACGATGGCAAAAAGCTACGCAACGTGAGTTACCTCTGTCGGCGAGACGGTACCCAGGATAAGCAATACAAATTGCACATCACCCCTGATGAAGCAGCCTATTGGGGCTTGCAGGGAGGCAATGGAATCAATGTATTTGATACTGACGCAGGCCGAATAGGCATCTTGATTTGCTACGATGTGGAATTCCCTGAACTGGGACGAATCCTTGCCGAGCAAGAAATGGATATTTTGTTTGTGCCTTTCTGGACCGATACCAAAAACGCCTTCTTGCGTGTCAACATCTGCGCCAAGGCTCGGGCCATCGAAAACGAATGCTATGTGGCCATCACGGGTTCAGTGGGTAACCTGCCCAAAGTAGAAAACATGGATATTCAGTATTCGCAGGCGGCGATTTTCTCCCCCTCTGACTTTTCCTTTCCACACGATGCCACGGTGGCCATGGCTTCTGAAAATGCCGAAACCACCATTGTGGCGGATGTGGACCTCGATTTATTGACCAAACAACGAAAAGCAGGATCTGTGCGTAACCTAGAGCAGCGAAGGCTAGACCTATATTCAATTCAATGGAAACAGAAAAAATAGTAGCAGCCTACTTTCAGCATGTCCCTGTGGAGGTGTTTGAAAAAGCAAAGCAGATCAAAGTGCTCATCACTGATATCGATGGGGTCCTCACCGATGGGGGAATTATCTACGACAATGCAGGGATGGAGTTCAAAAAGTACAATGTGAAGGACGGTTTAATTGTCCAACACCTCAAAAAGGCAGGATTCCTTGTTGGGGCCATTACAGGCCGTGCCTCTCAAGTGGTGGAAAATCGCTGTGAGGAACTCCGTTTTGACTTCCATTACCATGGCGTGAAGGACAAGCACAAAAAGTTGAACGAATTGCTGGAAACCATGGAGCTGACACTTGAGGAGGTTGCCTACCTGGGTGACGATTTGATCGACTTACCTGTGTTAACAAAAGTAGGGCTTTCCATAGCTCCAGCTGATGCCTTACCCTATGTCTGTGCAGCCGTGGATTATGTGTCCCCATTTGTTGGAGGTGATGGCGTCTTCCGAGAGGCAGCAGACCTGTTGCTTCATGCCAAAGGACAATTGATCCCATTAATCGAGCAATTCGCTAAAAAAGAAGCATGAATAGAACAACGAATACGATGAAAATCCGGGATGGGATCGAATTAGGATCTGGTAAGCCCGTACTTTTTTCCGGTCCTTGTGCCGTGGAGAGCTTTGACATTTGCTTGGAAATAGGCACCAAAGTAAAAGCTTGGGCGGAGGAGCATGGCTTTTCCTATGTGTTTAAAGCTTCTTTTGACAAGGCCAACCGAACTTCTTCTTCCTCCTTTCGAAGCATTGGCATGGACGCCTCTTTGGAGGTGTTGCAGCGGGTAGGGAAGGCCTTGGATGTCCCCTTGGTCACCGATATTCACGAAAGCTACCAGGCTGCCGAGGTGGCGGAAGTGGTCGATGTGCTGCAGATACCGGCATTTCTTTGCCGACAAACCGACCTGCTTCTTGCAGCAGCAGCCACTGGAAAAGCGGTAAAAATCAAGCGCGGTCAATTTATGGCTCCGGAAGACATGGCCTATGCCGTAAGAAAGGTTCGTGCCGCTGGCAACGACAATGTGTGTTTGACCGAACGTGGATTTTCGCTAGGCTATCACAACCTCGTCGTAGACATGCGAGGCTTGCCCATCATGCGGCAATTTGCTCCTGTGGTATTTGACATCACCCACTCCGTGCAGCAGCCCGGAGGACAGGGGGGAAGCAGTGGTGGACAACGTGAGTTTGCGCCTATTTTGGCTCGAGCAGCTGCGGCTACAGGCATCGATGGATTCTTTATTGAAACACACCCCGAACCTAGCAAAGCGCTCAGCGACGGGCCGAATTTGATTCCTTTGCATAAAATGGGAGAATTCTTGGCGATGCTGAAGGATTCTTGGGCATTGGGGCAACGCTACCAAGATTTTAACGTAGAGTAAAAAGGAGTTTTGCTCTTTTTTGAAAAGGACTTCTTAGGTTATTTATCCGTTTTTTAATCAATAGATGGGATGTCGCATGTGTAATTTTTTGGAGAAAATGTCTTTCGGAATCGAAAAAGGAATAGCCATGGCACTCCTTTTTCTTTTTTTAGTGCCCACTGTACAGGGTCAGGTAAATGCAGATTTACTACGCATCGCGCTAGAAAAAACGACCCAAACTTCGCCAGCACTGCTGCGTGGGAGGGTCCTAGCTGAAATCAAGGAAGTCTATCCCTTTTATGCGCAGCGTCAGTTTGTTCCCGTTTGGTCCGAAAAGGAGAAATTGACCGAGTTGGCCTACGAACTCCGCTTTGAAATTCGTCAGTCTCGATATGATGGACTCAAACCGAGCGACTACCATCTGCCTCTCATTGAAACCTTTTTTGAAGCAATCGAAAAAAAAGAGGCTTTAGGAATTTCTGGAAGTAGCACGGAGCTGCTCGAACTTGAAATCTTGCTAAGTGACGCATTTTTTGCCTTAGTTGAAGATTTGGATATCGGAAAAGTGGATCCTAGTCGGTTGAAAGCTTCTTGGGGCATCCCAAGAAAAAGTAAATCAAGGGCATACGAGCAGCTCTTGGAAGAGGCTTGGCGTAGGAAGGAATTGCGCAGCTCTTTGGAAGCCTTGTATCCCAAAAATCCAAGCTATCAAAAGGGGAAGCTGCTGCTGCGCCAACTCGAAGACCGCTCCAAGTCCAACTCCATTTCATGGAAGCCTGTTAAAACAGACAAATCACTTCATCTTGGGGAGTCTAGCGGGATTCTTCCAGAGATCCGACAGCGATTGGCCTTTTGGGGCTTTGCTTCGGCTGCCAGTCCCAAGGAGGGGAAGACTTACGATTCCCTGCTTTTGACTCAGGTGATCGCTTTCCAAAAAGACCGAGGGATTTCTGCAGAGGGAGTGATTGGTCCTACCACGATATCTTTTCTGAATGAATCTCCGGAACAACTGATGGATAAAATTGAAGTGAATCTGGAACGGATGCGCTGGGTGCCTTCTGAGTTCTTTGAGAAAGAGGCCATCCTAGTCAATATTCCAAGTTTCCGGCTGGTTTACCACCGAGGGGTGGACACCCTCTTTACGACCAAGGTCATCGTGGGAACGGTAGCCCATCCTACCCCTGTTTTTACGGCTCCAATGAGTTATTTGGTGCTGAGTCCCTATTGGAATATTCCCCCGTCTATCGCCAAGAACGAAACTTTGCCGGCCATCGGGAGAAATTCGAGCTACCTGCAAAAAAATAACATGGAAGTGGTCACTGCAGGAGGACAGGCTGTTGCCCTATCTCAAGTCAATTGGAACGCCAAACCATTTCCCTACCTGATTAGACAGAAGCCTGGGGAGTCCAATGCCTTGGGGTTGGTCAAATTCATGTTTCCCAATCCGTTCAATGTGTATTTGCATGACACGCCCACCAAGCACTTGTTTGACCGCGAGCAGCGTACGTTTAGCCATGGCTGTATTCGGATGCAGCACCCGCAGGATTTGGCCGAGCTGCTCCTCAAAAGCGACCAAGATTGGACTTCCGAACGGCTGGTAAAGGCGATGGGGGCAGGTAAAGAAGAGGTCGTAACCCTAAGTCGAAAGATTCCTGTAGGGATCTTCTATTTTACCTTTTGGACAGAAGGAGGAGAAAATCCTCGATTTTTTGTGGATGTCTACAAGCGGGATGCTGAGGTCTTGGCGTTATTGCGCAGGTAAGGGTTGAGACCAAAATTTGGACATGCGCAGGTAGTTGGGATCTTTTCCATAGATAAATAAGAGACTGCCTTCTTTGATCAACTTGATGAGCGGCGTGGAAAGGTCAGGGGGTACTGCCGGACATCCCAAACTTCTACCCAATCTTCCTGCCGTCGCAGCTACCGTTTCTTTTGCATAATCTGCCCCATGAATGACAATGGCCCTTGCGCGAGCCTGGTCATTGATTCCTACTTCAAGTCCATCCAAGCGTAACGAATACCCATGTTTGCCCTGATAGGCTTCTCCAGTTTGGAAAAAGCCCAAACTACTTTGGTAGGACTCGGGGCGGTTGGAAAATTTCTCCGCGAGTAAGGCTCCAGAATTCCGTCCATGAGCGACCACGGTATGTAGTAAGATTTTTTGTTGCGCTAGGTCAATGATCCACAAGCGCTTTTGGGTGGAGGGTAGGCTGTAATCGATGACCGTGAGGAGGGGCTTTTTTAACTTGCCTTGGAGTAGGGTATACCCATTTAGTGCCAATTCTAGCACGGGAAGAGAGGGAGGCAAGGATTCACTTTTCGTGAGCTGATTCCAAAGCAAGGTACTTGAGTTTGGAAGGGAAGTTAGGTGATTGGGGGCTGGACTTGGATTTCCAAGGAAACCGAAACTAGACAAAACCCAGAAAATGGGAAGAAGAAACCCTGTTGCTAACGTCATGCTGGGGAGTTAAGTGCTTGGTGTATAGGGATTCTAACCTGAGCAATTGGCAAAGAGTTCCCGTTATGAAGTACTTGTCCGCAACCTGCCCCTTCCTTTTCCGTTTGTAGGAGTATTGTTTTGTTTGGGTTGCGCTTGGAATATCTCTATTTTTGCGACCAACTGTTAAATTAATTGGTTGACCTGCAAGGATTTGATTTTTTGTTTAATAAATATTGAGCAAAAATTAAACAAAAATTAAAATTCTTCTGTTCCTACAACAATGAAAGTAACCATCTTCCGAAAAGAGCATTTTAATGCAGCCCATCGATTATTCAATCCGACCTGGTCAGATGAAAAAAACGAAGCAATTTTTGGCAAGTGCAACAATCCCAATTACCATGGACACAATTACGAGTTGATTGTGCAACTCAAGGGTGAGATTGATCCAGATACTGGCTACGTATACGACATGAAAGTGCTCAGTGACCTAATCAAAGCCCATGTCTTAAATAAATTTGACCATAAAAATTTAAACTTAGATACTGTTGAATTCAAGCATCTCAATCCCTCTGCCGAGAACATTGCGGTAGTGATCTGGCAAATTTTGAGAGCCCAGATTGAACAGAAATACGAACTAATCGTACGACTCTATGAAACCGAAAGAAACTATGTTGAATACGATGGGAATTGATTTAGCAAATGCCTCATTTGACGAAATTGGAGATGAGCATGTAGGAACCTCCCTAGAAACCCCCTTGAGAGACGACGCCTTCAAAATGGACGACGACCTCAAAGTGGAACTCATTGAAAAGCACTTTAAGGAAATTATGCATATCCTAGGCCTTGACCTAAGTGATGATAGTTTGCGCGGTACCCCACACCGCGTGGCAAAAATGTATGTCAAAGAGGTGTTTGCAGGACTTAATCCTAAAAATAAGCCTGAGCCCAAGCTTTTTGAAAACAAGTACAAGTACAAGGAAATGCTAGTAGAGAAAGACATTACCTTCTTCTCACACTGTGAGCACCACTTTGTGCCCATCTATGGAAAAGCGCATGTAGCCTACATTTCCAATGGAAATGTAATTGGTCTCTCCAAAATCAACCGCATTGTGCAGTATTTTTCCAAGCGCCCACAAGTACAGGAGCGATTGACGATGCAGATTGGCAATGACCTTCGTGAAATCCTTGGCACCGAGGATGTCGCAGTAATCCTCGATGCATACCACATGTGCGTGAGCTCCAGAGGCATCAACGACACCAACAGCTCTACGGTTACCTCTTTCTACTCCGGTAAATTCGAAACAGACGAGCAAAGCAGAAACGAGTTTTTGAAATACCTTACTTTGAAGAAATAAGGGATGTGGTGGGGGATTTGAACCTCCCTTCCTTTTGAAATAGCGTAAACTAAACCAACGAAAAAGCCCAGCCAAAAAAGCTGGGTTTTTTTATGGGCTTGCGCAAACAAATTGCTGACGGATTGATTTACCTATTTAAAGAAACTTGTACACAGATGAGGGGAAAGAACATTGTTCTAGTTGGAGGCAACTCCGGAATAGGGAAAGCAGTAGCCGCCCAGCTGCAGGAAAATGGGGCAACGATTTTTAGTTACTCTAGGACGGGTGAAGGAACCGCCGCCGTGGATTTTTCAACTGATTTTGAAGAACTTCCTGGCCTTCCAGAAATTATCGATGGGGTAGTCTATTGTCCAGGTACCATCAACCTGAAGCCTTTCCATCGAATTAGCATTGCCGATTTTAAACAGGAGATGGAGGTTAACTTTTATGGAGCCATCCGCTTGCTTCAGGCATGTTTGAAAGGCTTAAAAAAATCAAGTTCCCCATCGGTGGTGTTGTACAGCACCGTAGCCGTGCAAACAGGCATGGGATTTCATGCGGGCATTTCCTCTGCCAAAGGCGCTATAGAGGGACTTACGCGATCTCTTGCAGCAGAATGGGCTCCAAACAAAATTAGGGTCAATGCGATCGCTCCTTCACTTACCGAAACTCCCCTTGCTTCAGCTTTGCTTTCCACCCCTGAAAAAAAAGAAGCATCCGACAAGCGGCATCCGCTCGGACGAGTGGGAAGAGCAGAAGATATTGCTGAGGCTACGGTATTTTTATTGTCTGAAAAATCTTCCTGGATGACAGGACAGATTCTTCATTTGGATGGCGGGATGTCACATCTCAAATAATTCAAAACAATTTACTATTCTTGTAAGTCTATAGTACGGGTATGGTCCCGAGATGAAAGCATTGTGATTATGAAGACGCCACCTGAATCCTTTCTCCTGTTTAAGGAAGAGCTAATAAAGGCCCAACTTGAAAAAGAAAGGCTTCAACGCTACTACGAACAGCAGTTATCGGAAGTAAACCAAGAATTGTACCGACTCAAGGAACAAATCCAATCTCAGCAAGACATGATGCGCACCACCTTGGAATATGCTTCCAACTTGGAGATTCGATTGACAGAAGTCAAAGAAGAAGTGGCACAGGCTACTTCTGCCAACAGAAAAACAATTTATTAACTCCCCACGATGTCAGCCATGAACGAGACCCTTCCATCTCCTGGAATTCTGGACTTCGAGGTTGCCTTTGAGCAGCGCTATGCCAGAGTTTGGTTTAATAGATCTAGAAAAACCATCATTTGCGAACTACTTACCGACTACGTTCCTATCGAGGATTTCAAAGAAGCCTTTTTGGAAATTGGAGAACTTGTAAAAACAGGTGGTTTTGAAAAATTCATTTTTGATAAAAGAGCACTCAGAGCCTTTCACCAGCCGACCATGGAGTGGTATTTTATCCATTGGAAAAAAGAGATGCTGGGCTACGGGGTAAAAACCCATCGCAAAATCCTTCCTGAAGAAAAATGGTTTGAAAAGATGGTGCAGATTGCCAAAGCTCAAATCCTGACCCAATACCCTGACAACATCATCGACCAACTCGATATTGCCTATTGCGATACCCTCGAGGTAGCTATTTTGACCTGATGTGGCAGGCAGATGCAGCCCAACTTGCGCAACTTGATCCTGCGTTTCGAAGAAACTTGATCAATTGCCTGCCTGGCTACAAGCCGCTGCACCTGATGGGTACCCAAAATGCAGCTGGTGTTACCAACCTGGCTCTTTTTTCTCAACTCATTCATTTAGGGGCAGATCCACCCTTAGTGGGAATCCTGTTTCGACCTCATACCGTCAAGCGCGATAGCTTGGAAAATATCCTGGAAACAAGTGTGTTTACCTTGAATCATGTACGGACAGATGCCTATGTGCAGGCCCACTGGACTTCAGCGAGCTGGGATGAAAGTGAGTTTGCCGCTACGGGATTTACTGAAGAGTGCAAAGCCGGAGTTCAGGCCCCTTTTGTCCAAGGCAGCCCCGTGCAATTGGCTTGCAGCCTAGTAGAAGCTCAGACCCTTGTGATCAATCAGACGATTCTGCTTATTGCCAAGATTGAACAGGTATTTGTAGATGAAAAGGGGCTGCGAGAAGATGGTTCCCTGGACTTGAATGCCTTGGGAATCGCCACGGTCAGTGGACTAGATGAATACCATAGCGGGCATTCTCTAGGTCGACTTGCGTATGCCAAGCCTGGAAAAATCCCCACTAACTTGTAAGTTGAAACGCCCAAATCTGGGATACTTTCGAAGCCTGTGAACCTCCTTGAACTCACCGATTTTGGGTTGTACTGCCCTCCGGCCGATATGTTTATCGATCCTTGGAGGCCTGTAGCCAAGGCCGTGATCACGCATGCCCATGCCGACCACGCACGAAGAGGGATGGGACAGTATCTGGCACATGCACAGTCCAAAGAAGTGATGAGACTCCGCTTGGGCAAGGACATTCAATTGCAAACTCTAGCCTATGGTGAAGCCGTACATGCGCAAGGGGTTCGCATTTCTCTTCATCCAGCAGGTCATATCCCAGGATCCGCACAAGTTCGACTCGAATACCAAGGAAAAGTGGCCGTAGTGAGTGGGGATTACAAGGTGGAAGACGATGGGCTTTCTACCCCATTTGAAGCAGTCAAATGTCATGAGTTTGTTTCCGAATGTACTTTCGGGATGCCGATTTACGACTGGGAGCCTCAAGCAGTAGTATTCCAACAAATAAATGACTGGTGGAGGGCTAATGCAGAACAGGGGCTTAATTCCATCATTTTCGCCTACTCTTTGGGTAAAGCCCAACGGGTTTTGCAACACCTGCAACCCGAAATAGGTCCTGTTTTTGTGCATGGGGTGATCGCCAATACCAACGAGGCATTGGCAGCGGATGGACTTGTTCTTCCAGAAGCTATCCGTGTCAATCAAGACTTGCCTAAGTCTACCTACAAAGGAGCCCTAATCATCGCTCCCCCGGCAGTGATGAATAGTCCCTGGATGATCAAATTTCCACCTTACCGAACCGCTAGCTGTTCTGGCTGGATGAATGTGCGTGGAATTCGGAAAAGGAGCTCCCTGGACCGTGGGTTTGTGCTATCGGATCATGCCGATTGGAAGGGCTTGATTGATGCGATTAAGGCTACAGAAGCGGAAAAAGTGTATTTGACACATGGTAGTACCGCTAGTTTTGGAAAATTCCTCCAAGAGGAAAAAGGAATCGATGCGGTGGCATTGGATACGCTTTTCGGAGAGGAAGAAAAAGAGTAAGCCTTCTGAGTGGCTAATTGGCTCCCAAATTTGATTTTTTGTTTATCCGCAATCATGCCAGTAGTTCAGTTCTCCTAATTATAAATGCGGATAATCGTTACCAGCTGACTGTCCACGGTCCACAGCTCACCTAATTGAACCTTGCAGAATGATTTTATTTTTTATCTAAGCTATTGATAATCAATATAAAAAACTGGATCAAGTTCCGCACAATCCAAAATTTCTTCCTTAGGTTTTAGCAAGCGGTTGG
>CANGZP010000066.1 GCA_947458475.1 Cyclobacteriaceae bacterium | reverse complement strand
GCGCTTGCTCCAGCAAGACCCAAGCATCCCAGCGGGCAGCATCCGACAGGAGAATGCCTTGCTTATGGTAGATCAAGCAGCTATGGAAAGGTAATCTTTCCCTATTTTTGGGAGGTAGGAGTTTTAAATTTAGAAGCAAGATGCGAGAATCCTGCCTGTCCGCCGCGGCAGACTGGTCTATTGCTTCTTGGCTCTTACCTGCCTGTCGGCAGACAGGTCTCTCGGTTCTTTCTTCTTTTTGCTCGCAAAGACGCAGAGACCTGCCTGCGGCAGACAGGCGCAAAGAAATCTAACCGCGAACAGCTCTATCTCTTCTCGGCTCTTGGTTCTTGCCTTTTTTTTCTTTTCTATTGCAAAAAAAATATGCTTCCCATTTTTACTCAAGCCCAGCTCCACCCGCATGCCATTGCTATTGTAGATGCCTCCGGTGAATACACCTACGGCAGTCTTTGGGAAAGAAGTACCCAAGTTGCCCTGCACCTGCTTGATGGACAGGCTGATTTGAACCAGGCTCGCGTGGCCTTTATGGTATCTCCCGGCATCAACTATGTGGCAACACTTTGGGGGATTTGGAAAGCGGGAGGCATAGCCGTTCCGCTTTGTCTAAGCTATCCCTTGCCCTCCCTCACTTATGTGATTGAAGACACGAAGGCAGCTATTTTGGTGGTAGAAAAGACCTATCAGGACCTCCTCCAGCACTATGCCTTGGAAAAAGAAATCCCTTTGCTGGATGTAGAGGCAGTTCAGCAGGAACTAGAATTAGCCCCGCTTCCAGAAGTATCTTCCGATCGAGGGGCTTTGATCTTATACACCTCCGGCACCACAAGCTTACCCAAAGGGGTACTTGCTACCCATGCCAACTTGGAAGCACAAATTTCCACGCTAATTCATGCCTGGCAATGGACGGCAGCGGATCACACCCTCTGTCTTCTTCCGCTGCACCACGTCCACGGACTGGTTAATGTGACCTGTTGTGCCCTTTGGGCAGGGGCAACACTCCAATTTCTGCATCCCTTCCAAGCAGCCGAAGTGTTTTCCATCTTTCTGGAAGGCAAGGTCAATGTATTTATGGCCGTGCCAACCATCTATTTCAAATTGATTGCAGAATTTGACTCGTATTCAGAAAATCAGAAAAAAGCACTTACAGCTTGCATGCGCGCATTCCGATTGATGGTTTCGGGTTCCGCAGCCTTGCCCACCTCCGTGATGGAGCGCTGGAAGGAAGTATCGGGGCATACGCTATTGGAGCGCTACGGCATGACGGAAATCGGCATGGCCATCAGCAATCCCTATCGTGGAGATCGAAGAACTGGATACATAGGTACCCCATTGCCAGGAGTGGAAGTTCGCTTGGTAGATGAAGCCTTCGAAGCGGTAGCCCTCGGAACGCCAGGAGAAATCCAAGTGAAAGGTCCAGGAGTATTTGCTAGCTATTGGGGAAAAGCAGAAGCTACCCAAAAAGCTTTTACCGAAGACGGCTGGTTTAAAACGGGCGACATCGCCGTGGTAGAAAACGGCTTCTACCGCATTTTGGGCCGTGATTCGATTGACATCATCAAGTCGGGTGGCTACAAAATATCTGCCCTAGAGATCGAGGAAGTGCTTCGAAGCCATGCCTTGATCAAAGACTGTGCGGTCATCGGCATTCCCAATGAAGAGTGGGGAGAACTCGTTGCTGCGGTCTTGGTGACCGAAACCGCCCTAAAGCTTGCGGAGTTAAAAGACTGGTTGAAAGAACGCCTTCCCAACTACAAATCACCCAAGGTCTACCAGATCTTAGCTGAGCTTCCTAGAAATGCAATGGGTAAAGTGGTAAAAAATGAATTAAAACCCTTATTTTCCTAATTCGTAGTTCAACCCAATTTTTCCGACCATGATCAAAGGTTTAGCGCTTCTTTCATTTTGCTTTCTTACTGGCATGTGGTGCGGAGCGCTACTTGGAAGTTGGCTCGGCATCGATGCCAATGTAGGGGGAGTTGGATTTGCGATGATATTCTTCCTTTTACTCAAGGAAGCATCCGTCAGGAAAGGCCTCTGGAATGGAGAATTTGCCTTTGGAATTGAATTTTGGAACAAGCTCTACATTCCCATCGTCATTGCGATGGCCGCCAGTTTGAATGTGAAATCAGCTGTATCTTCTGGACTCTTGGCAATATTGGCAGGGCTACTGCCTGTCCTCCTAGCCTTTTGGGTGTTTAAGGTGCTGATTAAAAAATTGGGGACTTCTTGAGATGGAAGAACTGCAACTTGTACTCGAGAAAAACGGATTGGTCTTCGCCTTTTTGGCAGTAGGCATGTTAACTTGGGGAGCAGATGTGCTTTCCAAAAAGGTTTTTGCTTCCAAAATCCCCGGATCTGCACTCGCCATCTTTTTGGCATTGGGAATGGGGTACCTGGGTGGGCTAATTGCCGAAGGAGAACAAGGGCTCGCTGATCTTCCTCTTTTTGCGGGCTTATCATTTTTGGGTGGGGGCATGTTTCGGGATTTTGCCATTGTGGCTACTGCCGCAAGTGCCAGCTTCCTCCTCATTCGGAAAAGTGGCTGGATTGGTTTGATCTCTCTGGTCCTGGGCATTGGTGTTTTCTTTCTTGCAGGTGTTGCCCTAGCTTGGATGATGGGTTACCGCGATGCAGTTAGTTTGTGTACCTTGGGTGCAGGAGCCTGTACCTACATTGTCGGCCCAGTAACAGGAGGAGCCTTGGGTGCGAGTTCGGAGGTGATTGCGCTCAGCATCGCCACCGGTGTGGTCAAAACCATCGCAGTTACCATACTCACTCCCCTGTTGGCCAAGAAAATTGGTTTGCAATCCCCCGAATCAGCAATGGCCTATGGGGGCATCATGGGAACTTCCAGCGGCGTGGCAGCTGGATTGGCCGCTACAGATCCTGCCTTGGTTCCATACGGTGCAGTCACTGCCACCTTCTATACAGGCTTGGGATGTCTGGTCTGTCCTTCCTTGTTTTACCTGATTCTATCCACTTTGCTAGGTGCATAGTACTTAAATTTATCAAGCATGAATCCACAGTTCCGCAATTTTCGAGCTACCCTTGCCTGCATTTGCTTGTTGGTGGGCTATTCCTGTAACGCCCCAGAAAAAGCTAAGAAGGAACGCGTTGCTCCTTTGGCCATCTCGGAAATAGAAGCTGAGATCAAGAATTACATTTCGCAGACAACTCAGGAGAATGCAGGGTTTTTCCCGGTTAAAGACGAAAACCATGACCTCAAAATGAAGTTGGTCCGGGTACACACCGAATACCTTTCCAACCTAGGTCCTGAGAGCCACTTTGCTTGTGTAGACTTGGTGGATGAGTCTGGGGATGTGTACGATGTAGACTTCTTTATGGAAGGCACACCCGGAAGTATGTCGATCACGAGCACATCCGTACACAAGTTGAACGGGAAACCCTATTACAGTTGGAAACAAAAACAAGACAAAACCTGGTATAAAATGCCCTTAGAACAATCCGATAATTCCCTACTTGGGGTCAAAGAAGGAAAAGACAGTTTCGAGTTTTACTACACCGTCACCCTCCCTACCCTCACGGAATCCGCGGAGATCTGGATTCCCATGGCCTTGTCCGATGCATTTCAAGAAGTGAAAGTGCTCGAGAAGAACCTACCTACCGGCGCCAAAGTTTTGAAGGACGAGGCCAACTCGAATGAGGTGCTTTACATGAGTTTGGCTCCAGAGCACAGTGGTAAGCAGATCGCGATTACTTATGCTGTCACACGTAGCGAAAAAGGACCCTATGCCGCTCCAAAACCCGATCCCAAGTTGTATTTGGTAGGCAACAAACTGATGCCTATCGGTGGAAGATTTGAAGAAATCGCGAAAGAGGCTTTGGGAGAAAAAATCAAAGAATCACATCTGATTCAGGCCCGAAGGCTGTACGATTACATCATCGAAACGATGCGTTACATGAAGTTTGGAGATTTTGGGCGCGGAGATTCCAACTACGCATGCGACTCTAAAACTGGCAATTGCACCGATTTCCACTCCTACTTTATCTCCTTAGCGCGTTCGGTGGGCATTCCAGCCCAATTTGCGATTGGTGCTTCGATTCCTTCGGACCGCAACGAAGGGGGAATGGATGGGTACCATTGCTGGGCGGAGTTCTATGCCGATGGCAAATGGTGGCCGGTAGACATCAGCGAAGCAAATAAGTACACCGCCTTGGCGACCTACTATTTTGGAAGGCATCCTGCCAATCGAATTGAATTTACCCGAGGCAGGGATTTGGAACTCAATCCAGGGCCAAGTGCTGGGCCCTTCAATTTTCTAGTGTATCCTTACCTAGAAGTCAAGGGCAAAGAAGTCAAAGCACCGACCACCTTCACCTTCCAGCGGAAATCTTGATCAAAAAAAGAGGCTTTCTAGAATGAGAAAGCCTCTTTTTTTAGTGTTAAGCTGGAGTATCCTTGGATGTAGTATCGGTTGGATGCTCGCTACCTGCTGGATGTTCTCCACCTTCAGGATGCTCAGCAGCTTGTTCAGTGGAATCCGTAGCTTCTGCAGCTTCTTCTTTTTTACCCCCACAAGAAGTCAAAACTGTGGCTGAAAAGAACGCCAATAGCATGAAGCTAGCGATTGTAAATTTTACTTTTTTCATAAATAAGGAGGTTAGTGTAGGGTTAAGATACTGCTTTGATTAGAATGTAAGAAGAAGGTGGGCATTTTTTTTTAAGGTCAAATGGTCAACGGCTAACGGTCCACCGTCCACTGCCGGTTGTGGTATGACTACAATTCGTTTCCATGATTACAATTTGCTGTGGCCTGTTGACTGTCAACCGTCGACAAAATCTGGTCAACGGTCCACGGTTAACAGTTGACAGCAATTTCATGGTGTAATGTAGATTAGCCTTCAAATTTTGAATACGAGATTGGATACTAGCACGACCAACTGTGGACTGTGGTCCGTGGACTGTTGACAATAATTGTCTAGTCCAACCGAGATCCCATTAATAAATCAAAAATTAGTGGATATTCCTCCGAATCTCTTTTACATTTGACCCAAGATTCTACGAAATGAGCTACTCTGGGCTATTTAAAAATCCGGACAAACAAATTTTAGCCCTGCAATGGGTCAGGAAAACAAACAGCATCATCCGGGTAATTTTCACCTTGTTGATATTTTTGGTTTGGGTCATTGATTTAGGTTTTCCAAATCAGGAGATTTTCACCATTCATTCCCTACTGTATGGAATTGCGCTTTTTGTATTGGGCCAGAATTACCTCTACCGGCTTGTCTTTATATACAAAGACGCGAGTATTGGCAGAAAGCGTTTGGAAGTTGTTCTCACGTTGCTCCTTCATTTTTGCGCCAGCATTCAATTTGGCTGGATGGATAGTTGGATTTGGCTTCAAGCTTATGAGTCCATTCTAACCAACCTTTTGATATGCCTGCTATTTTTCATCGAATTGAGCCGGGTAAGTCTTGGAGTCAATAAACTTGCGATTCATCCCGCCCTGGTTTTTATTTTGAGTTTCCTTTTAGTCATCCTGGTCGGCACCCTACTCTTAATGTTGCCCAATGCCACTGTAAATGGGATTTCCTGGATTGATGCCTTCTTTACAGCTACATCAGCGGTATGCGTCACAGGCTTGATTGTAGTAGATACCGCTACTGCATTTACGGGAATGGGCAAAATCATCCTCATGATTTTGTTTCAAATTGGTGGTTTGGGAATGATGACCTTCACTAGCTTTTTTGGCTTTTTCTTTAAGGGTAGCCAATCCCTTCAAAGTCAGCTTTTTCTGAAAGATTACATCAACGAGGACAACATTAGTAAAATTGGTTCTACCTTGATCAAAATCATCCTTTTTACCTTAGGATTTGAACTATTGGTCGCATTAGGCATTTTCTTCATTGTGGATGGCAATTTGTTTAATTCCATAGCTGATCGCCTGTTTTTTGCAGTTTTCCACTCTATTTCTGCATTTTGCAATGCTGGGTTTTCTACACTGACCAATGGTCTTTACGAAGTAGGATTTCGTACCGAGTACCACGTCCATCTTATCCTAGCTATCTCCATTATTGTGGGAGGAATTGGTTTCCCAGTAATTGTATCGTATGCTCAAGTAGTGAAAAGAATATGCAATAACTGGTTCAATATCTGGATCAAAAAAGATTCATTTTACCACCACACTCCACGAATATTCAACATCAATACGAGTTTGACCACCGTATCTACCCTCATTTTACTCGTGGTGGGCTTTGGCACCTATTGGATATTTGAGGAGCGCCATACCCTAGCAGGCTTAGAGGGCTATGGCAAATTTGTAACGGCCTTCTTTGGAGCGGTTACCCCACGAACTGCTGGTTTCAATACCGTCGACATGACGCAACTAGCCGTACCTACCGTATTGATCTACCTAATTCTGATGTGGATCGGTGCTTCTCCTGGTTCTACTGGAGGTGGATTGAAAACCACCACATTTGCTGTAGCCGTACTGAATGCCATCAGCATCGCAAAAGGGAAAGATAGAGTTGAGGTATTTAACCGACAAATTGACCCTGAAACAGTTCGGAAAGCTTTTGCGGTGATGCTTCTCTCCTTTATCGTAATTGGATTGGGTGTATTCTTGGTTTTGTTTTTCAATCCTGAATTGGCAGTCCTGGATGTTGCATTCGAGGTTTTCTCTGCCTTCTCTACAGTTGGATTAAGTTTGGGCATTACAGCCAAGCTCACCACTGGGTCCAAGATAGTGATCTCCATCATTATGTTTTTGGGAAGGGTTGGCACCCTTACTGTATTGGTTGCATTTATCAAAAAAACCCGCTCCCTGCGCTACAAATACCCGCAGGAAGGGGTGTTCATCTCTTAAAATAGGAAGATTATGAAATACATTATCGTGGGCATGGGAAGCTTTGGTGGATTTCTTGCCGCCCGCCTAACTGAATTAGGTCATGAAGTCATTGGTGTAGATTCCAGTGAGGTTAGAATCGAACAGGTCAAAGACAAAATCACACATGCCATCCTCATGGATGCCACCGATAGTGTAACGGTTAAAACCCTCCCTTACAAAGAAGCGGATGTGGTCATCATCACCATTGGTGAAGATGTAGGCGCTTCCATCATGGTCACTGCAATTTTCAAACAACTCAATGTGACCCGATTGATCAGCCGATCCATCAACGATGTGCACGAGACAGTCATCAAGGCCATTGGCGTTACCGAGATCATCCACCCAGAGGAAGACTCTGCGGAGCGTATGGCCAAGCGATTGCAAATGAAAAATGTACTCGATTCGCTTGACCTTTCGGACGACTACAACGTGATTGAAGTCAAAACCCCCGAGCGCTATGTAGGAATGACCTTGGAGGAAACCAACATCCGCAAAGAATACAAAGTGACGGTCATTACCATTATCCACGAGATTGAACGTACCAACATGCTCGGTAAAAAATCAATCATCAAAAAAGTGGTTGGGGTGGTCAATGGAGATACAAAAATTGAGGCTGGAGATATCCTAGTCCTATTTGGATTAGCCAAAGACATTCAACGCATTCTGGAATTGTAATCCGCCCAAGAGTTGCTGGAGTTGGCGAGTAGTTTTGACTATTTTTGGAACTTTAGCTTTCAAAATAGCCTTTAAGGTTGTATTACAAGCCATGAATACTGCTCAACCCACATTTAGCAAAGATAGATTTCCCGTGACAGGAATGACCTGTACGGCATGTGCCTCCAGCGTGGAAACGATCCTAATGCACACCGAAGGTATTCAAGAGGCCTCAGTCAACTATGCCACGTCGACTGTTTCGGTAACTTGGGATGGACGCATAACGCCCCAAGGCATTGACAAAGCGCTTCAAGAAGTAGGGTACGGCTTGGTGATTAGTACCCAGGAACTGGGAGAATCGGTTCGAGAAGCCCAGGAGAAAAATTACCAGCAACTGAAGCGACAAACCCTCGGCGCAGCGATCGCTACCCTTCCCATCTTTGTGTTGGGTATGTTTTTTATGCATTGGGAA
The DNA here is from genome assembly GCA_947458475.1 of Cyclobacteriaceae bacterium. GTDB lineage: Bacteria > Bacteroidota > Bacteroidia > Cytophagales > Cyclobacteriaceae > Algoriphagus. The sequence goes on along the minus strand of CANGZP010000066.1, from coordinate 4,148 downwards.
CCCGGGCGCTGGATCAGTTTGGTGCTTTGCATTCCCGTCCTATTTTACTTTGGAAGGCATTTTTTCACCCGAGCAGTACAGCTAGCCAAGCATGGGCAAGCCAACATGGATACCTTGGTAGCTTTAAGTACCGCCATTGCTTTCCTGTTTTCAACTTACAGCACCCTTTTTCCCGAGTTTTGGCTAAGCAAAGGACTACATCCCCCAGTTTACTTTGAAGCGGCCTCAGTCATCCTCGTGTTCGTTTCCCTGGGTAAAATGCTCGAGGAGCGAGCCAAAACCAATACGGGGACGGCTTTGAAAAAACTGATTGGCCTCCAACCCAAAACCCTGATTCGCTTGACTGCTACCGGGCAAGAATCCATTCGTTTGGAGGAAGTGTCCCTTATGGACCGCATCCTGGTGAAGCCAGGAGAGAAAATTCCTGTGGACGGAAAGGTGCTCTTAGGCCAAAGTTACCTCAATGAAAGCATGCTCTCCGGAGAATACCTACCAGTTGCCAAATCTCCTGGAGATGCTGTTTTTGCAGGAACGCTCAATCAAAATGGTAGTTTAGAAATTCGGGCTGAAAAGATTGGAAGCAGCACCCTATTGGGTCAAATTATCCAACGGGTACAGGAGGCACAAGGAAGCAAAGCCCCCGTGCAACGGTTGGTGGACAAAGTTTCAGGCATATTCGTGCCTGTCGTGGTCCTGATCGCAATTGCCACCTTTGGGATTTGGATGGTCTTTGGAGGTGAAAATGCGCTCTCCCATGGCATCCTTTCGGCAGTCTCCGTGTTGGTGATCGCCTGCCCCTGCGCATTGGGATTGGCCACTCCTACCGCCTTGATCGTAGGAATGGGTAAGGGCGCCGAGCAACAAATCCTAATCCGTGATGCAGAAAGCCTAGAGCTTGGGCATCAAGTCACTGCCTTGGCACTGGACAAAACGGGTACGCTCACACTCGGCAAGCCAAAAGTCAGCTCCCAATGGTTCACTACCGAAGAAAGTGCATTGGATCAAGCGACTATTGAGGCCTTACTCCTTGCCTTGGAACGGAATTCGGCCCATCCGCTGGCCGAGGCGGTAGTTGCCCATTTGGAAGGCAAAAACCTACCGCAAGTTGCTTTGGAGTCATTTGAAAACATTCCTGGCGCTGGGATCAGTGGACGGGTGGAGGAAATCCGCTATTTCTTGGGGACCAAAAAATGGATGCAAAGCCAAGGCATTCCACTGCCAACATCACCCCTAGCCATTGAAAAAGAAGCGGCAGAAAAAGCGCAGACTTTGATTTGGCTCTGCAACGAATCCCAGGTACTGGCGGTACTTGGAATCGAAGATGAGCTCAAACAAAATGCCAAGGAGGTGGTAGAAAACCTTAGAAAAATGAATGTGGACGTGTATCTGCTCACGGGTGATCAATACGCTCCTGCCAAAGCAGTGGCTGACCAAGTGGGAATCAGCCTGTTCCAGGCCGAATGCCTCCCTGCAGACAAGTCCAACTTTATCAAAGCCTTACAGCAGCAAGGCAAGGTGGTAGCGATGGTCGGTGATGGCGTCAACGATGCAGAAGCCTTGGCGCAAGCCGATGTCAGCATTGCAATGGGCATGGGTTCGGACATTGCGCTCGATGTGGCCAAAATCACACTGGTGAACTCTGATTTGGCCAAAATTCCGCAGGCGCTACGCTTATCAAAGTTGACCGTGCATGGAATTCGGCAAAATCTATTTTGGGCATTTGTCTACAACCTGATCGGAATCCCAGTTGCTGCAGGGCTACTCTATCCGGCTTTTGGTATTTTAATTGACCCCATGTTTGCCAGTGCGGCAATGGCTTTGAGTTCCTTGTCCGTAGTGGGCAATAGCTTGCGGCTTAAAACTCGGCTACTGGATTGAAAACTGGTCAACAGCTAACCGTCCACAGTCCACAGAAAATGGTAATCGTTGATAGAATGCGATGTGGTACTAGAATTGGCTGTCGTCCGTTGACCGTCAACTGTTGACAAATTGTAGACCAGAGTCACCAGCGCATTTTCTTACCTTTCGAATCTGATTTTCTTTGGTAGATAGTACTAAAGCTAATTTTTGATAAAATTATTTAACTAATTAATTAATAAATATTTATCCATGAAAAAATTACTATTTAAAACGAATATTCAATGCGGGAATTGCCTGTCCAAGGTAAGTCCAAAGCTGAACGAGCAATCCGGAATTCAGGCCTGGCAAGTGGACCTGCAAGATCCAGATCGTACACTAACGGTGGAAACAGATACACTCAATCCAGAGGATATAAAGAAGGCGGTGCTCAAGGCTGGATTTATTGCTACCGCGGTTTGAGAGTTTAGAAGCTTGCCTTAGGAAAGCAGGTTGAAGTTTTGAACAGGATATCTCACTTCTTCATTCTTCAATCAGCGTTCGGCATTCGATATTGTAAAAGGAACAAGCAAAACTTTTCCATTTTGGAGTTTGATTAAACAAAAAGTAAGGAGTATCCTTTTTTACAAAAAATACGTACGTTTGTATTGTGAAAGCCTTCATTTCCATTTGCTTATCTTTTCTGCTGCTTTTCTCCACCGTGGGAATGGCAAAGACGACGCATTGGTGCATGGGGCATGCCATGGACTCTGCAATTGGCTTTGGTGAGAAGCACTTAGACTGTGGGATGGAACTTCCTGCTGATCAAGAAAATGAGGCTACTCCCGAAGACCCAAGCAGCTGCTGTGAAAATAAAACCCAGCACCTACAAGTAGACGATGATTTTCAGGTTAGCCAGCTTGATTTTCAACTCAACCCTACTTTTATCCTTCCCTTTATCCAAGTCTTTGTAGTTGGACTTGATTTTTTCGCGGTCAGCGCAATCCATTTTCCTACTGAATCCTCCCCAGATCCCCCCAAACGGGACTTTCAACTCCTCTACCAAACCTTCTTGATTTAATTCCAGGGACAGCTTGTCAAAAGCTTCTTATGAATCTTCTTTGGCCCAAGGCCTGAGGCAATTTTCATTTATATCCTGGAATCATGATCAATCGACTCATCCGCTTTTTTCTAGAAAATAAGTTAGTCACCCTGCTCTTTCTCCTCCTCATTCTAGGTTGGGGCCTAGCCACCGCTCCTTTCAATTGGAACTTGGGGAGTTTTCCCCGTGATCCTGTTCCGGTAGATGCCATACCGGACATTGGTGAAAATCAGCAAATCGTGTTCACCGAGTGGATGGGACGCTCCCCACAGGATGTGGAGAATCAAATCACCTATCCCCTAACCACTTCCCTCCTGGGGCTTCCCGGAGTCAAAAGTGTGCGGTCCAACTCAGCATTCGGATTTTCGAGTATCTACATCATTTTTGAAGACGACATTGAGTTTTACTGGAGCAGATCTCGCGTGCTGGAGAAACTCAATTCCTTGCCCTCTGGACTTCTTCCTGAAGGGGTGCAGCCCAAACTTGGGCCCGATGCCACAGCCTTAGGACAGGTATTCTGGTATACCCTTGAAGGAAGAGATGAAAAAGGAAATCCAAGCGGGGGATGGAATCCGGAGGAACTTCGTAGCATTCAAGACTACTACATCCGCTATGCGCTCACCGCTGTGGAAGGTGTGGCTGAGGTGGCTTCTGTGGGCGGCTATGTCAAAGAATATCAGGTCGATGTAGACCCAGCTGCACTAAAGGCCTATGGGGTAAGTCTCATGGATGTGATGGAGGCTGTTCGGAAATCCAACCTGGATGTGTCGGCCAATTCAATTGAAATCAATAAGGTCGAGTACTTTATCCGTGGCTTGGGATACATCGATGAGCTCGCCGACTTGGACAAAGCAGTAGTCAAGGTAACCAACAACGTACCTATCCGCATTCAGGACATTGGCCGCGTGAACCTAGGTCCCCAGCCGAGAAATATGTCAGGAATCCTCGACAAAGGCGGTGCTGAAGCCGTAGGTGGAGTGGTGATCGCACGCTATGGAGACAATCCTCTGCAGGTCATTGAAGGGGTAAAAGCAGAAATCGAAAAACTATCGGTAGGCCTACCGAGCAAGACCTTGGCCGATGGCACTGTCTCCAAACTCACGGTTGTTCCCTTTTACGATCGATCCGGCTTGATCTACGAAACCCTAGGTACGCTCTACGAAGCGATCAACTTGCAGATTTTGGTGACCATCTTGGTGATTATCGTGAT
>CANGZP010000065.1 GCA_947458475.1 Cyclobacteriaceae bacterium | reverse complement strand
GATAAAAAATTAAATGGAGGGAAAGGCGACCAGCAATTTCTGGAGCGAGCCATGCACAAGCTCATGCTCAACTTCACCTGGTGGGTCAATCGGAAAGATTCCGAAGGCAACAACATCTTTGAAGGAGGATTTCTTGGCCTGGATAACATCTCGCTTTTTGACCGAAATCATGCCCAACACTACCAAGGCAAACTAGAACAAGCGGATGGCACCTCTTGGATGGCCATGTTCTCTCTCAACATGCTCCGAATTGCTCTTGATCTCTGCGAACACAATACGGTCTACCAGTTTAGTGCAACCAAGTTCTTAGAGCACTTCCTCTACATTGCTGGCGCAATGAACACCATCTCTTCGGAACAAATATCCCTCTGGGATGATGAGGACAATTTCTTTTACGATGTGTTTCACTACCAAGGCAAGGAACCTAAAAAGCTAAAAGTACGATCCATTGTCGGCTTGATTCCACTTTTCGCGGTAGAACCCATTCGCGAAGAACTTTTTGATTCCCTCCCAGAATTCAAAAAGCGCCTCGACTTCATTCTCAAAGAAAAGCCCAAACTAGCCGCATTGGTGTCGAGTTGGATTCAACCCGGATACGGAAAACGGAGGCTCTTCTCGCTCCTTCGCGGACACCGCATGAAGAGCGTACTCCAACGCATGCTGAATGAAGAGGAATTTTTAAGTGATTTTGGAATTCGCTCCCTTTCCAAATACCACGAAAACCATCCCTACACCATGAAAATTAATGGGGACACGCTATCGATTCGCTACACACCTGGAGAGGCAGACACCCAAATGTTTGGAGGCAACTCCAATTGGCGAGGACCGATTTGGTTTCCCATCAACTTTCTGATCATGGAGTCCTTGAAGAAATTTGACAGTTACTACGGCGAAGACCTATCCATTGAATACCCAACCGGATCAGGAAAATTTCTCACCTTGGACATGATTGCAAAGGAGCTATCGCTACGCTGCATCTCCATCTTTACAAAAAACAAGGACGGGATCCGCCCCATGTATGGCGACCAAACCAAATTTCAAGAAGACCCCCACTTCAAAGACCACCTGCTTTTCTTCGAATACTTCCATGGAGATAGCGGCAAAGGCCTAGGGGCCTCCCACCAAACGGGTTGGACTGCCTTAGTAGCAGAAATGATCCATTCCTATTACCAACCCACCCCAAGTCACCACGATGACTCTTCTCCCCTTTTTAGAAGCTAATCGGATCGAAGCAGGTTGCGATGAAGTAGGAAGAGGCTGCCTAGCAGGCCCCGTGGTGGCCGCAGCGGTGATTTTACCTTCGGACTACCGCAACCCCTGGATTCAAGACTCGAAAAAATTGACAAAAAAAACTCGGGAAGACTTAATACAAGAAATCAAAGGAATGGCGATCGGTTGGGCGATCGCAGAAGCTAGCGTCGCAGAAATAGATCAGATCAATATCCTCCAAGCCTCCTTTCTGGCCATGGAACGCGCCATTCAACAACTCCCACACGTACCCGAACACCTATTGATTGATGGCAATCGCTGGAAATCAACTCTTCCCTACACCTACACTTGTGTGATCAAAGGGGATGGTAAATTCGCTTCCATCGCCGCAGCTTCCATCTTAGCAAAAGTGTACCGGGATGAGATGATGGAAGAGCTTGCCCAAGAATTTCCCCACTACGGCTGGGAACAAAATGCCGGCTACCCTACTAAAAAGCATCGCGAAGGAATCCAATCCCATGGAAGCTGCCTTTGGCATAGAAAAAGCTTTCAACTACTTCCGCGACAGCTATCCTTGGGACTGGAATAAAGCATAGCCCTTAGGCCATATCTTTCATTTCACTGACTACCTTGGTGATGGTCTGCTTGGCGTCGCCAAAAAGCATGAGGCAGTTTGGATACCCAAATAGCTCATTTTCAACCCCTGCATAGCCTTTACCCATACTTCGCTTGGACACAATCACCGTGCGAGCTTTATCTGCATTCAAGATGGGCATCCCAAAAATCGGACTATCGGGATTGGTTCTAGCGGCAGGATTGACCACATCGTTAGCACCTACTATAAATACCAAATCCGTATTCGCGAAGTCCTCGTTGATATCGTCCATCTCAATCAGCTTGTCATACGAGATATTGGCCTCAGCAAGAAGCACGTTCATGTGCCCCGGCATACGTCCAGCTACAGGGTGAATAGCAAATCGGAAATTGATGTTTCGCTTTTCACACTGCTCCATCAACTCTCGGATCACGTGCTGCGCTTGCGCCACAGCCATGCCGTAACCAGGAACTACAATCACCGAAGAGGCAGAATCAAATAACATGGCTGTTTCCTCCACACCAATTTCCTTCACCACTACCGCAGGACCATCGGCTCCGCCTGTAGCTACCGTTTGACCAAAACCACCCAGCAAAACATTCACCAAAGAACGATTCATGGCCTTGCACATGATCTGCGTCAAGATAATTCCTGAGGCACCTACTAGGGAGCCCGCCACGATTAGCACATTGTTATTCAAAATAAAGCCGGTGGCACATGCGGCCATCCCCGAATAGGAATTGAGTAAGGAAATCACCACAGGCATATCCGCCCCCCCAATTGGAATCACCGTCAGCACTCCTAGAAGCAAGGAAATGACAATCAAAATCACGATGAAGGTGACCTGGGTAGGATCTAGAAATACCAATACTGAAGCTGCTACAAAGGCGATCAATAAAAATAAGTTGAGCGCATGCTGCCCTTTAAAAGTGATGGGCTGCCCAGATACTTTTCCGTCCAATTTGAGGTAAGCAACCATGGAACCCGTAAAGGTCACCCCACCAATCAACAAGGATAAAAGTATACTCGTCAGGTTGACGGCATCCAAGGAAGCTAGATTGGTCTCACTCTTGAGGTAATAATCGGACAAGGCCACAGCAAAGGAAGCCAATCCTCCAAAGCCATTGAAGAGGGCTACCATTTCTGGAATTTTAGTCATTGGCACCTTGGACGCATAGTACAAGCCAATCACAGAGCCAATCAACACACAGACTCCTATTTCAATAAAGGTCAGCACATCTAAGGTTAACAAGGTGGCCACGATCGCAATCAGCATGCCTACGGCGGAGATAAAATTGCCTTTACGGGCATCTTTGGTTTTCCCCAAGTACTTGATGCCTATAATAAATAGCACAGAAGCTACCAGATAGGCGAGTTGAATTCCTGTGTTCATTTCTTCTTAAACATTTTAAGCATGCGATCAGTCACTGCGTAACCACCGACCACATTGATGGTAGCCAAAACCAAGGCAAACATGCCCAACCATTTACTGAGGGTCGTATAGCCCATCTCGTTACAAGCCATCAAAGCCCCAACTATGGTGATTCCTGAAATGGCATTTGAGCCAGACATTAAGGGGGTGTGCAAGGTGGGTGGCACCTTAGATATGAGTTCAAACCCGAGATAACTCGCCAGGACAAGAACATAAATCAGTACAATCAGCGCTGAAATAGACATAGTTGATGGTTTTATTGAGAAAGAATTTGTTTGGTAAACGCGTGCACCAATTCTCCTTGATGCGTGATCAATACACCTTTTGTGATTTCATCCTCCAAGTCAAGGCTGATACCGGTCTCCCCTATCAAATGAAAGGCAAGGGTACTAATGTTGGTTGCATAAAGCTGACTGGCATTGACTGGGAGCAAGGAGGGAAGATTGGATTCCCCAACTAGGGTAACTCCATGCTTGACTACGGTGGCGTTTTTCTCAGAGATCGCACAATTGCCTCCAGACTCTACGGCCATATCCACGATCACCGATCCTGCCTTCATGCTCTTGACCATGTCTTCAGTAACCAGAATAGGAGATTTTTTACCCATCACCAGGGCGGTGGTAATCACCAAATCTGCATCCTTGATTTTCTCACGAATCAGCTGCTGCTGCTTTTCAAGGTACTCTGCAGATACCTCCCGGGCATAACCTCCCTCGGTTTTCACACCTTCAGCACCCTCCACACTCAAATACCTACCGCCTAGGGACTCCACTTGTTCCTTCGTTTCGGGACGCACATCGGTACACTCCACCACTGCACCCAATCTCTTGGCTGTGGCAATGGCCTGTAATCCTGCCACTCCAGCCCCAAAAATCAAAACTCGAGCGGGTGTGATTGTTCCTGAGGCGGTCATCAGCAAGGGAAATATTTTTCCTAGATAATTTGCCCCGAGCAATACAGCCTTATAACCTGCAAGGTTGGCCTGTGAAGATAAGGCATCCATTTTTTGGGCACGAGAGATTCGAGGGACCGCATCCATTGAAAAGGAACTGATGCGCTTGGCATTGAATGCCGCCACCACTTCTGGGTGCTGGTAGGCATACATGTAGGAAATATAGGCCGCGCCTTCCTTCATCAAGGCTATTTCTTGTGGGGTAGCCAAATTGACTTTGAGCACCAAATCCGCCCCCAATGCTTCCTTGGAAGTTCCGATGGTCGCACCTGCGGCTTCATAGTCTTGGTTCGAAAAATAGGATTTTTCCCCAGCGCCCGATTCCACGACCACATCAAATCCTTTTTTCCGTATGAGTTTCACTACCTCTGGGCTCAAGGCCACTCGGTTTTCATATTCCTTGGTTTCTTTTACTATGCCGATGATCATGAAATGGAATTATCTTTAGGTATTGGTATCGCTTAATTAAAAAGACAAGCCTAATCCTCTTAAAATAGAAGGCAATTTGGGAGGAATGGAAACAATCCTTGGGGTGCATTCTATTTCGAATGAACGAAAACTTTGGATGAGAAGAAAATTCAGTAGAATATTTTTAAAACTTCCCGAAAATCGTTTCTCTACCTCTAAACCTCTCTTCTACCTAAAAGTTTAATTTTTAGCCGAATACGGAATTTTTGATTTTTTCTTTGCCTTTCCCAAAAATCAACAGCAACTTGGGGAATATTGGAGTAAGGGCTTTAGAAATCACATATCGGGAAGTTTAGACTCCCTTAATTCCTTTCTTGTTTGGCTTTTACCCGCTTCTTTTGTCAATTACCAAACCCATGAAAAAACCAGAAACTCAATCTTCCGGTCAATCCCGGAGAGAATTTATCAAAAACGCAGCCATTGCCTCCTCTTTTTTCATTGTCCCTCGACATGTGCTAGGCGGAGTAGGCTTCACCTCCCCTTCTGACCAGCTTGTCCTGGCTGCGATTGGAGCAGGCGGAAAAGGAAAAAGCGATATCCTCAATGCCTCTGTCAATGGCAGAGAACGTGTCGTAGCCTTATGCGACGTGGATTTTTCAGGTTCCGCTAAAGACTCGGTTGCCAATTTCCCAAAAGCCAAGCTGTTTGCAGATTACCGCAAAATGCTAGAGGAGATGAAGGAAATCGATGCGGTGACAATTTCTACCCCCGACCACGTACACGGTCCGGCAGCAAAGTTCTGCATGGAGCGCGGCAAGCACGTCTACGTGCAAAAGCCCATGACACACAACATCCGGGAGGCGCGTCTGCTGACCCAGATGGCGAGAGACCAAAAAGTGGTGACCCAAATGGGCAACCAAGGCGCCTCCAACCCACTCATGGACATGATCAAAGGCTGGATGGATTCCGATAAAATCGGCAAAGTAGCCAAGGTACAGATCTGGACCAACCGTCCCGTATGGCCTCAAGGCGGTGCTTTCCCAAAGCCTGACCCAAGCAACAAGCCCTCTGACATGGAATGGGACCTTTGGCTAGGCCCAGCTCCTGAGATTCCTTTTACCCCAAACTTGCATCCTTTCAACTGGAGAGGTTGGTGGGATTACGGAACAGGCGCACTAGGAGACGTAGGATGTCACTTGATGGACATTCCTTTCCGCATGCTTGGCCTCCACTACCCACTTGATGCGGAATGCTCTGTGGGATCAGTGTATTCTCAAATGTGGACCCCAGATTATCATCCGGATGGATGCCCAGCTTCTTCCTTCATTACCCTTCATTACGGTCCAACCGCTAAGAATGGTGTTCCTCTGGAAATGACCTGGATGGATGGCGGCATTCGGCCTTCTCACCCAGACATCATTCCTGCTGACCACGATCTTGGAGGTGCCAATTCCGCCAATGGAGTCATGATGATCGGTGAAAAAGGAATCATTACCCACAACATCAACGACAGCTCCCCACTGATGCCGAAGCTATACCTTTACGATGGCACCCAGGAATTTGGTCCTGACCGCATCGCTGGAACAGAGCCTGAATATGGACACCAACGCAAGTGGGTGGATGCTTGTAAGGCTGGGTTTGGCTCTACCGAACACAAAGGCTTGACCTCTTCCTTCGATTATGCTGGCCCAATGACCGAAACAGTGTTGATGGGCAATTTGGCCATTCGAAGCTTCATGCTCAGAAAGCCAAACAGCAAGGGGCAGCAGGAATTCTTTGGTCGCAGAAAGTTGCTCTGGGATGGAGAAAATATGCGCATCACCAACTTGGAAGAAGCCAACCAGTTTGTCGGCCGTACCTACAGAGCTGGATTTGAGGTATAAACCTCAAAAACCAATCGAATTTAACCGTGAGACAAGTGCTCACGGTTTTTTTATGCGTATTTTCATCCCTTATTTTCGTAAAAATTCAGCCCATGAAGGCCCTTTTAATTGAATCTTTTTTCCAAGCCCCTCGGGTCACCCAAGTGGCAGATCCCGAAACACCGGATCAAGGCATCCTCCTTGAAGTAAAGGCAACAGGCCTCTGCCGAAGTGATTGGCACGGATGGATGGGACATGATCCCGACATCGTACTGCCGCATGTGCCTGGGCATGAATTTGCTGGGATCATCCGTGAACTGGGCAAAGGCGTACGGAACTGGAAAGTCGGAGATCGGGTCACCGTTCCCTTTGTCTGTGCCTGTGGAACATGTCCCACTTGCCAAACCGGGAACCAACAGATTTGCGATGATCAATTTCAACCTGGATTTACGCACTGGGGCTCTTTTGCACAATATGTGGCCGTGCACCGGGCAGATACCAACCTGGTAAAACTCCCCGACTCCGTTAGTTTCGAAGCGGCTGCAAGCTTGGGATGCCGATTTGCTACCTCCTTTCGAGCGGTAGTTGCGCAAGGCAAAGTCAGTGGCGGACAACTGGTGGCCGTGCATGGATGCGGAGGGGTAGGTTTATCTGCCATTATGATCGCAGCGGCGCAAGGTGCAACAGTCATTGCAGTGGACATCGATGCAGCGAAATTGGCACTTGCAAAGGCAGCAGGAGCAACCTATTTGGTGGATGCTTCTAACCAGTCAGATGTCCCAGCTCATATTTTAGAACTCAGCAAGGGAGGGGTTCATGTATCGATCGACGCCTTGGGTAGTAAGGTGACCAGCTACAACTCGATTTCCTGTTTGCGGAAAAGAGGAAAACACATTCAAGTAGGGCTTTTGGCAGGAAGCGAAGCCAATCCACCTGTTCCCATGCACTTGGTGATTGCCAAGGAACTAGAAATCATCGGTAGCCATGGCATGCAAGCGCATGCCTACCCCGAAATGATGCAGATGATTTTGGAACATAAAATTGCTCCTGAGCAATTGATTGGAAGGAGGATTTCACTAGAATCTGCAGCAGAAGCCTTGATGCGCATGGACTCCTTCGAAGAAAATGGGATGGCAATGATCACTCAATTTTAAAGCAAAATATGACCTATGGAAAAAAATAAAAAACGCTGGTTTATCCAGTCTGTGGCTGGTTTACTTCTCACCGCAACAGGGCTGTCGATTTGCATTCATGCCGGAGTAGAAAAGTTAGGAGGAGAAGATTGGTTTTGGACAGGAACTTTGGGCCTCGTGATTTTTCAGGCTGGATTGAGCCTGGTGATTGATGGGGTTCGGTACAGATAACTTGGCTACCTAAATCAAGTAATTCCTTTGCGTAGATCAACTGATCTAGAAGGGTTTTGATTTGCTATTTTTGAACAGGAAAAATGCTTTTTGATTCATTTTTTAGGTAAATTGAAATAAAAATTAATCCATTTTTTCCAAAGAAGGTCTAACCAAAAAAATCTAACCCTTATGATCAAGAAAATCACCTTCGCCGTAATCGTCATCCTAGTAGCCATCCAGTTTGTTCCCATGAAAAAAAATGAATCGGGAACCAACGATTTTGACCTTACCACAAACTACCAAGTTCCTGAACATGTCGCTACGATTATGAAAGGAGCTTGCAACGATTGCCACAGCAACACCTCTACCTATCCTTGGTACAGCAACATCCAACCGGTAGGCTTTTGGCTTAACCACCACATTGACGAAGGCAAAGGACATTTGAACTTTTCACAGTTTACCTCGCTTCCCCTTCGCGTACAAAACCACAAGTTTGAAGAAATTGTCGAGATGGTGGAAAGCAAAGAAATGCCACTTCCCTCCTACACCTATATGGGGCTGCATCCTGAAGCCAAGCTTTCCGATGCAGACCGAAAAGTGCTGGTAGATTGGGCCAAAGAACAAATGGCGATGCTTGCCGCTACTCATCCTGCAGATAGCTTAAAGATGAAGCCCCGACCAGCTCCAGCACAATAAGAAACTTACATTGAACTAGACTGGAACCGAATAAATCCCAGTCTATTTTTTTTTACCACTCCTTCTACCATGAAAAAATTTAAAGATACGGCTGTTCGATGGGGAGTAATTGGTGTGGGAAAGGTCTGCGAACTCAAGTCCGCACCTGCGATGAACACCATCCCACACAGCAAGCTGGTAGCTGTCATGCGGAGAGATGCCGCCAAAGCGGAGGATTATGCCCTTCGTCACGAGGTTCCTAACTGGTACAGCAAGGCTACTGACTTGATTCAGGATCCGGAGGTCAACGCCATCTACATTGCTACGCCTCCACATGTCCACCTGGAGCTCACCCAGCTGGCAGCAGCTGCAGGCAAACCAGTCTACGTGGAAAAGCCAATGGCGCGAACCTACGCAGAGTGCCTGCAAATGATCAAAGCTTGTGAGCAAGCAAGCGTACCTTTATTTGTGGCGTACTACCGAAGAAAGTTGCCTCATTTTTTGAAAATCAAAGAACTACTGGAACAAGGCGAGATTGGTGACATTCGGACGGTACAGATCAACTTGAAACAAGTCCTTACTCCTAATTTAGTGAGCCAAACCGAAACCAATTGGCGCGTCATTCCAGAGATTGCCGGGGGTGGATATTTTTATGACCTGGCCTCCCACCAATTGGATTTGCTGGACTTCTTTTTTGGCAAAATCACGCATGCAGCTGGCTTTTCTTCTAACCAAGCGAAGGCGTATCCTGCGGAAGATCTAGTTACAGGAAGCTTTGTCTTTGAAAATGGGGTAATGGGAACCGGAAATTGGTGCTTTACTACCTCAAGTGCCTCGGAAATCGACGAAATCGTGATTGACGGTTCCAAGGGACAAATTCGTTTTCCTACGTTTGGAGAAGGGGCATTTACCCTGTTCAGACCGAATCAAAAACCGCTTCATTTTCACTTGGAACTGCCCAAGCACATCCAACGTCCCCTAATCCAAAGTATTGTGGAGGAATTGCTCGGCAAAGGAAGTTGTCCAAGCACAGGGATTACCGCTGCACGAACCAACTGGGTACTGGAGGAGCTGATTAAAAACCAGTTCTGAAAACAAATGCTTTACTTTCCTCCCTACAATTTAATGCTTCAACTAACTAATTCCTGCGCTAAAAAAATCATACACCATTCTTTTTTGGCTATTCCCCAATTGACCCAAAGGACCTTCAGAAAAACCTTCCCGGCCAACAAAACATTCTTTCTGGTTTTTCTTTAGCTTTAAGACCAAATCTTTTGTCCCCATGAAACACCTCCTCCTTTTTTTACTTGTACTCAGCAGCTTGACTGTCCATTCACAAACCTTTGACGCATCGCTCCCTATAAAGTACCGCAACATCGGGCCTTTCCGAGGAGGAAGGTCAGTGGCTGCTTCAGGTGTAGTCCAAGACCCGCTGACCTATTACTTTGGAACTACGGGTGGAGGACTTTGGAAGACCAGCGATGCGGGGCAACATTGGGAAAATATCTCCGATGGATTTTTTGCTACCAGCTCCATTGGTGCGGTGGCGGTAGCCGAAAGCAATCCCAACATCGTCTATGTGGGCATGGGTGAACATGCACCTCGAGGGGTCATGACCTCCTACGGCGACGGGCTGTACAAATCCACCGATGCCGGAAAAACCTGGAAAAAATTGGGTTTGGAGAAAACCCAACACATCTCTCGAATTCAAATCCATCCTAGCAATCCAGATGTACTTTATGTGGCTGCCCAAGGGGCACTCCATGCTCCAAACGAGGACCGTGGGGTATACAAAAGTACCGATGGAGGCCTGACTTGGGAAAAAATCCTGTTTGTAGATAACATGACCGGCGCAGTGGAACTATCCATGGACATGAACTACCCAGAAATCCTCTATGCCGCCATGTGGGAACATCAGCGCTTCCCTTGGCAAGTGAAGTCTGGAGGACCTGGATCGGGTTTGTACAAATCCACCGACGCGGGCAAAACCTGGAACAAAATCCACAAAGGCCTGCCAGAGGAAAAAGGAAAGATGGCCATCTCCGTTTCTAGAGCAAATTCCAACAAGGTCTACGCCTTGATTGAAAGCAATACCGAGAAAGATTTGGGAGGATTATTTGTGTCCGAAGATGCAGGTGAAAGCTGGTCCCTCATCAATCAAAGCAACCGGTTGACGCAACGCGCTTGGTACTATATCGAAGTCTTTGCCGATCCAGTAAACGAGCACAAAGTATATGTGCAGAGTGCTCCTTTCTTAGTTTCGATTGATGGTGGCAAAACCTTTGAAGATATAGATGGTCCACACGGCGACTACCATGACCTCTGGATCAACCCTAAAAATCCAAATAATCTAATCTTAGCCGATGATGGTGGCGGATCCATCTCCTTCAATGGGGGCAAGACTTGGTCTACTCAGAGCAACATGCCTACAGCCCAGTTTTACCGCATCAATGTAGACAACCAGTTTCCTTACCGCATCTACGGGGGACAGCAAGACAACACTTCTGTTGTGATCTCTAGCATCGGCCTTGGCCGCGGAGGGATTACTCAGGAGCATTGGAATAATTCTGCAGGAGGTGAGTCTGCCTTCCTCGCTTTTGATCCGAATAACCCACGCTACGTGTTAGGTGGCAGCTACCAAGGTACCATTGAAGTGTTGGACATGGAAACGCAAGGTTCCACCAACATTATGGCAGCACCGATCCAATACCTAGGCATGGATGCCAAGGATATGAAGTACCGGTACAACTGGAACGCACCGATCATCTGGTCCCAGCACGAACCAAACACCTATTACCATGGCGCGCAGGTACTCTTGAAAACGCAAGATTGGGGTAAAACCTGGAAAGAGGTTTCTCCAGACCTCACCCGCAACGAAAAGTCCAAGCAAGGCAAAGGAGGAGTTCCCTTCACCAACGAGGCTGTGGGAGCAGAAAACTACGGCACCCTTGCCTATGTCATCGAAAGCCCACATGCAGCGGGTACCATTTGGACTGGAAGTGACGACGGCCTCGTCCAACTGACCCGAGATGGCGGCAAAACTTGGACCAATGTCACGCCTAAGGACCTCAAAGAGTGCTTGATTAACGCAATCGAGGTTTCTCCCCATGATCCTGCAACGGCCTACATTGCAACCACGCGCTACAAATTCAATGACTATACACCTGCTATCTACAAGACTACAGATTACGGAAAAACATGGACCAACATTTCCAAAGGGATTCCTTACGGTGCATTCACTCGGGTAGTCCGGGAAGATGCGAAGGTGAAAAATCTGCTTTTTGCGGGCACCGAACAAGGCATGTACCTCTCCAAGGATGGAGGACTCAATTGGGTGAGTTTTCAACTCAACCTACCCGTCACTCCGATCACAGACCTCAAAGTAGCGCATGATGACCTAATCGTAGCTACGGCGGGTAGATCCTACTGGATCCTAGATGAGCTTAATGCTGTGCGGGAAGTAAAAGCCAGTGTGGAAAAAATTAGCCTCTACAGCCCAGAAAAAGCATTATTGGGCAGTTGGTATTCTTCCATGAATGGGGGGAACCTAGACGGATATACGGGAACCAACCCTTTCCAAGGACAAAACCCTGCCTCTGGAATGGTGATTTATTACCAGCTGCCGCAAACTTTTGCGGACAGCACCGAATTGACATTGGAAATTCTCGATGCCCAAGG
>CANGZP010000064.1 GCA_947458475.1 Cyclobacteriaceae bacterium | reverse complement strand
GGGCTGCAGGTACACATAACCCACCAACTGATCGTAGCGAGATCCAAGCGCTCGGTAATACACCAAGATCTCGTACTCATTTTCAGTCTGAAAATAACTCCCTTCTAAGGGTTCCAAATCCAATTTACCCCCTCCAAGATCTGTCGCATACTGGTAATCGTACCATCCTTGCTTCAACAGTAAGGTAGTGCTATAGGTCTGCTTCTTTGCATCATAAGTCATTGTAGCTTCGGGTGCTCGACCCCACTGACTGAGTGCTCCAATAAGCTTAATGGTTTTCCCTGGCGCATCATTTAAATAAAAAGTAGTGTAGATGTATTCACTCTCCAGTTCAGGGTCTCCTCCGGGCCGGTCGTTCGTTTGCACTACATATTGCCCATTCAGGTCCAAATATTGTGCATAAGCCCCACTAGGGCGGGGAAGATCTACCCTTGCCTCTGCAGAAATCAACGATTCTTCTACCTTAACCGAGGCCACGTTCACTCCAGTAGCACGGATAAACCGCAAGTCTATAAATCGAAATTCATTTCCTGCACGGAAAGTGCTCTCCCCTTCAAAGGGTTCGTAGCGGATCAGCTTGGAGTTTTGATTCAAAAAGGTAGGTTTGGAGAGAAATTTCACATTATCCCAGCGTTGATTTTGGCGCATGTACACCTTGACTTGTGCAAGCGGATCAATCACCTCCAGGTTGCTGTAGTTCACCGTTGCATTGATTTGTTGCAAGGCACGACGATCTTCGGTCTGCACAGGAGGAACCAGTTGCGCACCTACAGCAGCTAAGTTTTCTACAATCATAAACCTTCTCGTGAAGATGACCGCATTTTCATCTCGGTTCTTGTAAACTTTCAGGAGGTAATTTCCGGATTTACTTACCCGAGGAATAGTAAAGGAATACCGGATATAGGGTATACGCGTATTCACAGAATAAGCATAATCCAGGATATTGTACTCATTAAATGCTAACGAAAAATCAGTATCCTTCAAGGCCGATTTTTTCCAATCTCCATCACAATGCAGCAGTTTGGCTGTATACAACTCGGGATCATAAGACAAATCATCAAACAACACCACCAAGGATTTGGAATCCGTCAGAGAGATTACAGGCGATTGCAGCTGACTTTCTGTTCCTGCTCCCTGTGGAAACATCCGGACAGACAAAATATGGTCTACGAATACTTTATCTTCTAGAACTTGCCCAAAAATCCGGAGTGGCAGGGTTAGAAAAAGAAGGAAAAGGATACGTAATTTCATAGATGCATCGTTAATTAAGCAAGTGAAACTTGCTGTTGAAGCTTGGAGATCTGATCCACCAAATTCTCCCAAGACGTATTGGAAGCCTGCAGTGATTGATCCACCTGTTGGTAGCTGGATTGGATTTTTTGGGCCTGAACCTCATCCAAATACAAGGCTGGATCTGCCAATTTATCTTCTAGTTCTTTCTTTTTACCCTCTAGCTGGCTGATTTCCTTTTCGATGGCCTGCAACTGCTCTTCCAGTTTTTTTAATTCCCGTTTGGCCTGCTGGGAATCTTCTTTACTTTTTGGGGTAGTTACTTCTGTTTTAACCGGCTTTGGGGCAGTTGCTGGAGCAGAAACTTCCACCTGCTGACTTCTCCAAAACTCATATTCCTCGTAGGTACCTGGATATTCTTTGATTTCGTGTTGCTCGATGTACCAAATCTTGTTGGCCACACCTTTAATAAAGTGCCGGTCGTGAGACACCGTGATAAAAGTACCTTCGTATTGCTGCAAAGCCTGAATGAGGATATTTACCGATTGGAAATCCAGGTGGTTGGTCGGTTCGTCGAGCAATAGAAAATTAGCCTCAGAGATTAGCGTTTTGGCCAAGGCCACACGCGACTTCTCTCCTCCTGACAAGACCTTGATTTTCTTGTAAACTTCCTCATTGGAAAATAAAAAGCAACCCAGTACTCCTCTCAACTCCATCTCTGTCTTGCCGCTGCCGGCCTGTGACATTTCTTGAATGATCTCATTGTCCAAGGTCAATGCCTCAAGCTGGTGCTGAGCAAAAAAGGATTTGATCAGATTGTGCCCTTCTACGCGCTTGCCTTCTCCTACCTCTGTACCGGCGATGATACGGAGCAAGGTAGATTTACCTTTTCCATTCGCACCAATCAAAGCGATTTTATCTCCACGCTCAATGCGTGCTGTGGTATTTTTCAAAATGGTCAAGTCCCCGTATGCCTTGGATACCTGATCCAGAGTCACCACATCGCGACCCGATTTCTGGGAGAACTTAAATTTAAAGTTCACAAAGGCCTCATCATTGACCACTTCATGAACACGATCTAGCCTGTCCAAAGCCTTGATGCGAGACTGCACCTGGTTGGACTTGGTAGCCTTGGCACGAAAACGCTCAATAAATCGTTCCGTCTGCTTGATCATCTGCTGCTGGTTTTCAAAGGCATTTTGCTGCAGCTCCATGCGGAGTTTCTTCTCCTCTTTGTAGAAAGAATAGTTGCCCGGATAGGCTGTTAAGGTCTCATTGGCCACTTCTACCGTGGTACTGATGCAATTGTCAAGAAAAGTCTGATCGTGAGACACTACGATGACTGCCCCTTCGTAATTTTTCAAGTAATTCTCCACCCATTGAATGGAAGGAAGATCCAGGTGGTTGGTCGGCTCATCCAGCATGAGTAGGGATGGCTTTTCCAAGAGCAACTTTGCGAGCATGACCCGCATTCTCCATCCTCCGGAAAATTGTCGTAGCGGCTTTTGCAAGTCGCTCGTTTGAAACCCAATACCTTCAAGCACTTCCTCTGCTTTGGCTTTGATGGTGTAACCCTCGTTGGACTCAAATCGATCCTGTAAAAAAGCCAGCTTGTTAATCACTTCATCCGAATAATCGGTTTCCATCAATTTCAAGACCTTCTCGATTTCGTCTTGGATGGCCAAAGTTTCTTTGAATGCCGCCAAGGCTACATCCAAAATGCTATCGTCAGATTGGTAGGAAAGCAAATCCTGATTTAAAAATCCAAGGGTACAGTCTTTTGCTTTTTGCACATCGCCAGAAGACGGAAGGTAATCGCCGTTGATTATTTTAAGTAAGGTGGATTTGCCGGTACCATTTTGACCCACTAGCCCAATTTTGTCTTTGGGCTTGATGTGTAAGTTGGCATTTTCGTACAGCGCACGGCCGCCAATAAAGTAAGAGAGGTTACTAATCGATAACATGGCGCAAAAATAACCAATACCCTGCTCTAATCTGAATCATTCTCTGAACTATTCGGTTAAATTTACCCAAAATTCAAGCACATGAACGCTCTATTTCGATTCTCTCCGACGCTTTTAGCAGCTATCCTCCTTTCCTTTTCCGCGTGCAAAGAGGAAAAAGCAGCTTCTCCTAGCGGTCCACTCGGTCAAAAAATATCCATTGCAGATGCCAAAGCGGATGTTCAGCTGGACAAACTTAGGCTGCCCGAAGGCTTTAGCATCGACGTTTGGGCGGCGGAAGTACCGAATGCACGCTCCATGGCCGTTTCCGAATCGGGGATTGTTTTTGTAGGCAATCGCCAAGAAAAGAATGTCTATGCGCTGGTCGACGAAGATGGGGATGGCAAGGCAGACAGCAAATATGTGTTGGCCAATGACCTCCGCATGCCCAATGGAGTTGCGGTTAAGGATGGAGACTTGTATGTGGCAGAAGTATCGCGGATCCTTCGATTTAAAGACATCGAAAACAACTTGACCAAGCCAAGCTACGAAGTGGTTTACGACGGATACCCCGACGAAGCGCACCATGGATGGAAGTTCATCGCCTTTGGTCCAGAAGGCATGCTCTACATTCCAGTGGGTGCACCTTGCAATATTTGTGTGTCTGAGGATCCAATTTTTGCGAGCATCACCCGATTGGATGTCAGCAAGCCTGGAGCGAAACCAGAAATCTATGCACATGGCGTACGTAATTCAGTGGGCATGACCTGGCATCCAGAGACCAAAGAACTTTGGTTTACCGACAATGGACGCGACATGCTGGGTGACGATACGCCGGATTGCGAACTCAATAAAGCCACTTCACTAGGGCAGCATTTCGGTTACCCCTACTGGCATGCCGGAAGTATCAAGGATCCAGAAGTAGGATCGGAAGGAAAGGAAGCCTCTTTCTACACTGCACCCGAGGCAAAGCTTGGCGCGCATACTGCCCCACTGGGATTACGATTTTATACAGGAGATCAATTCCCGGCTTCCTACAAAAATCAATTGTTTATAGCCAAGCACGGCAGCTGGAATCGAAGTACAAAGTCTGGCTACGAAGTGGTCTTAGCCCGATTGGATGCAATGGGCAAAGTAAGTGGGCAAGAAGTGATGGTGTCGGGATGGCTTGATCAAGCCACGCAGGAGGCTTGGGGCAGGCCAGTTGATGTGCAGCAACTTGCGGATGGCAGCCTCCTAATCTCCGATGATGTAGCGAATTGTATTTATCGGTTGAGCTACACGGCTAATTAACCAACCCACGTTTTGTATTGGCCTATCCAGCCTAGTTCTAGGCACTACCTTTAATTGATGTCAGTTGCGCCAGCGCCGCTCCAAATCGGTTTTGGATGTGTCCAAAGAGCTGTTTACAACAAGTTTATCCCCACATAAAACAAATAGGCATTCAGCACAAAAAACGAGAAGGCAGGCACAATCACCAACCAGGAATCTTTGATCCCTACCCGTACGCCTACACCCAGTAACATCAATAGTGAAAGTCCACCTGCTGAAAATACAAGTAATGGAGTAAAGGCTAGGCCAATCAATAAGCCTAAAGCACCAAGAATCTCCAGCACGGCAGTAAGCGTCCCAAACTTGGCAAGCCCAAAACGAATGAATTCCTCCTTCATTTTGGAGGAGGTGAAAAATGCAACGCCGTAGGAGAAAAAAGAAAAACTAGAAATAAGCACTAGCACTTCAAGGATTCCCATCAAGCGATCCAGTTAAGCGAAACTGCCGATACAAACAAGCAGAGAATCAATAGGAACAAGGCAGGAATACGTTTCTGAATCGGGTTGTTGACTTTGAAGTGGAAGTATTGTGCACTGATCATCAGCAGGGCCATCAGCAAAGCCGGAATCAACACCAAGGCGGGATACCAAATACCCACTACAAGTAAGGTGGCAAATACGATTTTGGAGAAGCCTACCATGGAACGCGTCAGCGTACTTAGTCCGTATTGCTTAAATTCTAGGACAATATTATCAAATCGAAAAACCCAAACAATGATGATCGAAAGAGCGATAATAAGTTGGGCAACAAGTGCGAGCGTAGGTACCATTTGGTGATTTTTTGAACTGGATTAGAAAAGAGATGCAAAAGAACGAGTAGTTCTAGGCGCTGATAGCTTTACAAAGTAGTAAAAATCTTACCAACTCAAACCCAACCGAGCCCTTTGTAGGAAAGAAAATTCATTCCGGAAATATGCTTTATTTCAGCCACTCTGGCTTTGTGGTATCTACCTCTGCTTGGAGCTGGTTGAGTAGGTTGTACAGTCCAAAATAGGTTCGATTGATATACAAGCCGTGCTTGGACCCTCGGGCCTGACGAGAGCTCTTAAACATCTTATCATTGGAGATCCGATCCCCAAGCAAAAAGATCTGCTCAAAGTATTTGTCATCGGCAAAATCAAAGCGATCTACATGGAAGGGCTGTCCCAACAAGGAAATTAACTCCTTGAATGCGGTCTTGAAATACAATTTCTCTTCTTCTGTATCCAAATCTGAGATAAACTCCAAGTCGTAGAAAATCTGGTCTAATTCAACCGCATTCATCACCAGCTCCCGCTTGATCAAGGCAAAATATCCCTGATAAAAGTCCTCTGGTATGACCTTCACGCATCCAAAATCGATAATACCCAGTGTCCCGTTCTCCTGAATGATAAAGTTCCCTGGATGTGGATCTGCATGCACTTGCTTCAGGTTGTGCACCTGATGGTGGTAAAAATCCCACAAGGCCTGCCCTACTTGATTTCTCAGGGCTTGACTTGGTTTGGTATCCATCCATTCCTTGATGTGCTTTCCTGCAATCCAGTCCATCGTAATAATCCGATCCGAGCTCAGCTCATCGTAGTATTTAGGGAAACGGATATTGGGAATGTGCACACAAGCTTCTGAGATCTCACGAGATCGAGCCACCTCCAATTGGTAATCGGTTTCTTCAATGAGCCGTTCCTCCACCTCTCCCATGTAATTATCCAACTCCTTTTCATTCATGTTGAGTAGACGCAAAGCAAAAGGACGCACCAATCTCAGATCGGAGGTTACGGAGTTGGCAATGCCTGGATACTGGATTTTCACGGCCAAAGTATTGCCTCCTTGGGTCGCTTGATGTACCTGGCCTATCGAAGCCGCATTGACAGCAGATCGTGTAAAGGTGTCAAATAGCTGCTCTGGTGTCTTCTGAAAGTACTTTTGAAAGGTTTTTACTACCAAGGGATAGGACAAAGGTGGTGCAGAGTACTGCGCCATGGTAAACTTGTCTTGATAGGCTCTTGGAAGTAGGTTTTTGTCCATCGACATCATCTGAGCTACCTTGAGTGCTGAACCCTTAAGTTCACTCAAGGAGTTGTAGATGTCTGCGGCATTGTTTTGATGCAATTCATCCCTATTCATGGAAGGATTGACCATCTTCTTGGCATAATGCTTGACGTAATTCCCCCCTACCTTCGCTCCCGTAGAAATAAATTTGGCCGCTCGCTGCACTTTAGAAACAGGAATGGATCCCTGCTCTTTCAATTGGTCAGACATTGCTTATTTGCTTTGGTATAGAAACTTGGCCAAGTCTAAAAAAGAGTCTAGCGCACTTTTTCCCATCAAATCGAAGGCAAAATTGACCGACTTCTCGATGGCAGCATCTGTCTTCTCAAATCGTGGACTGTTATCGTCCAACCAGTAGCGAAATACAAAGCCCACTTGAAGCCAAAGTGCCTCGTCGTACTTTTCTGTAATTAGCGGACGTGATGCAATCTCCTGGGTTTCCTTCCCTTCTAAGATTAGTTCGGAAGCAAAATCTGAAAATTTCTCCTTGAATTCACGGGTATCTGTAGGGAGATTCTTGAAGGTGGTCACCTTATTTCCATAAAGTGAAAGTAGATAGGACCTGTTTTTCTTTAGTTCTTCCACCCAGGTAAATAGGAAAGAGAGGAATTTCTCACGCACCGCATATTCCTTGTATACCTCTTGCTCCTCCAATTGACGGTGAGTTTCCTCAAAAAGTGCAACCCAAATTGCTGATTTGATAGCGTCAAAGGAGGTGAAGTAGTTGTAAAACTCGGCTTCCTTGATTTTTAAATCTTTGGCAAACTTGAAAATGGAAGCAGGTTCTTTGCCATGCTCAAGCACATGCGAAACAAATCCTTCCAAAATCAATTGACGATGATCTTTTTTCTCTTTCTTTTTTGCTGTTGCTGTGTCCATTTGGATTCTTTACGTATAGCTTGATAACACAGAAGGAGGGTCTCAGGTTTACCAGAAACAAAAAAAAGTCGGAAATTTCTTTCCGACTTTTCAAGTTCTGTATTTCTTCAATCTGATTATCCACTTTTTCACCACTGACCAGAGAAAAAAAGGTTTGAGGTTCAATTAGGTGAGCTGTGGACCGTTGAAAGCCTGTGGTCCGTGGCCCATGGTCTGTCAACGATTATCCGCAGTTTTAAATAGGCGAGCTGAGCTACTGGCATGATTGCGAATAATCACATTCTTCAATTAAGAACTGACCTTTTCCACCACCAAATTATGGTTGGTGTAGATGCAGACATCTGCTGCGATGTGCAAACTTTCACGTACCATCTCCTCAGCAGATAGCTGTGGCGCAAACTTCTTCATCGCCCGAGCAGCAGACTGGGCATACACACTACCAGAACCGATGGTCGCAATCTCCATATCCGGTTCAATCACATCCCCGTTACCAGAGATAATCAGAATATCATCCTTGTCTGCTACAATCATCATCGCCTCTAGGCGGCTGAGCATGCGATCCATACGCCATTCCTTGGCAAGTTCTACGGCAGCACGCTTCATGTTATTGCCATAAGCGCCTAACTTTTCTTCAAACTTGTCCAACAAGGTGAAGGCATCAGCAGTAGAACCAGCAAAACCGGTCACAATTTTGCCTCCTTGAAGCACTCTGATCTTCTTCACGGTGCTCTTGGCAACCGTATTGCCTAGGGTCGCCTGACCGTCTGCACCGATTACAACCTCTCCCTTGTGCCGAATGGCTACGACGGTGGTGGATTTAATTTTTTCCATGGAAAATTTATTTTCTCGTGTGTTCCTTTAGAGCACGAGTTCAGGAGTTGTTTCAAAAACCATACAAAAGCAAAAAGTCCTTGTGAACAGGACTTTTTGGCAGATAATTTTTAAATTAAGATACGCACAGGATCTTCAAGCAAGCCTTTCAGGCTGAGTAGGAAGGCAGATCCCACTGCTCCATCGACCACTCGGTGGTCACAAGAGAGGGTTACCTTCATCACATTGCCGATTTTCATTTGCCCATCCTTCACAATGACGGTTTCCTTGATTCCTCCCACTGCAAGAATGCAGGCATCTGGAGGATTGATGATGGCGGTAAACTCATCGATGCCAAACATACCCAAATTGGAGATGGTGAAGGTATTACCTTCCCAATCTTTCGGTTGCAATTCTTTGTTTTTAGCCTTTTGGCCCAATGACTTGGCTTGATTCGAAATCTGGGATAGTGACAACTGATCTGCAAAGCGGATCACTGGAACCAACAATCCCTCCTCTACTGCTACCGCCATGCCGATATGGATGTGGTCGTTGTAGCGGATTTTATCGCCCAGCCAGCTGGAATTTACTTTTGGATTTTGACGCAAGGCAGCTGCGGATGCTTTGATCACCAAGTCGTTGAACGAAATCTTAGCCGTACCAAATTCATTCATGCTCTTTCTAGCTTCAATCGCCTTGTCCATGTTGATCTCCATGGTCAAGTAGAAGTGTGGAGCAGAATACTTGCTCTCAGCCAATCGCTTGGCAATGGTTTTACGCATTTGCGAAACCTTCTCTTCTCTGAAGCTCTCTTGTCCAAGTGCCGGAACAAGTCCTGCTTGGCTTGAGGCTGCCTGAACCTGAGGGCTAGCTGTTGCTGCAGCTGGCACAAAGGTTTCAATATCTCTTTTGACAATCCGTCCACCTTCACCGCTACCAGCTACTTGACGAATGTCTACGCCTTTATCACTCGCTATTTTTTTGGCTAATGGAGAAGCCTTTACACGCTCATTTACAGTAAAGCTAGGCACTGCTGCTTCAACTGTTGCTTGAGCCACTGCTGGAGCAGGTGCTGCTTCAGCTACTGGCGCTGCGGGACTAGCTACTTCCACAGGGGCAGCGATTGATGCTCCTCCCTGATGGGCGGCTAAAAGACTTTGGTAATCGGCTCCTTTTTCTCCAATCACGGCAATGACCCCATCAACGGGAACACTTCCACCCGCTTCAACACCGATGTACAACAAGACGCCATCTTCGTAGGATTCCAATTCCATTGTGGCTTTGTCTGTCTCTACTTCAGCGATGATTTCTCCTGACTTCACTGCATCACCCACTTTCTTCAACCAAGCGGAAATCGTTCCTTCCTGCATGGTATCGCTCATTTTGGGCATGGTCACTACCACTGCTGGGATAGAAGAAGTTGCTACAGCTGCAGCTTTTACTTCAGCAACAGGTGCTGGAGCCGCAGCAGGAATGGCCGCTTCTACTTTTGGAGCTTCAGCAGGAGCTCCAGACAACAAATGCTGAAATGCTTCTCCCTTCTCTCCAATTATTGCAATGATTCCATTGACAGGAACCGAATCTTTCTCTTTTACACCTACATAAAGCAACACCCCTTCTTCGTACGATTCCAATTCCATGGTTGCTTTATCCGTCTCCACTTCTGCCAGGATGTCTCCAGGCTTAACCGTGTCACCTACTTTTTTCAACCAGGATGCAATCACACCTTCTTCCATGGTGTCACTCATTTTTGGCATTCTAATAATTTCGGCCATGTTCTATTCGCGCTTGTAGTTTTTAAAGTGCCCAAAAATAGTTTTTAAAAACGCTTTATTCAAATTTATATGCTGTATTTTCCAAAGCGTTTTTGACCCCTTGCATTCATGCCTTTACTTCAACCATGCAACTTCCAACGACCTAAATACCTCTTTAACGGGCACTTAGAAACAGTTTACCCTACCTTATTCCGGAAAGTAACCCTCCCTCCCACGCATCAGGATTTCGTAGAAACTCAAGATGGAGATATTTTGGAAGTGGATTGGCACCGAAGAGGCCAGTCCAAATTGCTGATCATCAGCCACGGTCTGGAAGGCAATAGCAGCAGGTCCTACGTCCTGGGAATGGCAAAAGAAGCCTTAAGCAAGGGATTTGATGTGCTCGCTTGGAATTACCGAGGATGCGGAGCGCAACTCAACCGGAAGGCGATTTTTTACCACAGCGGGGCCACCTACGATTTAGACACCATCGTTCGCTATGCCGCCCCTGGCTACAAAGAGATTGCATTGATTGGCTTTAGTCTAGGAGGAAATCTAACCCTCAAGTACCTAGGAGAAAAGCGCGATCGCGATTCGAAAATCAAAAGAGGCGTGGCCATATCCGTCCCCCTAGATCTTGGCGGAGCATGCGACCAAATTTCTACTGCAGCCTTTGGAGTCTACACCCGCCGATTTCTGAAGAGCCTACAACTAAAAATAGAAAAAAAATCTAGCCTTTTCCCCGATGAGTTTCCATTGGAAAAATTTGCATCCATTCGTAGCCTTCGGGATTTTGACAACACCTTTACCGGCCCCTTACATGGATTTCAAGATGCGGAAGAATACTACAGAGTTAACTCTGCACTTCAGTTCTTACCCGACATTGAAGTGCCTAGCCTGGTTTTAAACGCTCAAAACGATCCATTCCTCAGCTCCTCCTGCTACCCTAGGCAGCTGGCAAAAGAGCTGGATCAGGTACACTTTGAATTTCCCATCCATGGGGGTCATGTGGGATTTATGCAATCCGATTCCAGGCAACCCTTTTATTCTGAGACCCGAGCAGTTGAATTTATTTGCCAGGATTCCTAACTTCGACAAATAATAGCTGAACCTGCAACCATGTGTGGAAGATATTCACTTGCGAAAAGTAAAATTGAACTAGAAGAACGCTTTCAAGCAGAAATGCTGGCGGATTTCTCGCCACGATACAACATTGCCCCTACCCAATTGGTTCCTGTGATTACCTCTGAAAGTCCCAAAGGGTTTTCCTTTTTTTACTGGGGCATCACCCCTGATTTTGGTCAAAACAAGCCCGTATCGGCTAAATTAATCAATGCGAGAGCGGAGTCGGTACATGAAAAAGTAACCTTTAAATCCTCCTTCCTCAAAAGAAGGTGCCTCATCCCGGCAGATGGATTTTACGAATGGAAAAAAGTAGGTAAGAAAACCAAAATCCCACACCGATTCACCCTGCGTGAGGAGGAACCCTTTGCTTTTGCAGGCATTTGGGAGGAATATGAAACGGTTAACGGAGAATCTCAACACACCTTTTTGATTCTCACCACTAGCCCAAATGACTTGGTATCAGAAGTCCACGATCGCATGCCCGTGATCTTGCGACCAGATCAAGAAAAAAAATGGCTAGACAGCTACAGTTCCGAAGTCGAACTTTTGGAACTATTAAAGCCCTACCCCTCAGATTCAATGTTGAGCTACACCGTATCACCCCTAGTCAATTCGGTTCAAAATGATTCCAAAAGCCTGGTTCGAAAAACCTCTCCCATGGATCAATTTGGGAATTACACCCTGTTTGGCTAATCCACTCAAGCTCCTCTTTTGTTGATGAACTAATTTGCTAGCCGATATTGCACTATTATTTACCCATACTCACCCCCAGTACTTTAAGTTAAGCCCATGTATACTTCACGAATTCTAGCCGCAGGACACTATGTGCCTGAACGCATCGTCACCAATGCCGAACTTTCCCAAATGATGAATACCACGAACGAATGGATTGTGGAGCGTACAGGAATTCAAGAAAGACGCTGGTATACGCCTGGAGTGGATACTGTAAACAACATGGCTGCCAAGGCCAGTAGGATGGCCATGGAACGAGCGGGTGTAGAAAAGGATGAAATTGACTTCATCATCTTTGCCACCATCACACCGGACTACTTTTTACCAGGCAATGGCGTACTACTGCAGCGGGAACTGGGCATCAAAACCATCGGAGCCCTAGACATTCGAAATGCTTGTTCTGGCTTTATCTATGCCCTATCGATTGCCGATCAATTTATCAAAACGGGCATGTACCAAAAGATACTCGTTGTCGGTGCCGAAATCCAATCTTCAGCCTTGGATAAAAGCGATGAAGGCAGATCCAGTGCGGTGATCTTTGCAGATGGTGCTGGTGCTGTGGTAGTTGGCCGTGCGGCAGCGGGTCAAGCAGGGATTATTAGTACACACCTGCATTCCGAAGGAGCCCACGCGGAAGAACTCTATTGCATCGCTCCAAGTTCCAGCGGAAAAGAACGCATCTCCAAGGAGCTGATTGAGCGTGGGGACTTTTTCTTGAAGATGAATGGAAATGCAGTATTTAAGCATGCTGTAGTTCGTTTTATGGAAGTGATTCAGGAGGCCTTGACCTTCAATCAGCTGACCAAAGACGACATCGACCTACTCGTGCCACATCAAGCCAATTTGAGAATCTCACAATACATCCAACAAAAATTGGAGTTGCCTGACCAGAAGGTGTTTAACAACATCATGCATCTGGGCAATACGACTGCAGGAACCATTCCAATTGCGTTATCCCAAGCTTGGGAACAAGAACGATTGAAAGAAAATGACCTG
>CANGZP010000063.1 GCA_947458475.1 Cyclobacteriaceae bacterium | reverse complement strand
GCTTGCAGTTCATCTGCCGTTACTCGGTTGATTTCGAGGGGATTCTGGTAGAGTTCTAGAAGCAATTCATACAGGGCTTCGTAGTCTAAGTCCTCGTCTTGGATGGGAAAGAGTCGCTCCATCAGCTGTAGGATATCCAAGGTTGAACGTGTGGTTTCTTGTGCGAATGTGGGTAAGGCGAGCAAGAGAAAGCTGCATAAAAAGAAAATCACCTTCATGCTTAGCGCTTTAAGAATAGCGAGAGATGGTGTGTGCTACCTAAGGCAGTATTTTGTCCATAGGCATAGTCTAAGCCGTAGTTTTTCTTTTGCAGTCCAAGCCCAAAGTTGAGGGCAGTGGGGTAGGAGTGAATGCCCGTTCGGAGGATGATCCACTTTTCAAGGCTGTATTGAAGGCCAAACTTAAAAATGGGGGACTGGTCCAACTCTTTTTCAAGCTCGACATGGATTTCTAGGTTTTCGGAGGGAAGGTAAGTAGTCCCCATTTGGAGTAGGGTCGGGAGACGTTGAGAGGAGTATTTACTGATTTTGGTTTGGTTTACATTTGTGAGCTGCGTTCCGAAGAAAAACTTGGGACCCAATTCTGCCAATCCCCCTAAGGAGAATTGAAAGGCATTACCCGTTCCAAAACCTTCGATATGGGTTTGAAACCAACCTGCTTTTATGCCAAAACTTAGGATCCCTCGGGTGCTGCCTAGCCCCAGTTCGAGTCGATGCTGATTGAATAGCTCTCCGCCGTAACGGGCAATGCCAATTCCTACGCTTCCTTTTTGGCCTTTAAAAACAGCCGAAAGGGCAGTAGTGCTTAGTTCTTGGATTCCAAACCGCTGGTCTACTGCGATGCCTATCTCAGAATCAGCGAGTCTATCGAGGGTCCCCACATTGTTTGCAAGACTCCAGGCATCACGATGATACAATTTGGTAGTTCCTAATCCTTGGCTTTTAGCTCCAAAGGCTTGGGTGGATAGGTCTATTTGGGCTGATGTATCCATTGAAAACAGCAGCCATAAGCAAAAAATCAGGCTAGGCTTCATTAAAAATATTAAAAAGTGATTACTTAAATGTATGCTATTCTTTGAATTAATCCAAAAGGGACTGGAAGCATGCGATTAAGCGAAAGCTATAGATCAACTAGAGAATTGACGACAAGGAAATTCAGTTATCTGATTATCCACTTTTTCAACACTAACTGGAGAAAAAAAGGTTCGAGGTTCAATTAGGTGAGCTGTGGACCGTTAACTGTGGTCTGTCAACGATTATCCGCAGTTATAAATGGTCGAGATTAGCTACTCGCATGATTGCGGATAATCAGATTAAAAAACTGGCTCAATTTTGATTAAAATGAACACCGAATAATATTTTGAAAATTTTTCGCAATCGATTGTTTGAAGAGAAAAAAACATTTTCTATTTTTCGTGGGTATTCATGAATTGAATATCTACAATAGGTTTAATAGGTTTGAGAGCAGGAAAAGGTCGGAATTGTATTCCGGCCTTTTTTATTTATCTCATTTTCAAGTTACTTGAGGGTTTGATTGAATCTCAATCGCGAATTATGACTATTGATCACCTCAAAGCCTTACTTCATCAAGCATTTAGCGAGCAATTACCAGGGAAAGAAGCGCATGTAAAAATGGCTCCCCAGCCACTTGATTTGCGGAGGTTTACTACAACGTTCGCTGAGCCGCCCAAGAAAAGTGGGGTTTTAGTTTTGTTTTACGCGGATGAGGGAACAGTGTATTTTCCATTGATCAAACGGCCTCAGTACCTAGGAGTGCACAGCGGTCAGGTGGGCTTTCCAGGTGGGAAAATGGAACCTTCTGATCCAGATATTCTTTTTACGGCCTTACGGGAAGCAGAAGAGGAGATTGGGATAGATGCCGGCAAAGTAGAGGTCCTTGGGTGTTTATCGGATCTTTTCATTCCAACGAGTAATTTCCTGGTAACCCCTGTGGTTGGTTTGATTCAGGAGAAGCCGAACTTTGTTCCCGAGCAGCGAGAGGTAGCACGAATTATTACTACAGAAGTGATTTCCCTTTTTCATCCCGAGGTTAGAAAGCAGACGCAGCTTGCTGTAGGAGGAGGGATGTATTTGGATACTCCTTATTTCGCTGTAGAGGAGGAGGTGGTTTGGGGGGCTACGGCGATGATTTTAAGTGAACTTATCCAGGTTTTGGATCAAAAATCAGGATTTGGAATGGCTTTTTAGTTAATAGTTGGTAATGTTGTAGCGAAGAATCCAAGATACTATGCAGGAGCAAACGAGTCCCTTTTTAACCAATGATGCGGTAGTTTTTGGCCTTTTGATGGCCACCTTAGCTTTTGTGTTTGCCTCTTCTGCGAGTAAACATCCTTTTTGGGTTAAGTTTTATACCTATGTGCCTACGGTTTTACTTTGCTATTTCATCCCAGCAATATTCAATTCTATTGGGTTGATTTCTGGTGAGTCTTCCAGTTTGTATAAGGTGGCATCCCGTTATTTACTTCCTGCTTCTCTTGTATTATTCACAATAAGTGTGGATCTCAAAGGAATCCTTCGGCTTGGCCCCAAGGCCTTGACGATGTTTCTTACCGGAACGGTTGGGATTGTATTTGGTGGCCCGGTGGCATTGTTCATCGTGGGCTGGATTCAGCCTGATCTATATGCAGGTACGGGACCAGATGAATTGTGGAGGGGATTGTCTACGATTGCTGGGAGTTGGATAGGTGGAGGGGCCAATCAAACTGCCATGCTGGAAGTGTTTGGGGCTAGTCCCGTGTTGTTTGGACAAATGATTGCCGTGGATGTGTTAGTCGCGAATTTTTGGATGGCATTTTTGTTGTATTGGGCCGCCAAACCAGAGAAAATCGATAAATTTCTAAAAGCTGATACCACGGCGATTTATGCGCTTAGGGATCGAATTGCGAAAGCAAGAGAAGCCAGTGTGACCATTCCTAATTTAAAAGATACGATGCTTATTCTCGGATTTGGGTTTGGAGTCACAGGCGTTTCGCATTTTTTTGCAGACTTTCTTGCTCCTTGGTTTGAGAACAATCATCCCGAATGGAATCAATACTCCTTGAATTCTGCTTTCTTTTGGATTGTAGTCATAGCGACTACGCTGGGTTTGGTTTTATCCTTTACCAAGGCTAGAAATTTGGAAGGGGCAGGTGCCTCTTCTATGGGATCGGTGCTCCTCTATGTTTTAGTTGCGACCATTGGAATGCAAATGGACTTGGGTGCTGTGCTTGACAATCCCATCCTATTTTTTATTGGGATAATTTGGATCTTATTTCATGTGTCGCTAATGCTTTTAGTCGCTTGGCTGATCAAGGCTCCCTTCTTTTATGTGGCAGTAGGTTCACAGGCTAACGTAGGAGGAGCGGCTTCCGCACCCATCGTGGCTTCTGCTTTTGATGCTTCTTTGGCTTCAGTAGGAGTCCTTTTGGCGGTGCTGGGTTATGCCTTAGGTACTTATGGAGCGTACATCAGCGGGTTGATCATGCAGTGGATGTCAAGCCAGTAATTCTCTTTTATAGCTCGCTCAAGTGTACACTTTCACTGCGGTACCACTGACAGTAACCATGAGCATGCCCTCCCGAATAGTTTCGTAGTCTAGGTCGATTCCGATAATGGCATTTGCACCTAGTTGACGGGCCTGCATTTCCATTTCGGACATGGCTGTTGCTTTTGCTTCGCGTAGTACTTGCTCGTAGGCAGAAGATCTACCTCCCACGATGTCGGTGATGCTTGCAAAAAAATCCTTGAAAATGTTGGCGCCAATAATCGTTTCACCCGATACAATGCCTAAGTATTTTTCAATTTGGTGGCCATCAAGGGTGGAGGTTGTAGATAGAATCATGTTTGGATTGGTTTTTTAAAATTTATTCGATGATCAATAACGGGATTTTCCTGGCAAGGTTAGGTTAAATTATATCATTTATTAGTAAGTGCACTGTAGTAAAACCTAAAATAAAATTGGGCTTTTGGTTGGTTTGCCTTTAAAATTAGCATTTAGCATTATTTTTGCCCTGTAGCTTTTCTAAGCTTTCTCATATGATACCTAGACTCCTTCTTCTTTTTTCAATCCTTCTTTTGGGAGATGGACTTCAGGCGCAAGGGTTTTTGGCAAATCGATCTTCTTTTTATGCGTTTACGGGTACTTCAGGAGCAAATCTGAGCCAATTCAATGACCTGCTTGAAGAACGAGAAATCCTTGCAATTCAAAATAAATACACCTCCTTTGGTTTGGGCTATCAGGCCAGAATGAATGATTTCATTGTTGGTTTTGAGTTGTCCCAACACCAAAGTCGGGCCGCAGAAATTGAAGCCCATCGGTTTCAATACCGCAGTTCTCGTGCCTTAGTGAATCTAGGCTATTCCCTTACCGAAGAAGGGAAATTTCAGCTGATCCATTACTTGTCACTAGGCTTGGGTTACATGAATGTGCAATTGCTTCCTCAAGAGCAATCCAAGGACTTGAAAACCTTTCTCAAAGATCCAGGCCAAGGGTTTGTGTTGAGGGAAAATGACATTCAAAAAGGGACGCGTTATTATGGTAATTTTTTAACTGAAATTGGATTCCAGCTTTCCTATGATTTTCCCATTCCCAATCGAAAGGAAGCACTCGAAATCATTGCCAAAGCGGGATATGCATTTAGTCCATTTGAAGACAGTTGGAACTTAAATGGAATATCCTTCGATAACGCGCAAGCAGGGGCGTTTTTTAGGGTAGGAACTGGAATTAGTCTTCCAGACCGCAATTTTTTTTACAAGGATGCGACGATTGGCATCTCCATGTTGCGAGGCTTTTACTTTTCTAAGCCAGAAAAATTCAATACCTACCTACGAGAAGAGGGATACCAAGACTTTGAAGGCACACCCTCTCAGTTAGGACTTCGGATTTTAGGAGAAACAGATGGTCTTCTTTATGGGATGGATGTATTTAATGTAGCTCAACAGGGTCGGGCAAGTACGACGCAGTCTCACAGTTTGAATAGCCTTCGAATCTATGCCAATGTGGGCAAAAAATTCTTTCAATATAAAAATTGGGGGCTTGGTGCCTTGGGAGGTTTGGGTTATGGCAACTTGAGGTATTCACTCCTTCAGGATGTGAAACCCGATTTTCCAGCCCTGTTAGACAACCGGAATTACGATGGCTACCTCCGCAATTCAGGCCTATTTATTAAGCCTGAGGCCTTGTTAGAATATGGCTTGCCCATGACGAAAAGAAAGCTTTTTGATTTGGTTTTTACTGCTTCCGCAGGATATGAACTAGCTTTTCCAGGATTCAAACTAGGAGGGGTGTCTATGCATTCCTATCAGTCAGGTCCATTCCTGTCGCTAGGGGTAGGAATCCGTCCCTAATAACATTCTGTTTTTTTCTAAAAAACTATTTTTTCTCGGTAAAAAAGAGGTAAATCCTTCGGTTATTCCAATTTTAGTCTTACTTTTGCAGCTACTTATCGAGAAAGACCGAGGGATGGGCCCTACGACGTCTTAGCAACCTGTAATCAAGGTGCTAACTCCCCTCTTGGATATGCCAAGAATAGATGAGAAGAACTGTAAATTGACCTACTTTTCTCCGTGTTTTGCTCGATTAGTTTTTTGAACGTAACCAACAAATGAGACAAAACAGAACGGACCAACTGCTCCAAGCAGTTAAAGACAGAATCTTAATCTTAGATGGTGCCATGGGTACCATGATACAGCGCTACACGCTGACCGAAGAAGATTTTCGAACGTCAGCATTAAAAGACCATCATAAGTCCTTAAAGGGCAATAACGACCTACTTTCCTTGAGCAGACCAGACATCATTCGTGCAATCCATGAGGAGTACTTAAAGGCAGGTTCGGACATCATTGAAACGAATACTTTTTCAGGAACGACCATTGCTCAGGAAGATTATGGATTGCCCCACCTGGCCTATGCCATCAATTTTGAATCTGCGAAGATTGCACGTGAAGTTGCGGATGCCTATTCTGCTGCTAACCCAGACAAGCCTCGATTTGTGGCCGGTGCAATGGGACCTACCAACCGTACTGCATCTATCTCTCCTGATGTAAATGATCCAGGATACCGTGCCATTACCTTTGACCAATTGGCTGAAGCCTATGCGGAGCAAGTGAGAGGCTTATTGGATGGCGGAGCAGATATCATTTTGGTCGAGACAATTTTTGATACACTCAATGCCAAGGCGGCACTCTATGCCATTCAAGAAGTGTATGAGGAGCGTGGCATTCCCCTTGATCCACGAGAGGGAGGGATTCCGATTATGATTTCTGGAACCATCACAGATGCTTCGGGACGAACGCTCTCTGGACAAACTACCGAGGCATTTTTAATTTCTGTGTCTCATGTACCTTTATTTTCTGTAGGTCTTAACTGTGCCTTGGGAGCCAAGGAATTGCGACCCTATCTTAAAGTACTCGCGCAAGAAGCTCCTTTTTACGTGTCCGCTTACCCGAATGCTGGCTTGCCCAATGAGTTTGGTGCCTATGACCAGGGAGCCAATGAAATGGC
Source organism: Cyclobacteriaceae bacterium (assembly GCA_947458475.1). GTDB lineage: Bacteria > Bacteroidota > Bacteroidia > Cytophagales > Cyclobacteriaceae > Algoriphagus. Next base: position 6,420 of record CANGZP010000063.1, on the reverse strand, counting down.
GGATCAAGTACGCAGCTTCTTGAAAGAGGGCATGCTGAATATTTTAGGAGGCTGCTGCGGCACTACTCCTGATCACATTCGCGCACTGGCCCAGCTGGCAGCAGAATATAGCCCTAGACAACTTGATGAACTAACGGAAGAGGAGGAGCAACATGCCTAAGCCAAACTATTTAAAGCTATCTGGACTTGAGCCTTTGGTATTTGCCCCAACGCTCAATTTTGTGAATATTGGAGAACGAACCAATGTCACTGGATCCAAAAAGTTTGCTCGCCTCATCCTAAATGGACAATACGACGATGCCTTGGATATTGCCTTGGATCAGGTTCGTGGTGGTGCGCAGGTATTGGACGTGTGTATGGACGAGGGCATGCTGGATGGGGAATTCGCTATGGTGCGTTTCCTGAATTTGATTGCCTCTGAACCAGAGATCAGCCGAATTCCTATTGTGATTGATAGTTCCAAATGGAGCATCATCCTTGCCGGCTTAAAGTGTGTGCAAGGAAAAGGTATTGTAAACTCCATTTCCTTGAAAAATGGGGAAGCAGAATTCATTCATCAGGCAAAGACCATCAAGAAATTTGGTGCTGCAGTCGTGGTCATGGCATTCGATGAGAATGGACAGGCAGATACCTACGAGCGTCGCATTCAAATCTGTGAGCGGAGCTATCGAATTCTGGTGGATCAGGTGAAATTCAATCACCAAGACATCATTTTTGATCCTAATATTTTTCCTGTGGCAACCGGCATGGAGGAACACCGGAAAAACGCAGTTGACTTTTTTAATGCAACACGCTGGATAAAACAAAATCTACCTGGAGCCAAGGTAAGTGGTGGGGTCAGCAACGTGTCGTTTTCCTTCCGAGGAAACGATCCCGTACGTGAAGCCATGCACGCTGCGTTTCTCTACCATGCGATCCAACATGGAATGGACATGGGAATTGTCAATCCTACCATGCTGGAGGTGTATGCCGATATCGATAAAGAACTTTTGGAGCGAGTAGAGGATGTATTGTTTGACCGTAGAGAAGATGCAACTGAGCGACTGCTTGACTTTGCTGAAACGGTAAAGTCAGCGGATAAAAAAGAAGTAGTCAACGAGGCCTGGAGATCCGCTCCTGTAGCCAAACGAATCGAACATGCCTTGGTAAAAGGAATCCTAGACTTTATTGTAGAGGATACGGAGGCAGCACGCCTTGAGTTGGTCAATCCATTGAAAGTGATCGAAGGTCCATTGATGGATGGGATGAACGTGGTTGGGGACTTGTTTGGTGAAGGAAAAATGTTCCTCCCGCAAGTAGTCAAATCTGCGCGTGTCATGAAAAAGGCAGTGGCTTATTTAGAGCCGTTTATGCCGCTTCCGGAAGAGGGTCAAGAAGCATCGTCCTTAAAGAAGATTCTATTAGCCACCGTAAAAGGTGACGTACATGACATCGGTAAAAATATCGTAGGTGTGGTTTTGGCTTGCAATAGCTACCAAATTATCGACTTAGGTGTGATGGTAGATGCGCAGAAAATTATTGATGAGGCGATCAAAAACAAGGTAGACATCATTGGATTGAGTGGATTGATTACGCCTTCCCTAGATGAGATGGTTAATGTGGCCTCTGAAATGGAGCGCCAAGGCCTTACCATTCCTTTGCTAATCGGAGGAGCTACTACCTCGAGAATCCATACTGCAGTAAAAATTGACCCCATGTATTCGGGTGCAGTGGTGCATGTCAGTGATGCAAGCAAGTCTGTACCGATTGCAGGGGAGTCGATATCCCCAGAAACTAAAGATTCTTTCCGAATTCAACTGAAGGAATCCTATCGACAGCTTCGGGAGGAGCACGAAGCAAAGCAGACGGTGAAGCAGTTGATCAGCTACGAAGAGGCAAAAAATAACCCGGTAGCCATCAATTGGGAGGGAACAAGCCCAGTTGCTCCTAAGGTATTGGGACGCACAGTCCTAGAGGATCTCGATTTAACAGTTCTTCGTGAATACATTGACTGGACGCCTTTCTTCAGTACTTGGATGCTCGCAGGCAAATACCCTAAAATCCTGAAAGACGAGGTGGTAGGAGAAGAGGCCACCAAACTGTTTGCAGAAGCGCAAACAATGTTGGACACGCTGATCCAAGAGAAATGGCTTTCTGCAAAAGCAGTATTTTCCTTGTTCCCCGTAAAGCGGGTAGAAGACGATGCGGCTGTATTGGATGCATCAGGAAATAAAATTGCAAGTTTCCATTTTCTAAGACAGCAAGGCAAGAAAGGAAAGGGAGTTCCTAACCGTTCGTTGGCAGACTACTTGCACCCCGATCAGGTAGATTACCTGGGTTGCTTTGCGGTGACAGCTGGATTGGGCATGGAAACCAAGCTCGCCGAATTTCAGGCTGCAGGAGACGATTACAATGACATTATGTTTAAAGCCCTGGCTGACCGATTGGCTGAAGCTGCTACAGAATACTTACATGAGCAAGTTCGTAAGTCCTACTGGGGCTATGCTACTTCCGAGAAGTTGGACAATGAATCCTTGATTCAGGAAGATTATGTGGGGATTCGTCCTGCACCTGGTTACCCAGCTTGTCCAGAGCATTCCGAGAAGGTGACTATTTCTGAACTTTTAGATTTGGAAAAAACCATAGGAATAACCTTGACTTCCAGCTATGCGATGTATCCGACTAGTTCCGTTTCTGGGTTCTTTTTCGCACACCCGGAGAGCAGCTACTTTGGATTAGGAAAAATTGGTGCCGATCAGGTAGCCAGTTATGCTATCCGCAAAGGCATCAACTTGCAAGCTGCTGAACGCTTGTTATCCCCCAATCTGGCTTATACGCCAACTGAAATTGTTGAAACTGTAGCACAATGAAAATCACTGAACATTTAGCAAAGGCGAAAAGCACCCTTTTTTCCTTTGAAATTCTCCCTCCGCTAAAAGGCCAAAGTTTGAAGGAACTACTAGAAGGGATTTCGCCTTTGATGGAGTTTAAGCCACCATTTGTGGACGTTACCTACCACCGGGAAGAGTACATCTACAAAAAGCATCCCAATGGACTATTGGAAAAGGTAAGCACCAAAAAGCGACCTGGAACGGTTGGGATCTGTGCTGCCTTGATGAATCGTTTTGATGTAGATGCAGTTCCGCATGTACTTTGTGGGGGATTTACGAAGGAGGAAACTGAAAACTTGCTGATCGATCTTGATTTTATTGGGGTAGAAAATGTGTTGGCCCTTCGTGGAGATGCTCCTAAGGCAGAGCGCTTTGAAGCAGAACCCAATGGTCATTCTTTTGCCAGTCAACTGGTAGAGCAGGTGATTCACATGAATCAGGGGAAATATTTGCATGAAGAAACCGAACCTAGCTTCCAAACCGATTTTTGTGTGGGTGTGGCAGGTTATCCAGAAAAGCATTTTGAGGCGCCAAGCCTTAAGTTTGACCTCAACTACCTCAAAGAGAAGGTAGACAAAGGCGCAAGTTATGTGGTTACTCAGATGTTTTTTGACAACCAAAAGTACTTTGACTATGTGGCCAAGGTGCGGGAGGCTGGGATAGACATTCCCATCATCCCAGGCATCAAGCCCATCACAACCTTGGGGCAGATTACTGCCTTGCCGAGATCCTTCTTTCTGGATTTTCCCGACGAGTTGACCGATGCACTTTTAAAATGCACCACCAATGCCCATGTAAAAGAAGTGGGGATCGAATGGGCGATTAAGCAGTGCAAGGAATTGATGGCGGCAGAGGTGCCTACCCTGCATTTCTACACAATGAGTAAGGCTGAGACTACCTATAAAGTCGCAAAAGAACTCTTCTAAGTTTTCTTGACTAGATTCAAAAAGGGGCTTTTGCCCCTTTTTTGTTGAAGAACATCCAAAGGTTCTTCCCTAGAATCTCCCAATAAAGGAAAAGGGAAGAGATTCCTTTTTATTTTTCAGTATCTTGCCCGCCTTTCCAAGTAGAATAGGTTTTACCTATTGAACTAGTTGCAATCATGCTCGAATCACCCACCAATTCTAAAGTTATCCGTCTTCGAATTCTTCGAAAAATCCACAGGTGGCTAGGGATTCCATTGCTCTTATTTTTTCTTCTTATTGGCATCACCTCCATTCTATTGGCTTGGAAAAAGAAGGCAGAGCTATTGCCTCCGACCTTAGCGAGTAAGGTGGAGCAGGGTACCTGGATTTTGCCTTCAGAAATGGTCCGTATTGGAGAGGAGGAAATGAAAAAAATGGGCCTAGATTCTGAAGTAGATCGGATTGACATTCGCCCAGACAAGGGCACAGCCAAAGTTACTTTTAAAACCCATTTCACTGAAGTTCAGGTAGATGGATATTCGGGTGAGGTGTTATCTATTGGGACTCGGCATTCCGATTGGATCGAAAAAGTGCACGACGGAAGTATTGTAGATTATTACACCACAGGAGAGGAGGGGGCCAAACTTACTTACTCCACCTTGGTATCCTTTGGATTGATTTTCCTTGCGCTAAGTGGGTTTTATTTGTGGTATTACCCGAAGTTAATTCGTAAAATGAAGGAATAAGGAAGTTCAGCAGCTCCTATTCGAGCCGATTCCCTTTATTTCTATTCAACCAAGGAGTTTGTATTTTTTTCCGGGTAGGGATTTGATGATTCCTTCAAACTCAAGTGAAAGAAGCGTTGCAGATAGGATTCCCAATGGAATTTGGTTAGCAAAAGCCAATTGATCCAATTCCGAATCGCCTTGACTTTGGAGGTGGTTGAGTATTTTAATTTCCAAGGCTGCTCTTGTTGAAAAATTATGTACCACTTTGGTTGGGTGTGCTTCCCCAGGTTTGGACCAGTGTAAGGCCTCTCCGAGATCATTTGGTCCTGTATAGATGGAAGCTTTCATTCTTTTGATGAGCTGATTGCATCCTTCCGAAAAGGGAGCTTGCAGATTTCCAGGTACAGCAAATACTTCCTTGTGGTAACCGAAAGCTAGTTCAGCAGTAATCAATGCCCCACCTTTTTCTGCGGCTTCTACAACCAAAATTGCGTCAGACAAAGCGGCAATGATTCGGTTTCTTGCGGGAAAATTTCCTGGCAACAAGATCGATCCGGGTGCATATTCACTGATTAGGGCTCCATTTTCAAGGACCATTTGCTCAGCAATAGCTTTGTGTGCTGATGGATAGATCAAGTGGATGGGTGATCCCATCACGGCTAGCGTAGGTAATCCCAAGTGCAAGGCAGTTCGATGGGCTTCGATGTCAATGCCATAAGCCAATCCGGAGACGATGCTTGGCTGGTAAGGAAGCAAGTCTTCAATGATTTTTTTGGTAATGATCCTGCCATAAGGAGTTGCACTTCGGGTACCCACTATCCCTACCGTTCGAGCTGAGTTAAAGTTAGCTTTGCCCTTCGTAAATAGGAGTACGGGAGCATCTGTGATCCCTTTTAGGCGTTTGGGAAACTCCTCATCCAAGGATGTGAGTAGGCGGTATCCTTCCTGCTCTTGATTGGTAAGGAGTGTGGCTGCTTTGGATAGCAGGGAAGCTTGTTGCTGTTGAATTTCAAGTAATTTTCGCCCTATTCTAGGGATTTTGACCACTTTAGTATGCGGCAACGAAAAAAAAGCTAAGGCAGAGCCTGCATAGGCTAAGATTGCTTTGAATAGAATGGGGCCAACTTTTGGAGCTAATGCGAGGGCTATAAAAAAATGCTTATCCTCCGGTGTTGGATCGGGTTTGGAGTTCATGCTTCAGGTTAATTAAAAAATCCTTGAGTTCCTGAAGTTTTTGAACTGCTGCTACTTTATCAAATCCCTGTTTCTTGCCTGCGGCGATCACTTCTTGGGCGCCTTGAAGCGTGTATCCCTTTTCTTTGACCAGGTGATACACATAGCGAATCTTTTGGATGTCGTCTTGGGTGTACCGTCGGTTGCCTTTCTTATCCTTTTTAGGGCGAATGATGTCAAATTCACCTTCCCAATACCGAATAAGGGAAGCCGCAACTTTAAACATGTCGGCCACTTCTCCGATGGAAAAGTATTTTTTTTCTATTTCTCGCTCTTTGTAAGGCACTCGGGGATGATTTAAAGTAGTTCAGTCTTCAGACAAGGCTCCAGAAAAGGAGAATGAAAAAAGATACTGTAAAATAAGAAAATTGTTAAGGAATTTCGGTAGTTCTTCCTTCAAATTTTTTTAAAAGATGGGAAGTTGCTTTCGTTACCCATCTTTTTGGCATTATAATCCCTTAAAAACGGGAAGCCTTCGGTAGGACTCTTCCCTTAACGGTTTACCACTTGCAGCATTTGAATAGCTGCTATACCTGCCGTTTCAGTTCGTAAACGGCTTTTCCCCAAAGAAACAGCTTGAAATCCATGTGCAAATGCCAGTTGAATTTCTTTGGGATCAAAGTCTCCTTCGGGTCCAATGAGGATAAGGTACTTTCCGCCTGCTTTAGCTAAGTCGAGGAGGTG
>CANGZP010000062.1 GCA_947458475.1 Cyclobacteriaceae bacterium | reverse complement strand
TACCTTGTTGGAAACGATCTAAGACATGAACAAGTACCTCAAACTTTTTGTCAGCCTGTTGCTTCCGCAAATCGCGGGTGGTCTCGGCGCATTTTTTACTTTGAGCTCCGTCCAAACCTGGTACCTGACTCTCAACAAACCTTCCTGGAATCCGCCTAGCTGGCTTTTTGGTCCGGTATGGACGACTCTCTACGTGCTGATGGGAATTGCCTGCTTCCTGATCTGGAAAAGTGAGCACCCTCGCAAGAAGCAGGTATTGACCCTGTACTTTCTTCAACTGTTTCTCAACTTTCTCTGGTCACCGGCATTTTTTGGAGTTCAAAATCCCATGCTAGGGATGTTGGTGATTGTACCGTTGTGGGCGGCTATTCTAGCTTGCATTTTGCTGTTCCGAAAAATCAATGGCTGGGCAGCCGTCTTGATGATTCCCTACCTTCTTTGGGTGAGCTTTGCGACGGTATTGAATGCAACCATCTGGTACCTCAACCCATAAAAAAAGCCAATCAGCAGTACTGATTGGCTTTTTTTGGTAATTTTTAGAAAGCCTTATTTAGCAGGCTCCCAAAGGAAATCAATGTTGAAGTTTATGCAATCTGCTGTCGACCGTGGTCTGTTAACCGTTGACAACCTTTACTCTTTTACCGTCGTAGTCACCTTAGGTACCTCCTTGGTCCATTGACTTGCATCTAGTTTCCGTGGTGTAGGAAGCAACTCATCCAAGGTGTTGCCGTCGTACACACGACCATCCTTCACCACGTGTGTGATGCTGTTCGTGTTTCGAATGTTTTCCAATGGATTTTTATCAAGGATGACTAAATCAGCCAATTTGCCAACTTCAATACTTCCCAGTTCCTTATCCAAACCAAGGGATTCTGCACCCAAGATGGTGGCTACTTTGAGGGCATCCATGGCACGCATGTCTCCGCTGGCGATGGACCAAAGCTCCCAGTGGTAGCCCAATCCTTGCAGCTGACCGTGGGAACCAACCCCAGCTAGTCCACCTTGCTTGATGATGGAATTGACTCCTTGTGCATGCTTCTGGAAGACATGGTCCTCTGGTGCAAACCATCCGCCTAGTCCGCCTACTCTTCTTCGTGCTTTCTCATTCAGCTCGTTGTATGGGGTAAATCGGTTGAGCTTCACGTCGTGAAGAGGGCTTTCGGTGGTGTAGTAGTAGTTTTCTGCCCATGGGCCACCGTAGGCCACCAACAAGGTTGGGGTGTAGGCCATCTTGCTTTTAGCGATGGTTTGCGTTACGTCGCTGTACAGTGGAAATACTGGGATGGAGTGCTCGTGACCTGGATAGCCGTCAAACAGCTGGGTCATGTTGAGTTTGTAGTCCAAGCCTCCCTCGGTGGTTGGCATCAACTGCTGCTCTTTCGCAGCCATGATCACCCACTGTCGGTGCTGTCTATTTCCTACCAAGTACATTTTGATGTACTGGGTATTGTAGTATTTGCTGTACTGCTTAAGGACAGATTTCGTTTGCTCCAAAGACTTCAAATTGTACATCCAGTACCCCACTCCTGGGCCTGTCGAATACACTCTTGGACCAGGAACTACCCCTGCTTCCACCATGTCACCATAGGTAAGTACGTCGGTAGTGGCAGTCTGAGGATCTCTCGTAGTGGTCACGCCATAGGCCAGGTTGGCGGCATAGATCCACACGGAGTTTTTATGCAAACCCCAAGTTGGCCACATGTGTGCGTGGGTATCGATAAATCCAGGGGTAATGGTCTTGCCCGTGGCATCGATTACTTGTGCTCCTGTTCCATCCAAGGTGCCAGTTTTGCCAACAGCCTTGATGCGGTTGTTCTCGATTAAAATGTCTCCTTGCTCAATGACCTCGTCGCCTTTCATGGTGAGGATGCGGGCATTTTTGAGTAGAATGCTTCCTTTTGGCATGTCCTTGGCAAAGAATACTTTCACCTGATGCTCCATTGGGCTGTAGGTTTCTTTCTTTTTAAGGTCTGCCTTGTAGAGGCTATCTGCCTTGAACTTTACCTTATCTGCTTTGAACAGCGAATCGATTCGCTTCTTGTCTGCTTTTGTCAAGGAATCTGCCAATTTAACCGCAGCCTCTCCTTTTGCTTTCAAGGTGCTTACGCTGTCTGCATCAAAGCGTACCTTTTCTTTCTTAGCAGTCTTCACGGAGTCTTCAATAAAATCCGCTCTAGACAAATCATACACCCAGTGTCCATTTCCTAGAGACCAGTGTACTTTCTTCCCATTTGCCTCCCAATACGGCCATTCTCCGCCGATTTCCGTTAGTTGACGGGAAGGGAAGCTACTAGCACTTGGCTCGGACACATTGATTGTTGGGGTCTTACCTGCAGTAGGAATGGTGACCACATAGACGTTGTTGTTGATTTGTGCCAAAGCCTGGTTGCCTACAGGTGCCATGTAAATGGTGCTTGCGCTCGCAGGCATCATGTTGGGTTCACGGGAATTGGATCCTTCAGGGAGCATGCAGTAGTTGACTGCATCTGCATTCGAAAATGCCTTGCCCATCACGTAGCGCACATCTTGGCTGTGTCCATGTCCTGCATGTTCTGGATCGGCAGCCGAGCCAAAAGGAGTGATACCGGTGATTCGAGCGAGTATTTTCTCATCCGTTCCATCCCACTTCACGCTAAGTAGAGCTCCACCTCCTCCATTGAGGAAGATTCTGCTTGTATCTTGGGTAAAGTGCGCATTGCCGTAGTTGCCGGCATCCATGATTTTGCGGAACGTACCTCCGCTGGCTGGGATCCATACCAATTCTCCTTCAGAACCATCCACAAAAGGACCTTCTGCTTCGATCAAGGCTCTTTTTGGGCCCTTGAATACAAGAATTCTATTTTTTGGTCCCCAAACTGGCCCAGAATAGTAGGCATATTCGTTGGAAACTTTGCTTACGACACCCTTATCTCCGAGTGTAGCTTTGTAGAGGCTGCCTCCATTTTTTTCTTCCCAAGTCACAAACGCCAATTGGGTGCCTTCTGGATTCCAGGTAGGCATGGCTTCTGTAAACTCATTTTTGGTAACTCTTTTTGGCGACCCATTCGGGTAATCCATTACATACAATCTGTTGAGCACGGTGAATGCCAATTTCTTCCCATCTGGAGAAGGTACGGCATCACGAATTTGAGTGGCTAGCTTGTGTGTGCTGTCTTTGATGGCATAGTTGAAGTACAAGCGAGGGCCCATGGCGACATTGACGTCTGCTTGGAAAGGGATCTCTGTGGCGGCAGTGCCATCTATAGGCATCTTCCAGATTTTACCTCCATAGGAAGCCACTACAAACTTGCTGTCTGGAGTGAAAGCCATCGCAGGGAGTACGCCTTGAGGGGCGATGGACTCCTGCTCGTCACGCTGCACAGGGTATGCCAACCATTTTTCATCGCCATTCTTGAGGTTGCGGATGACCAAACCGGTCTTGTCTTGCCATCTGGTACCATAGACCATCCAGTTGCCATCCTTACTCAAAGTAGGAGTAAAGGCGGATCCGTAGCGGGAGGTGATGCTGGTGATTTTTCCCTTGTCAAAATCGTAGTAGCCCACCTGGTACTGAGGAAGAGTGGCATTGTAATTCCAAGAACCTGTTCTCCAAGAGAAGTACACCTTTTTGCCATCTGGGCTTACAAAAGGATCGATGGTCTTCATGGTAGCTGGGGCATCGTTGAGCTGTATGCCTCCGCCTCCATCGACATGGTACATCCACAACTTAGGCACTCTTCTGCCCTTGGAGACCACGATGTAGTCTCCATCAGGAGTCCAGTGTGCACCAGGTACATCTCCGGTTTTGTCCTTGGTTACTTGTACCGTATCTTTTTTGACTAGGTCGATGTACCAAAGGTTGTCGTTACCGGCACGATCTGAAGTAAATAAAAGTTTATTACCATCCGGAGAATAGCGAGGATGGGTTTCGTAGGCCATCCCTGAGGTGAATGGGGTTGCTTTTCCCCCTTCGATAGGGAGGGTGTAGATATCACCCATGAGGTCAAAGGCGATGGTTTTTCCATCTGGGCTGATGTCCAAACTCATCCAGGTGCCTTCGGCAGTGGTGAAACTTACCTCACGCTCAGGCTTGAGGGGAAGGTCTTTGAATTTGGGGTAACTCTTGAGCGAGTCTTTTTTGGTGCTATCCGATTGGATGGTCTCGGTGCCTAAGTTGGGGAAAAGAGATCCCGTTGTCTTAGGCATCCAAGCTGCCATGCTTACCGTTGCCCCTAGGGCGAGAAGTAAGGCTGGATTGGTTATTTTTTTCATGTGGCTAAGATTCAAGCAAGTAATCTACGGGTAAGAATTGAATTTTTTAAATCTGATGATCCTCAATTTTACGGTTGAAGGGGAATAAACTATCACTATGATGGATTCTCGTCCCAAAAGCCTTGCTTAGACCCCAATTCTAGGTTTCTAAACTTCAACACTTGATTGGGCTGTTTACTGAGAGTTATTCCAATGAATAGTCTTTGAATTTGGGATGGTTGGCTTTGGCCTGATTTGACTTTAAAAAACCCAAAAGAGCCCATTTTTTGTCAATTTGATGACAACCTTTTGGCCAAAAAGCGTATCTTAACTGAAGGAATTAGCAACTAATTTTTAGATGATTCTTAGGGAATTTTTAAAATCGAAGGATTGGATCAGAGGGTAGAATTTTGGAATCAAAACATCAGTGGACATGAGCAATTTAAAATTATTTGAAGGCCAGCAGGTTCGAACCTATTGGGATTCTAGGGAAGAGCAATGGTATTTCTCGGTTATAGATGTAATTGAAATTTTAACCAATAGTAGCAATCCTAGAGATTATTGGTTTAAAATGAAACTAAGAATTAAAGCCGAGGATGGACTTGAACTGTCGACAATTTGTCGACAGTTGAAACTAAAAGCTGCTGATGGCAAAATGAGGGAAACAGACTGTACGACTACGCAAAATTTATTACGGATAATTCAGTCCATTCCATCACCCCAAGCAGAACCCTTTAAACAATGGCTTGCAAAAGTAGGCTATGAACGAATACAAGAAATAAACGACCCAGGCCAAGGAATTGATAGGGCTCGAGAAAATTGGCAAAAACTGGGTAGAAGCGAGAAGTGGATTCAGCAGCGAATGACAGGTCAAGAAACTCGGAATAAGCTTACGGATTACTGGCAAGAAAGTGGCGTAAAAAAGGGAGTAGAGTTTGCAGCATTAACCAATATCATTCACCAGGAATGGACGGGTCTAACCGTAAAAAATCATAAAGAGTTGAAAGGCATACAGTCTCAAAATCTAAGAGACCATATGAGTGAAGCGGAATTGATATTTACTGCTTTGGCAGAACTTTCCACTAGGCAAATAGCCGAATCAGCCGAGGCAAAAGGACTTAATGAAAATGCAGTAGCCAGTAAAAAAGGAGGGTCTGTGGCTAAAAATGCAAGAAAAGAGTTAGAAGATAAAACAGGAAAAAGCATTGTTACAGGGGAGAATTTTTTGCCTCCTGGAAAGGATGAAAACAAATTGAAATAAAAAATGTGTTTGTCGGTCTTCCTGTAATTCACCAACGGCTGATATTTTTCGAGCTTCTTAGGTAAAAATTGCATAGCGTTAACTAATCTGAGAAAACTCGCCACTCCATTTGCGCCGCAATAGAAATTTTGAATTAACTCATCAATATGCCAAGCCACAAAACAATACGAATGGTATAAAAAATCCTCCCTTGAAAATATTTCAAGGGAGGATTAGGTGATTGATTTAAGAGCCTTTTTTACTGCCCTACTAGGAAGATGGCATTGCTCAACACGAGCTTGCCACTCTCCCAGAAGCCTCTGAAAATCGGGTTGTCCACAAAGTAGACTACTTGACCTCTTCCCTGACTCTCTGCGCCGATCACGAGGGATTGACCCATCTGTGATTTGATTTTATAGCCGATAAATCCTGTTCTGTAGGCATCATTGGAAGCAATAATCCCCGCATTCGCTCCTCCATTGAGGAAGGCAAATCGACTGGAGTTATTCTTGAGGGTATAGTATTTTCCGCCGGTGCCGTAGCCTAGCGGATGCGTTTCGTCCATTTTGATTTCATAGATTGCTCCGGCAGTGCCTCCTGCGATTTCCAAGCGCTCACCCTCGGTGTAAGGCTCCAAGCGCTCTTTCTTGGCGAGTTCCTGGCTGGCTTTCTCGGCGGCTTTTTTCTCTTCCTCCGTATCAAAGGTTTTTAACTTGAAGCCTTCCTTGTTGGCAAAAAGGTTGACCGAGCCATCGATGGCAATCACTTTTCCTCCAGCCTTCACCCAGTCGTTCAACTTGGTTTGGGCATTCGCATTTAGTGCTGAGCCAAATACCGAAGGCAAGATGATCACATCGTAGTTACTCAAATCAGCATTGCCCATCGAAGCAGCATCTAGGCTAGTGAACGGATACTTCAAGTCTTTTTCGAAGAAGTGCCATACCTCTCCAAAATTGAGAGAAGAAGTTCCAGTACCACCTACAAGTGCCACCTTAGGAGCTTGGATCACGCGAACTGTTGGGGAGCCAAAGTCCTTGCCTTGGTCTACAAAGCCTGTACCCGTGGTGCTGAGCTGAATTCCATGTTGGGTGGCAGCTTCTCGTACGGTTTGGTCAAAGTTGGCCACCCATTCGTTGCCGCCTTTGGTGATCATGAGGGTTCCGGCCGGATAGGATTTACCCTCTACCGAGAAGGGGTATTCAGCATAGCGCACGCGAATCTTCTTGTTGAGCAGTGCTGCAAGGAACGCTGCATCGCGGGTACCTTGCCAAGGAGCCAAGTAGGCTACTGGAGTACCTCCTTGTGCCAAGGGGGTTGGAGCTGTTTTTTCGTAGTCTCCGCTTGGGTCGAGTCGGGTGTCTAGCGCAAAGGCCTTCAATCCATATGCATACGGCATCGCCCAGCTGGTGATGTCGTAGGTAATCGAGTCGTGGAGCGCCGGATTGGGCTCAAATAGCACTTGGGTCAACACGGACTTGGGTTGGTACGCGGAGATGACGATGTCTTTGTCGCTCGTGGAAAACGGGACGCCCACTTTTCCACTCTGGTATTCGTAGCCCTTCAAGCCTGTCTTGGCAGTTCCTTTTCCATAGCGGATGCCATTTTTATCCAAAAGCTCGAGCAATTTGGCCACCTGAGCCGGATTGCTTTCGCCCTTGATTACAAAGCTTTTGTAGGTGCCTTTGGGAGCTGTGGAGTTGGTCTTGAAGTAGCGTTCAAATTCAGTCACCAATCGAGGTGCATGCGCGCTCGTCATTTCCACCGCAGAAAGGGCAGCGGTGTAGTGACCGGCAATTCGACTACTCAAGGTGACCGTATCGCCAACGGCGTTGTAGCCACCGATTCCTGCACGACCTCCTCCGCCCTGCTCAATGGTCATGCCGATGGCGCCATTGTACATGGGATAGGTATCACCATAGGAAGGATACAAGAGGTCAAAGCGCTCCTTTGTGAAGTAGAAGCGACCCATCTGGTCGAAGTATTTGGCAGTGTTTCGACCAAAAATTTCTTGAAACTCATGCTGAAAAGGGGTCAGCTGCTCGTGCAACGGTTCTGCAGCAGGTGCCATGTAGAAGGGATTGTCGATGCCCTGCTCGTGAAAGTCCAGGTGAAGCTGAGGCATCCATTGCTGGTACATCTTGAGGCGCTGCTGAGATTCTACTTGTACTTGCCAAGCCCAGTCGCGGTTGAGGTCAAATAGGTAGTGGTTGGCACGTCCACCTGGCCATGGCTCGTTGTGTTCCATGGACTGGAGGTCTGGCTGCAGCTGGGTATGCATTTTCTGGTTGTACCAGTTGGAATAGCGGTCTCTGCCGTCGGGGTTGATGGCTGGATCGAGGATAATCACTTGATTTTTTAACCAGGCTTGCACCTTGGCATTGTTGGGATCGGCTAGGGTGTGGAAGGTGGAGATCGCCGCTTCCATGCCTACGGATTCGTTGCCATGGACGTTAAAGGACATCCAGTTGATGGGAATCTGGGTGCTTGGGGTTCCTGAAAGAATGCCTGTTCGCTTCAAGTTGTCCGTACGGATTTGCTCGAGTTGCGCCATGTTTTCTGGGCTCGAGAGGATGGCCAGGATAAGCGGACGCTTTTCATTGGTTTCCCCGTAGTAGATCAGCTTGATGTTGGGGTTTTGCGCAGCGACATACTCAAAGTAGTCGACCATGCGGTGATGAGGCGTGAAGCGGTCGCCAGGCTTGTAACCTAGAAATTGCTCCGGGGTCTTCAGCTGTGCCACTGCGGTACCGAGTACAAAGCAGGCCAAGCAAAGGGAAAAGAATAGCTTTTTCATATAGAAAATGGGTTTCAACTGGAAAGTTACATGCTTTTGGCAATTGGAGGGTCACCGAGCTACGGAAAAGTGACGAGTGGGAGAATGCGCCCTATTGCAGAAAGGCAAAAAAAAGGCAGGCACCTGATGGCCTGCCTCTTTCAGAGATATCAGAACGCTTAAGCCACCGCTGTTGCGGTCACTTCAATGTTGCCACGGGTAGCTTTGGAGTAAGGGCATACCTGGTGGGCTGCGTCTACCAATTTCTGTGCTTCTTCTAGAGAGGCTGCCATTGGGATTTTTACTTCAATGTCCACACCAAGGCCAAAGCTTCCAGGGCCGTAGTGACCTAGGTGCGCTTTTACTTTGATTTCAGAGTCTTTGAGGCTGGTGGTGCCTGCCACCGCTGCCAAAGCACCTCCAAAGCAAGCCGCATAGCCTGCTGCGAATAGTTGCTCTGGATTGGTTTTTCCTCCTTCGCCGCCGATTTCTTTTGGCATCGCCACATCAAAGTCAAGCATGCCATCTTCAGTGCGTACGTGGCCTTTTCTGCCTCCGGTGTTTACCGCTACGGCGGTGTAGTCTACAATTAGTTTTTCCATGAGTTCTTGTGATTGTCTAGTTAATTTTTCCGAGTCGTTTTTGAAGACTAGGTTCCAAAAATAGGAGTTACCCTTCAAACTCGAGAACGGTCTTCAAGGTTTTTTGGAGTCAGAAAATTTTTCTAAGACGAGGGAATTAGGTCAGTTTATAGCCTCGTTCATAGGCATAGTGAAGTTTCGCATTAACTGCAGCATCTGTGGACAGTTGTGTCTGAGGATTCCAGGTGATGGTACGGCCCAGCTCGTGGGCAATGTTGCCTAGCGTACAGGCTGTGCAGGTGCTGTGTCCGATTTCTACTGGGACGATTGGGTCCTTCCGCTTGCGGATGCAGTCGATAAAGTCGATGTGGTGTGCGCCGAAGCTAAAGTTTTCGGGTTCTTTGCCGAGCTGTAGCTCTGGGATGGAGCTGTCGTAATTGCCACGAGAAACCTTAATCCAGCCTTTTTCACCGATAAACTTCACGCCTTGTCGGCCTTCGTCAAATTTGGTGATCTGCATTTCTACTCCATCCGCATAGCGGTACGTGAGCGGTGCTGCTGCGGATCCTGGGATGATGGTGGTCGGACCGTTTCTATCCTTGCTGAGTCCCCACTGAGCGATATCGATCATGTGTGCACCCCAGTCGGTCATCAATCCACCACCGGTTTCCTTGTACCATCGCCAAGCTCCCCAGGCAGTTTCATTCTTATCAGGATTCAGGCTAATGCCTGGATTGAGCAGGTCATTGAATGTCAAGCTAGGAATAGGCCCTAACCATTTTTCCCAATTCAAACCTTCAGGGATAGGTTGTGCAGCCAAGTCGTAAGGCTTGGGGTGTGGATTGTCTCCTACGTGAACGAGCACCTGGGAGATTTTTCCCAGTTGTCCCCGCTGTACGTGCATGGCGGCAGTTTGGAAGTTCACCGCTGCGCGCTGCATGGAGCCTACGGCCAAGACTACTCCATTTTCGCGAACGGCTTGCACGAGGAGTTGCCCTTCTTTGATGGTGAAGGTCAGTGGTTTTTCGAGGTAAATGTCTTTTTTCGCTTTGCAGGCATCGATGGCCATAAGCGCATGCCAATGGTCTGGTGAAGCAATTACCACCGCATCTACATTGGGATCTTGGAGTAGTTCTCGGTAGTCCTCGTAGAGTTTGGGTGCAGTAACAGTCTTACCTGCTTCCGTGAGAGCTTTTTGAACGCGAAGGGAAAATCGTTCGCGCTTGATTGCGTACACATCGGCTCCGGCAACTACTTCCACTCCGGGGATGCGCATAAAATTGTTGAGCAAGCCCATGGCTTGGCGTCCTACCCCAATGAAACCTAGTCGTACACGTTCGTGGGCAACTTTAAAAAGAGGGCTTGGAGCAGTCGAGGCAAAGGAAAGGCCAGGAAGCATGCTTATTCCTGCGGAGGTCAAGAGGCTGGCGCCCAGGAATTTTCGACGTGAAAAAGATGCTGACATAGGAAATTTTGGGTTAGGGTGTCATCGATTAAAACTACTTTAAGGTAGTGGAAAATCTTTTTCTTTTCCCAATTTCTGTGGGGATTGTGATAAAAGGAGTCATTCCCCCCTCGAGCGGCGATGCATTTTTTCAGCAGTTGATGCCCTAGTTCTCCTTGGTTTTTCCGAGCTTTCGATAGAAAAAATCAATCGAAATGACCATTCAACAGTTGGAATACCTAATAGCCGTCGACAAGCACCGGCATTTTGGGCAGGCTGCTGCCGCCTGCTTTGTCACCCAACCTACCCTCAGTGCACAGCTGAGCAAACTGGAAAAGGAGTTGGGCGTGGTGTTGTTTGACCGAAGTAAAATGCCCGTCATACCTACCGAGTCGGGCGCCAAAGTGATCGAGCAGGCCAAGAAAGTGGTGACGGATAGCAGGGGTATTTTTGAGTTGGTCGCCCAACTGAAGGGAGATATTTCAGGGACGATTAAGCTGGGGATTCTTCCTACGCTTGCACCCTATCTGCTACACTTATTTATCCGCAAGTTTCTGGAGCACTATCCCGGGGTCAAGTTGGTGGTGCAGGAGATGGTGACGGAGGAAATTCTCAAAAAATTAAAAAACGATGAGCTCGATGTGGGGATTGTAGTAACTCCTCTGGAGCTCCCAGGAATTTTGGAGAAACCTCTATTTTACGAGAAGTTCTATGCCTATTTTTCCATGGGTCATGAGCTACTCTCTCAGCAGGAAATTGTGCCGGAGCAGATCAAGAAGGAGGAGCTCTGGGTCTTGCAGCAGGGACATTGTTTCCGAGATCAGGTGCTTAACTTTTGCGACCAAAGCCTGTCTGGCCATCAAAATTTTCATTATGAAAGCGGGTCCTTGGAAGGCCTTCGCAACATGGTCAACCGCTACAAGGGACTGACACTTTTGCCCGAACTCGCTACTTGGGAATTATCCAAAGAGGAAAAATCTCGGCTCCGCCCATTTGTCGGAGCATCTCCAACACGGGAGGTAAGCTTGATTTTGAATCGCAGCTTTATGAAGCAAAAATTGGTGGAGTTGCTGTTTAAAGCCATCACAGAAGCCGTCCCCTATCCAATGACCTCCAAGGCGCATGGGAAGTTAGTTCGCTTTACTTGATGCGTTTGAGCCAGTAGCGTTCTGCCAAGGGCCCTTCTATTTTTTGCCCTTTGGAATCGAGCTGAATCAGGAGCGAGTCTTGCATGAGGTATTGGCTGGGATAACCCCCGATCTTTCCGACTAGGATTAGCCTTGTTTCACTTGCCGACTTTTCCCACACCACCTTTCCGGTGAATTCTTCTTCCAGCGCATCGTTGCGGCCATGGTACTCGGTATGGAACGCAAAAGTGCTGTCTTCCTTGAGAAGAAGCCTAGTTTCTATCCCATCACCCTCTTTGAAGGGCAATTGGCCAAAATAAGTTCCTGCCCAAGGATGGTTTTCGGAGGGGGAAGAAATGGCCTCCTGCCTTTCCTCGGGAAGATTTTGAGAACGCATTTCCGAGGAGCTAGGCTTGCTTGCGCACGAAAACAGCAGGAGCCCAAGACTTAAATTGAGGACTGACCTCCAGGATTTTAGTGGCCACATCACTTTTTTTGTATGTCCTAGACCCCAAACTGAGTTAGGTGATGGTCGAGGTGCTTGTACAGGAGATTGTTCCATTCCTTGGCAGTCATCGGACCAAAGGAGGGGGATTCCTTTCCTTCAAATCCTACTTCTCCTGCAGCAAGAGTTTGCTCGAGAAAGGCAATAAGCCGTCCCTTTTCTTCCGCAAAGTTCTTTTCATTTTTAATTCGGAAGGCAGGGGCTGTGGGGAGGTTCTTTTTGTAGGGAACTTCGTTGACCACTCCTTTTTTGACAAAGTTTTTCAAGAGAAAGCGCATCACGGGATTTGCTTTGGGATGCTTGTCCGTAAAGGCCATTTCGTAGGCTACGCAGCAATGCGCAAGCATTTGGTCTACCGACATTTTGCCCCACAGGGCAGGGCTTTGTGGATTAAGTTCTTCGATTCGATGGATCAATTCAGCGGTAACTGCTGGGTCAAATACATTTTTCATGGGTGTTCGAGTTAATCTAAAATAATGCGTTCCGACTTGGGGTATTTGACCTCGTAGCGTAGGGAAAGCTTTTGTTGCCCTCCTGGAGGAAGGGTGATCTCCCAAGTCACGATGCCTGTGATCGGATCGAGTGTGCCGCCACTGAGTTCCCCTGTGGTCACGGTAATGTTGGAATTGACCGAGACTGGAATTTGGTCCTTGAGCTGCAGCGTCACTGTTTGGGATTTGTTGTTTTTGAGGCTGATCTCATAGCCACGGCTTTCGGTGATGTTAGATCCGACGCTGCGTTTTTTGGAATACTGGTCCACTTTCTCGCGCTGCATCACGATGGATCGGTCTCGACCCATGGAGATCTGAAGGGTGTCTTGGAGTGCAGCTGGGTTAAGGATGGATCTTCCCACGAAGCCCTCTTCGAAATAGAGATTACTCTCCCCCTCTAGGAGGTTGTACTGGCTCCAGTCGGAAATTTCGGCCAGGAGGAAGGCATCTTTATCCAGCTTTGGGATGGCGGTGTAGCGGTAGGCTGCTGGGATCTCGTAAGTTTTAAGGTCGACGAGGGTTCGTTCCCCATTGGTTTTGATGGAGTAGGGCTCGGCCACTTGGATTTCGACGGTCGTTTGATTTTCGACGAAGGAAGTCATTAAGGGGGCGGCATCCATGGAGCTGTTCATCGGCTCTACTGCCAATGTTCTTTTTTCCGATTGCCTGCCAAATCCTGTTACCACTACCTCAGACAGCGCTTGGGTATCTTCCAGGAGGGTCACATTCAAGTTGGACCTGCCTTGGATAGGCATTTCCTCCATGCGCATGCCTATAAATGAGAAAACCAAGGTCTTTGCGGTGGTGGGCAAGGTAAGTGAATACCGGCCTTCCATATCCGTGGTTGTTCCAATTGTGGTGCCTTTGACCAAGACGGTTGCCCCAGGAAGAACTTGTCCTCGCTCATCTAGGACCACCCCACCAATGCTGCCGGGGGTCTGTGGTAGTGCAAACTTATTGACGGTAGTATAGCGGGCATAGTTGAGTTCCCATTTGTCTAGGATTGGGGCCTGTCCATTCTGGTTGGGATTGGCATTGGAAAAGCGCAGTTTGACATTTTTCCAATCCACGCCGGTGTTCTGGAATACCTCTGCTTTGTACTGCAATTGCAGGGCATCCGTAATGGATTTGACACGCACATCGTACTTGGGATACCAACCCGCATTGGCAACAAGGTAGTTGATTTGAAAGGTGCC
>CANGZP010000061.1 GCA_947458475.1 Cyclobacteriaceae bacterium | reverse complement strand
CTTGGGATCAACCCGAAAATCGTCCGTGCGCTCCTGCCCACCCAGAATACTTTCTGGGCTTAGGAAATAGTAGGAATACTCCGCCTGCCGATGGGTGCTGGAGTAGGAAAGCGTGTAGTACCTGTGCTGAATTTTATACCCAAGGGAAGATTGCGGTGCATAGTTCTCCACCGATCTCGAAGTGCTTCTAAACAGTGTGTCCTCCTCCTGAGCACAGGAACTGAATACAAAAAAAAACGCGAAGGCGAGCGTCTGCAACAAGCGCATAACTAGAAAAGGGCAAGTGGGCTGAAAAAGGAGGGTGAGTCCCTTTCAAATCTAGCACATAAAAATCAAAATGTAAATCAGCAACAACTCGAAACTGTCTCCTACTGCCCTACCTCCATAAAGTTCAACACATCTTTGTAGCCCTTACTCCAAGGGAAGAAAAACTGGGTCACCATCGGGATGTGTTTGGTTTTGGGATAAAAAGAATAATCCAACTTCAGTCCTTTTTCCTCTGCAGCCTTGCGAAAGCGCTCCACGGTCAACTTGATGCCAGGATAGGTCAACTCCCCTTCCATCACCAACATCGGGATTTCCTTAGATTCCAGGTAGTAGATCGGCGAATAGGTCTTCCACACCGCAGGATCAGCCGTGAAGGCATCGTAGTTGTCTTCCTTATTGTATTTTTCTTTGAGTTCGGTCAGGAACCAGTACCAATCCAATCCTGCAGGATCGTTTAGAATAGCGCCTTTCAAGGGATTGGTCATCCCCAATTCCTTCCAAGGTTCGTCCTTAACCGCTACCAAAGCAGCCAAATGCCCTCCAGCCGAGTGCCCTGACACAAACATATTCGTTGGATCACCTCCGTAGGAAGCGATGTTCTCTTTCACCCATTGAATAGCCAGCGCACTGGCTTTTTCCATAGCAGGTAACTGGTAGGTTGGCGCCAAGGGATAGTCAATGATGACCGACACCACCCCTTTTGCAGCGAGGCGATTACCCATAAAATCATAAATCTCTTTTCTACCACTATGCCAACTCCCACCATGAATAAAGATCAATACCGGTGCATTTTTAGCCTTCTTGGGCGCAAAAACATTCAAGGTTTTTTCTGGAAGATCGGTGGTTGCCGATAGGTAGGAAATATTCTTTGTTCGCTGGGTTTGTAGTACCCCGCAGGAACTCATCAAGATCAAGAATAAGAGGGCGAAAATAGGCTGCTTCATGGGAGTAATTTTGTATAAAAAGCAAAAACGAGGCGTGTTTGTTTTACTAACCTTCAGAAAATCGAAAAATCCTGCCCTTCAGAGCAGGATTTTTTTTGCTAGGCATTAGGAGGTCACCGCTGGTTCCTGCTGGCTCAAGCAGTGGAAGGAACCCAATCCCCAAATGATGTCGGTACTATCGATACCCACCACCCGACGGGTAGGAAAACAGCCGGACAGGATATCCAAGGCTTTTTGGTCGTTTTTATCTCGGAAAGTAGGCACCACCACCACCTCGTTGGCGATGTAGAAATTGGCATAGGAAGCTGGCAGTCGCTGTTCCTCCCAAATCACAGGACTTGGCATAGGGAGTTCTACCACATTCAACTGCTTCCCATTTTCTAGGCGCATTTGTTGCAGCAGGTGGAGATTTTCCTGGAGGATCTCGTAATTCCCATCCGCTTTGTTTTCTTCCACTACGGTGACTACCGTATCGGCGTTCACAAATCGGGTGATGTCATCAATATGTCCATCGGTGTCGTCTCCAAGAATGCCATCTCCTACCCAGAGGATATGGCGAACGCCATAGTAGTCGCAAAGGTACTGCTCGATTTGCTCCTGATTGAGGTGTGGATTGCGGTTGGGATTGAGCAAGCAGGCCTTGGAAGTAAGCAAGGTGCCCTTGCCATTGAACTCCACAGATCCCCCTTCCATCACGATGCCGGGACTGAAGTATGGGATACCCAACTCCTTCGCGATGCGGATAGGAATCTGGTTGTCCAGGTCGTGCGGAGGGTATTTTTCTCCCCAAGCATTGTAGTTCCACTTCACGAGCACCTTGGGTGTGGTGGCAGCAGGATTAATTAAGAATGCCGGTCCATGGTCACGGCACCAGGCATCGTTGGTGGGAAAAAAGTGAAAGAAGATCCGATCCATGCGCACCCCTGCTAGCTCCAACTGTTGCGTAGCAAATGCCTGCATAGCCACATCGGCTACGTTGATGTGTACTTCTTGCCCTAAGGCCACTTCTTTGACAAATTGGGCATAGGGAGAATAAATGGTCTGGATTTTTCCAGGCCAACTCTCCTCTTTATGGGGCCAGCTGAGCCACATGGCTTTTTGAGGAGCAAATTCCGCAGGAAAATAATAGCCGAGGGATGCGGGGCTTACCGCTCCACTTTGGGCCAGTTGGAAAAGGTCCTGCATGGCTTATTCTTCGTCAAGAAAACGCTTGGTGATTGGGGCGTAGGAATCAATTCTTCGGTCCCGTAAAAATGGCCAGTGGGTACGGTAGCGGTCCGAACCGCTCAGGTCTAGGGTTTCCACATGGATTTCTTCTTCAAGGTGCGGGGCCTGGTAAGTCACGCGACCAAATGGGTTGGCCACGAAAGAACCGCCCCAAAACTGCATTTCTCCTTCTACACCGGTACGGTTGACCGATACTACAGGGATGCCGTTTGCCACCGCATGAGAGCGCTGTATGGTCTGCCAAGCGCCGTATTGCTCTTCGTTGGTGGCTGCATCTTGTGTTTTGGCCCAGCCGATGGCGGTAGGGTATACTAGGAAGTCAGCACCCATCAGGGTAGTGATGCGGGCTGCCTCGGGGTACCACTGGTCCCAGCAGATGAGGACGCCGATTTTTCCAAATTGGGTTGCGAAAACTTTGTAGCCCAGGTCGCCTGGGGTGAAGTAAAATTTCTCGTAATAGCCGGGATCGTCCGGGATGTGCATTTTGCGGTACTTACCGAGGTAGGTACCATCTGCGTCCAAGACAGCGGTGGTATTGTGGTACAAGCCTTCGGCGCGTTTTTCAAAAAGTGAAGCGACGATAACTACTCCCAGTTCCTTGGCTAGCGCGCCCAAAGTATCCGTGGAAGGACCGGGGATGGCTTCGGCCAGGTTAAAGTTGGCATAGTCCTCCACATCACAGAAGTAGAGGGAGCGAAAGAGCTCTTGCAAGATCACGACTTGCGCCCCTTTCTGGGCAGCAGCGCGTATGCCTGCAGTAGTTTTTTGCATGTTTTCGGTCGGGTTCCCAGTACAGGAAAGTTGGACCAAACCTACATTGACGGTTTTATTAGCCACGGCTTCAAATTTTGCTTGAGCTGCAAAGATACCGTGGACAACGGGGAATGGCAAATGAAGTTTTTTAGAGCATAGGAAATCAGGCAAATAGAACTTGTTGAAAACTTTTTTCATGGTCAGGCTTATTCATATCCTTTGTTTGGTAAATTGGAGTTAAACAATGCGTTCCATGACAGCTAACCTAAAATCATTGCTACATCAACTCATTGAGGAGATTGAAAATGAGCAATTGTTGACAACTCTTCGAGATTTTCTTTTGCTTCGAAAAACTACCCCTGAGGGAAAACTCTGGAGAGAACTCCCAAATGAAACTAAAGCCGATATTTTTTTATCCTTAGAAGAATCAAAAGATCCCGCTAACCTGATCTCCCGAGAAGAATTTTTAAATCCCAAAAAGTAAAGAGTAAGCAGTTGTCCTTTCAATAGGGATTAGTCAACCTTGCCTAGATTTGCCCAAATGAAAAAGGAGAATTGTGCGGTTTAGCTTCTTCTATTCAATCAGCTGATCAAATTCAGCATTGATTTCCATAGAAGATTCTTTAACAAGAACACTTGCCTTAGCAAAAGCATTGGCTAATAGGTCTCGTTTCATATTGCGATTGTAAAACTCCACCGCTTTTATGCTGTACTTTTCCATTGAAACTCCCTTGGCCGCAGCATTTTCCTCAATTTCTTTAAACTGGAGAGGGGTCAGTTTCAAGGTTAGGATTCTCATCTTGTTAATTTTTGAGTTAAAAGCCATTAAGTTAAATATAGGTTAATTGAAGCGTCAATCCACTTCTTAATCTCCTTTCATTTCTTTTACCTTTTTCCTTGAAAACCACTCAAAAAAAATCTCCTTGCAGTTCCTCTGGTCTTGCTTAACTTGAACCAAAGCTCAAACAAACAACCCGAATGAAAAAATTTCTAAGCCTATTGATGAGTAGCATCCTTTTAGGATTTGCCGCTTCTGCCCAAGAAGCCCTTTTCCAAGCTCAAAACATTGTTTCCCCAGAAGTTAATGCCGATAACACGGTCACCTTCCGCCTCTTTGCTCCCAATGCACAGGCGGTGCAGGTAACCGGGGATTTTCTTCCTTCCATCAAAATGGACACCCCCATGGGTCAAATGGATGGACCAGGAAAGGCCACACTCACCAAAGATGCCAATGGAGTTTGGTCCTTCAAAACTCCCGTACTTAACCCTGAACTCTATGCTTACTCCTTTGTGGTGGATGGCTTCACCGCTACTGACCCGAGCAATCCCTTCTTGATTCGCGATGTGGGTACAGCCACCAACTTTTTCCTAATCGGTGGTGGTCAAGGGGAACTTTACAAAACCAATGACATTCCACACGGTACTGTGAGCCGAAGATGGTACGATTCCCCAGGACTCGGAATGGACAGAAGACTAACGGTGTACACTCCTCCTGGATACGAAACTTCCAAGGAAAGTTACCCGGTGCTTTACCTCCTGCATGGAGCTGGGGGCGATGAGGAAGCCTGGATCAACCTGGGAAGAACGGCTCAGATCCTAGACAATTTGATCGCTGCAGGCAAGGCCAAGCCTATGGTCGTCGTGATGCCAAACGGCAACGTCATCCAAGATGGAGCGCCTGGAGAGGGAAGCAAAAACTTCTACAAACCCCAGTTTATGATTCCCAAAACCATGGATGGAACTTACGAAGGCGCTTTTGAGGACATCATCCGATTTGTGGAAGGTAATTACCGCGTGAAGGCAGAGAAAAAGAACCGTGCCATCGCTGGCCTTTCCATGGGCGGTTTTCATACGATGCACATCTCGCGCTACTACCCAAATACCTTTGATTATGTCGGTTTGTTCTCCGCCGCCATCATGCCTCGAGAAGATGCCACCGGTCGTGTATACAGCAATTTCGACCAAACCTTGAAGACTCAACAAGACAACGGCTACAAGCTCTACTGGATTGCCATCGGCAAAACAGACTTCCTTTACAAAGCCAATCAAGAGTACTTGGCCAAATTGACCGGAATGAACATGCCACATACCTACGTGGAATCGGAAGGAGGACATACTTGGAGAAACTGGAGGGTATACCTCAGCCAATTTGCACCGCAGTTGTTCCAGTAAATCCTGACTTTAATTGATTAAAAAGAAGCCCCTAGCCGGGCTTTTTTTATGCTTTTTTTTTTACGCAGATCTTTAAGGAAAAAATACGCAGATCACATGCGAATTAGTACGCACCTGCGGACCAATAAAAATCTAAGCTGGCTCCTTCTACCTCTTTTTTTTGCTTGGGCTTGGAACTTAAAATTCATTTAATTTACTTTGCAATTCAAAGTACTTTTAAAATGAAAAATCCAAAAGAAGAATTAGCTGAAATCAAATCCATGATGGAGCGCAGCACGCGTTTCCTTTCCTTAAGTGGACTCTCTGGAGTACTTGCTGGGATGTATGCGCTTGCCGCTGCCGGACTTACCTGGTACTGGATCTATTTCCCAAGCAGCAGTTGGGGAGCCGGGGCAGCCATTCTATCCTTCAGAGAGGTGTTGAATCGTTTGCTCTTGCTGGGATTGGCGACCTTAATCGCTGCGGTAAGTACCGCCTATTTTCTTAGCAAAAAGAAAGGCAGCAATTCCTCCCAACTATTCTGGACTCCCGCCAGCAAGCGCTTTTTACAAGCGCTATTTCTTCCGGTGGCCCTTGGAGGATTCTTTTGCTTTGCCTTGTTGCATGAAAGCGCTTTCGTGCTTATCCCTGCTGCCACCCTAATTTTCTATGGAATTGGACTGGTGCAATCGGCCCAATTTACCCTTGGAGAAATCAAAAACTTGGG
The DNA here is from genome assembly GCA_947458475.1 of Cyclobacteriaceae bacterium. Classification (GTDB taxonomy): domain Bacteria; phylum Bacteroidota; class Bacteroidia; order Cytophagales; family Cyclobacteriaceae; genus Algoriphagus. Next base: position 7,540 of record CANGZP010000061.1, on the reverse strand, counting down.
CTACACCCAACTCGCCTTAGGCCTGATTTCCGCCTTCTTTCCGGATTTTGGACTGCTATGCTGGGCACTGGGATTTGGTGTTTTCCATGTGATCTACGGTGCTTTGATGTACTTCCGCCATGAGCGCTAAACCGCAAGCAGGCTACGATAAAGTATTCGACAACGTGCTTCGTCTACGCATCATGTCGGTCTTGATGGTCAATCCCTCCTGTGACTTCACTTCCTTCAAGGAACTCCTTCAAGTCACCGATGGCAACCTCGCTTCCCACCTCCGCCACTTAGAAAATGCCAACTACATCCAGGTAGCCAAATCCTTTGCTGGAAGGAAGCCGTTGACCACTTATGCGGCTACGGAAACCGGTAAAAAAGCCTTCCAATCCCATCTCGATTTTCTAGAGCACCTGATTACTGCAAGTAAAACTTCTTGACTTATCCTCTTACCTATCCAATCCATCCCACCCCATGAACGAGCAACTCCTCTCCCTCCTCGATCAACCGGCCGAACTCGAAAAGCTCTACCGGAAAAACAAAACTGCCTTTACCCGCAACTTTACAGAACTCTATCCCTCACTGAAAGGCAATCCCCTGGCTGAGGCCTGGTACGAACGCCTCCACTTCGAGGCGGATGGTGTCCAATGGGGAACAAAATCAGATTGGCTCTTTATCTTGATTGCCGCTGCGATTGCAGGTACATTTGCCAAATTCCCTACCCTATTCGACATTAAAGAGGAGTTCTTTTATCCTCGCAATTTAGGATTCGTAGTTTTTCCCTTCCTCTATGCCTATTTTATTCGCAAAAATAAATTGCCCCTTTCGGCTATGCTTGTCCCTTTAGTTACCACACTTCTGGCAGTAGTGTACATCAATTTTCTACCGAAATCGGAAACGAGCGACACCCTAATTCTAGCCTGCATCCACCTCCCGCTATTTCTCTGGGGAATGCTTGGATTCGTCTATTCGGGTGCCAACTTGAAAGACCTGGGGAAGCGGCTTTCTTACCTCAATTACAATGGGGAAACGATTATTGTAGGCGGCATCCTCCTTCTAGCTGGAGGACTACTGACAGGAATAACTATTGGGCTTTTTGGACTCATCGGAATTTCTATTGAAAACTTTTATTTTGAATACATCGCGGTATACGGCCTAGCAGCAGCGCCGTTATTGGCTACGCTAATTACCCAGACCAACCCAGAATTGGTAAATAAGGTCCCCCCCATCGTTGCCAAAATATTCAGTCCATTGGTCCTGCTGATGCTGCTCAGCTACTTGGTGGCGATTGTTTATGCCGGCAAAGACCCCTACAACGACCGGGATTTTCTATTGCTATTCAACCTACTCTTGATCGGTGTCATGGCACTCATTTTCTTTTCGGTTGCCGAATCTTTCTCTGAGAAAAAAGTGAGCTACATGACCTGGATCCTCGTATTCCTTTCACTCACCACCTTGCTGGTCAATGGCATTGCACTTTCTGCCATCGCCTTTCGAATTTCGGAATGGGGCATCACCCCCAACCGCATGGCTGTGTTGGGTGTCAACCTATTAATGCTGGTTCACTTGGTGATGGTCTCTAGGCAACTCATCCTAACCGTAATTGGAAAAAGTAAGTTGGAAGCAGTAGGCTTGACCTTGGTTCGTTACCTACCCATTTACCTACTCTGGACTGCTATTGTCTGCTTCCTTTTCCCGCTGTTCTTTGGGTTTAAATAAGCTTTAATATGATTATCCGCAATTACACCAGTTGCTCAACTTTCCTGTTTACAACTGCGGATAATCGTTCACAGACCACTGTCAACAGTCCACAGCTCACTTAATTGATCCTCAAGCCTTATTTTCTTTGGGTTGTGGTGAAAAAGCGGAGAATCTCATAAGTATCAACTACAACCTTTTAGCCCAATCATCCAAAATTAGAATCTAGTAATCGAGAATTACCTATATTCGGTTTCTTTTCAACCCCAGCTCTATGAAAAAAATTAGCTATTCCCTCACCCTACTTTTGGGACTCATCCTAGGAATTTTCTCTTGTGGTCCAGCCACAGAAACCTCCACCACGGACACAGAAGCTTTAACCAACTTTGGAGGATTGGCTTTGTACACCGTACGCGATTCCATGGCTTCCAATCCAAAACCGACCCTCAAGGCAGTTGCCGATGCAGGCTATGCCTACGTGGAGTCTGCCGACTATGCAGAAGGCAAGTTTTACGGAATGACCCCAACCGAATTCAAATCTGTGCTTGATTCCCTAGGATTAAAAGCCATCTCTGCACACATGGGTATGGTGACGTTGGAAAATGCAGACCAACTCATCGCCGATGTTAAAGCAGCTGGCATCACTTATTTTGTGATTCCTGTGCCGCCTATGGGCATGTTTACCTTCGATCCCGCTACGAACAAACTTGGCATGAAAGGCACAGCTGCAGAGCTAGTGAGCATCATGAATACAATCGGCGAAAAATGCCATAAAGCTGGATTGAAGTTGTTGTACCACAACCATGATTTTGAATTTATGCCCCTCGCAGACGGTACCGTCATTGAAGAAGTACTTCTTGAAAAATGCAATCCGGAATGGGTTAATTTCCAAATGGATCTCTTTTGGGTGACCAAAGCCAATGCGAGTGCCTTGACCTACTTTGAAAAATACCCAGGCCGATTCAAGGCTTGGCACGTGAAGGACATGGACCAAGAGGGCAAGTTTGCACCTGTAGGAACAGGTACGATAGATTTCAAATCCATCCTTGCTCAGAAAGAAAAATCTGGAATGGAATTCTACTTGGTAGAACAAGACCAAACCTTTGGACTTGATCCCATGGAAGCCATCAAAATCAGCCACAAAGGATTGGTTGATTTGGGATTTAAGTAATCGAATCGCAGATTTTAGCAACACTAGGCGTCCCGAGTATTCGGGACGCTTTTTTTGGCTATACCAAAACCAGAAAGTCCAGTAGATTAAGTTTTGGTAAAGTTTAGCTGCTTCTCCACAGCCCTCTTGAGATTTTTAGTACATTTCGAATTCAATGCTCATTCGTTTTTTCACCAGTATCCAATAGAAAATAGAGGTTAATTTTCAATTAAATGGGCAGTGGACTGTCGTCTGTGGACGATAATCCGCTTCAATTAGCGCTCCTTAATACTCACTTGTAAAATCGCGGATAATCCTTTAATTCAACCCTCCCATGCAAAAAATCATCTTCTCACTTCTATTGATGACCTTTTTTACTCAAACTACCCTTGCTCAGTCTGCCTTCCATCAAAACAAAATCATCGCTCACCGCGGTGCTTGGAAAGCGAATGGATTGCCTCAAAACTCAATCGCCTCCCTGCGTGAAGCCGTTCGTCTGGGCTGTGAAGGAAGCGAGTTTGATGTATGGATGACGGCTGACGAGGTACTCGTAGTCAACCACGACCACGACTTCCAAGGGATGGATATCGAAATCTCCACCTACGAGCAACTACTTTCCAAAACCCTCCCTAACGGAGAAAAAATACCCACACTCAAGGCCTATCTCACAGAAGGGATGACCCAAAAAGGCACCAAACTGATTCTTGAATTTAAACCCTCTCAATTGGGTGTTGCACGAAGTGAGCGCGTGGGGGAATTGTCGGTACGGACGGTACAAGAACTAGGCGCACAGGCTTGGGTGGAGTACATCACCTTCAGCTATGAAGGTGGAGTAAAAGCCATCGCTACCGACCCCAAAGCCAAGGTGGCTTACTTGAATGGGGATAAAACTCCACTGGAACTGAAAGAAGCTGGATTTTTTGGATTCGACTACCACATCTCCCTCTTGCGTCGCATGCCTCAATGGATCGCAGAAGCCAAAACACTCGGCCTCACCACCAACTCTTGGACGATCAACAAGGAAGAAGACATGAGTTGGCTCCTCGAATTGGGCGTGGATTTCATCACCACCGACGAGCCTGAGAAACTTGCAACGCTGGTTCCTTCCAAAAAATAACGAACAACCCCACTAACGAAAAATGGTCTCTTTCTAGAGACCATTTTTCGTTAGGTAGCAGGTAAGAGTTTGCCGCGCACTTCGCCAAAGCCAACTCGAATTCCATCTTTTTCGGAGTAGCCCCGCATCAACACTGTATCGTTGTCTTGAATAAAGGTTCGAGATTCACCTGTATCTAAAGTAAGTGGTCGTGTGCCTTTCCAACTCAATTCCAATAGCGAACCAAAGGAATCTTCCGTAGGTCCAGAGATTGTTCCGGACGCCATTACATCTCCAATATTCACATTGCATCCATTGACAGTATGGTGGGCGAGTTGCTGCGCCATGTTCCAATACATGTACTTAAAGTTGGAAGTACAGATCTTGCTCGCCTCCTTGCCGTCTGGCTGTAGCCACACCTCGAGCTGAATGTCAAAATTGTGTGCTTTGCTGCAAGACAAATACGGCAATACTTCGGGCTCCTGAACCGGACCAGCAAGGCGAAAAGGTTCCAAGGCCTCCAAAGGTACCACCCATGCAGAGATGGAGGAACCGAAATTTTTTCCTAAAAAGGGGCCCAAAGGCACGTACTCCCAAGCTTGAATATCTCGGGCAGACCAGTCGTTGAACAAGACCATTCCAAAAATATAGTCCTCCGCTTCTTGGGTAGCAATGGATTCCCCCAACTGGGTGGATTTCCCAGTAATGAAGGCCAGTTCCAACTCAAAATCCATGCTTCGGCTAGGGCCAAATGCGGGTTTGTCCATGTTGGCATCCTTAAACTGTCCTTTGGGACGGTGGATGGGAGTGCCCGACACTACAATTGAAGAGGCGCGACCATGGTAGCCTACAGGCAAATGTCTCCAGTTGGGAAGCAAGGCATTTTCGGGATCGCGAAACATCTTGCCCACGTTCGTAGCGTGCTCGATGCTGCTGTAAAAATCTGTGTAATCTCCAATCTTGACTGGTAACAGCATTTCCACTTCCTTGCTTTTGATCAGCACCTTTCCACGGATAGAATGCGTTCGGAGCTCCTCGTTTTCTTGAAGCAGGAGCTGCTGTACGCGCTCTCGAATTTTCTTTGTTTTCACCTTGCCAAGCCCAATCAAGTCGTTGAGCGAATCTTTGAGGAAAATACCCTCTGGAAGAAATAGGTTAGCAAAGAATCCCTCTTGGTCCAAAATGCTCAGGTCAATCACCTGGTCTCCAATAGCCATTCCTATTCTTGGGCTCAATTTCTTGCTTTGAAAAACCCCAAAAGGAAGGTTGTAAATCGTGAAATCTGTGTTCTTAGGAAGTTCCACCCAGGTAGTCAACAGTGGAAATGGGCTAGTGCTCATGTGTAAAAATTTATGAAGCTGCAAGGTAGGTAGATTCAGGGGAATCAAAAACCCCATTCAAGATCTACATTCTTTAAACTGAGAAAAATCGGTTTTGTTGAATCAAAATTTTACAGCTTCTGAGTAAAAAGCTGTTGCTTTCGCTTATCTTGATATCGATTAATTTCACCCTCTTGCCTAATTCAACTTGATGGTAATTAAAATTGATTCGACCCATTTATTAATAAACCCTATGAAAAAAATTCTTTCCCTTTTTACGCTCCTCCTGTTTCTAGGAACTGTTGCCCCAGGATTTTCGCAGGAAAAATCCGTAGTCGTTCAGCTGGACGAAGTTGCAGTAATCGAGCAGAAGGTCATGATGCCCATGCGAGATGGAACTCGACTTGCCACAGACATCTACCGCCCCAAGGGTGACCAACCCGTACCCATTGTATTTTCCAGAACACCCTACAACTTCAATACCTACGGCAATGGGGAACTCAATTCCCGCACGATGCAAACAGCCTTGGAATGGGTAAAGAAAGGCTATGCCTATGTCGTGCAAAACGAACGGGGCCGATTTTTCTCTGAGGGCAACTGGGATATCCTAGGCTTGCCGCTTACCGACAGTTACGATGCCTTTGATTGGATGGCTGCACAGCCTTGGAGCAATGGCAAAATCGGTTTGCTGGGTTGCTCTTCCACTGCAGAGTGGCAAATGGCCGCCGCCTCCTTGCAACACCCTGCCCTAGCGGCCTTGGTACCCCAAGCCTATGGTGCGGGAGTTGGCCGAATCGGGAAGTTTATGGAGCAAGGCAACTGGTACCGCGGAGGTGCAGGGCAAATGCTCTTTACCTCTTGGCTATACGGCACCCAACACGATCCCCTAGCCCCGAGACTTCAAGCAGGAATTGGGCAAGAAGATTTGCTTCGCTTGCAACGCTTTTACGACATGGCTCCAGAGTACCCCAAAGTGGACTGGAAGGCGGCCCTCTCCCACCTACCTGTACAGGATATTATTAAAAATGTGAATGGTCCGAAAGGGATTTATGAGGAGATGATCACCCGCAAACCAAATGATCCGCGCTGGTACCAAGGTGGACTGTACCACGACAACATGCCTTTCGATACCCCAAGCATGTGGTTTGTGTCCTGGTACGATGTTTCTTCCTCTCCTAACATTGCACTCTACAACCATGCTCGCACCAATGCCATCAGCCAGATGGCTCGGGACAACCAGTATTTGGTCATCGCTCCTGTGTTGCATTGCTCCTTTACCCGTGCTACCGAAAACACGGTAATCGGTCAGCGAAGTGTGGGAGATGCCCGCTGGAACTATGACGAGGTGATTACGGCATGGTTTGACCGCTGGCTAAAAGGGAAGGATAACGACACCATCGCCAAGCTCTCCAAAGTCACTTACTACACGATGGGTAAAAATGTATGGCAGTCTTCTGACGTATGGCCACCCAAAGAAGCCGTGATGACTCCCTTCTTTTTGGATTCCAAAGGATCAGCCAATACAAGAAATGGTGATGGAAAGCTAGTGAGCAAAGCTCCTAAGGCAGATGCAAAAGACAACTACCGCTACGACCCCATGAACCCCGTCACCTCCAATGGAGGAAATGTCTGCTGTACCGGTAATGCAGTACAGGGAGGCGCCATGGACCAGCAGGAGATGGAACTCAGAGACGACATTTTGGTCTACACTACAGATCCCTTGGAGACAGGCGTGGAAGTATCTGGATTTATTGAAAGCGTCCTGTACCTCTCTTCGGATGTGAAGGATACCGACGTGACAATCAAGTTGATCGATGTGTATCCGGATGGTACTGCATACAACCTAGACGAAACCATCCAACGGGTACGCTACCGAGAGGGCTATGACAAAGAAGTTTGGATGGAAAAAGGGCAGGTCTATGAAATCCAATTGACTCCCATGAGTACCTCCAACTACTTTGAAAAAGGACACCGCATCCGAATCGAGGTGAGTAGTTCGAACTTCCCGCGCTTTGATCGCAACATGAATACAGGAGGCAATACCTACGACGAAACCAAAGGGATTGTAGCCAACAACTCCATCCACCATGGAGGCAAATTCCAAAGTAAAATTGTGTTGCCTATTGTGAAAAAATAAAATTTGTCGATCCCTGATTAGTGTTGACCGGTTTTTAATTGAATTTCATTGTTAAATATATTCAAAACTGGCCTGCTTTGGGTACTGTAAGTTGACCATTTCTCTTCAAAGTTTGACGGAGTCATCTTCTGCAAGTTTTTATGGATCCTTTT
>CANGZP010000060.1 GCA_947458475.1 Cyclobacteriaceae bacterium | reverse complement strand
GTCGAAGTGGAGTACCAGGGAGATACCATTGGTCGGTATGGATTGGATTTTAATGGGACTGATTTTTTGTTGACTGCTACTCAAACCGATTGCCTAGCCAAGGACAAATGCGGTATTCCCATGGAGAAACCTAAAATTAGGCTTTCCAGCATTGCGCAGGGCCCCGTGTGTACTCCAAATTCAGGATGCTGCTAATCGAATGAAGAATACCTTTTACAGCCCTTTACTTCAGACCATCGCTTCTTTGCCTGTATCGTCGATCACTTCGGAGCGCAAGGATCTTTTGGAGGAGATGGCTCAATACCTTCGGGAGAAGTTGAGAACTGGACAGGAAATCCGGTTCAACTTTATTTGCACGCACAACAGTAGAAGAAGTCAATTCTCTCAGATTTGGGCACAAACGGCCGCTGCCTACTATGGGATTGAAGCTTTTTGCTACTCGGGTGGGGTTGAAGTGACCGCATTTAACCCTCGGGCTATTGCTGCCATTCAACGCGATGGGTTCAAGGTAGTGCAGAAAGAAGGGGAGAACCCGATTTACTTTGTGCTTTTCAGTGATGATTCGGAGCCTATTGTGACCTTTTCAAAGGTGTACGATGACCCCATCAATGCCACCAAGGACTTTGCTGCGGTGATGACCTGCGATCACGCAGACGAAAACTGTCCGTTTATTCCAGGTGCAGAAAAGCGTTTTCCGCTTCGATTTGAAGATCCTAAGGCCTTTGACGATAGCCCCCAAGAGGAGCAAATGTATACCGAGCGTTCGCATCAGATAGGGGCCGAACTCTTTTTTCTTTTTGAAAGAGTAAGCAATCTCCCCGCTTAAGTCATTTCATTTTGAAATGAGGTGGCAAATTTTATTCTTTGAATGAATTAAAACTTATTGTAAAAATGAAAACCCTACTTCTTAGTGCCTTTTTCTCGCTTGCGCTTGGGGTAGTCTTATCTTTTAATGCTACTGTTCATGCCCAGGAAGCTGGGAATCCCCCAGTAGATGGAATGCCTATTCCTCCAGGTGGATTCTATAATTTTAGCAATAACTTAAACCAAATTATCCAAAAAGCTGCATTGGAAGCCAAGGTGCAAGGAGTTTTGTTGGTCTCTTATGTCGTGACTGCCGAAGGAAAGGTGGAGAAAGTAGAAATCATTCGAAGTTTGTGTCCAAATTGTGATGAGGAGGCCGTTCGTGTGATTTCTAATTCAGGGATCTGGACACCTTCAAAAAAAGAAGGCAAGTCTATAGTAAAAAAAATGACCTTGCAGATTGGGCCAATCCAATTTTGATCGTCATTTTCATAAAAAAAGCCATAACCCTCGTTAACTCAATCAATTTTGCATTTTCCTTTTATTTTAATTCTTTAGATAAATAGTACTCATTAAATACATGAAAAGCCTACTTCGTATTGCATTTTTCTCGCTTACGCTGGAATTAGCCCTATCTTTTTCCGCAACTGTTCAGGCGCAAGTGATAGCAGTGGATACGGTAGATGTACTTCCCGTTCCACCAAAAGGCATGAAAGGATTTACCAAATACCTTCTTGGAAACTTAAAATATCCAATTACTGCTAGAGAAGCGGGAACACAGGGAATGGTTGTTCTGACATTTGTGGTGACAGCCGAAGGCAAGGTAGATTCAGTTGAAGTGCTCCAAGGCATTGGAAATGGCTGTGACGAAGAGGCGGTTCGAGTGATCACTAAGTCTGGTACCTGGTCACCAGGAATGAAAGACGGCAAAGCAGTAGTTACCCGAATGAACTTTCCGTTGAATTTCAAATTATAAAACACCCACCCCCCCGAACAAAAAATGACTTAAAATCAGTGATTACATTCGATAGTCCAATCAATTTTGTATTTTCCTTTTTGTTTTAATTCTCTGTATAACTGATACATATTATTTGTATGAAAAAACTACTTCGAATCGCCTTTTTCTCGCTTGTGCTAGGAGCTGGCCTAACCCTTTCCACTGCTGTTCAGGCACAGGAAACCGTGAAATCCACCGTAGATGAAATGCCAGTTCCTCCAGGAGGGATGACTGGATTTACCAACTACATGATTCAAACCTTATCTTATCCAACTGCTGCCAAGGAAGCCAATGTCCAAGGCATGGTGGTGGTTTCCTTTGTGGTAGATGCTGAAGGAAAAGTGGGCTCCGTAGAGGTGCTCCGAGGTATTGGAAAAGGCTGTGACGAAGAGGCTGTACGGGTAATTAGTAATTCTGGAATCTGGACTCCAGCTAAAAAGGAAGGTAACGCAGTGGCTACCAAAATGACCTTGCCGGTGCAGTTTAAACTTTAATTTTTATCTAAAATAAATAAAGCCTCAGAATCAATGATTTTGAGGCTTTATTTATTCCTAACAGGCCTACTTAATCCATTGCATTGCCATGGAAAAGTGCATTGAAGAAGAGTTTGTTGGTTCCGTACCAAGCGCCTCTAAAATTAGGGCTATCAAAGAAATGAACCACTCGGCCTTGGCCAGAAGGCGAAATCACCACACTCGCACTTTGCTTGAGGCTTTCCAAGTTGGCCTTTGAAATGTACCCTCCTAGGTGCGGGTTGGCCGTATATCGGATAGGAGTAAGGTATTTGTCTGCCGAAGGCTTGATGAATAGGTCTGTATTGCGGTATACGGGCAAGGTCTTGCGCGTATAGCCATAGGCAATCGGATGCGTCAGATCAAGTTCAGCGAGGTAAATGCTCCCGCCAACTTCTTTGGCACCTTCAGTATCGTTTCGAGTAGCAAATGGAAGACTAGCAGCCCCTTTCTCTGCTGTTGCAGCTACGGCTTCTTCTTTGGTGATGCCCTTTTGATTCAACCAAAGTGAGGCATTCTTCATGGAAATAATGGTACCTCCACGGCTTACCCAATCCTTGATATGGTTCACCTGAGCTTCAGAAATCGAGCCATAGCTACCAGAAGGAAGAATCAGCGTGTTATAGCCATGCAAGTTGAGTCGGCCAAACTGCTCCACATTCACTTTGGTAATCGGCATGCCGATTTGGTGATCCAGTAGGTTCCAGATTTCCCCAGCCTCAGAAGCATTGATTCCAGTGCCTACAACAAGGACCACTTTTGGATGCTGCACGGCAGATACGCTATTGGATCCCAAATCAATGCCACTAAGATTCAAGCCAGTTTGTACAGAATAAACTTTCTGACTATTCTTTTGTGCCAAGGTTTTGAGCTGCTCCACCACTTCGGTTTTGGGTAAGGATTGGAAGCCCATAGGAATCATCAAGGTTCCCCGTCCAAAATCTACCTTGCCCTCCTGAGTTTGGGAAGCAAAAGGTTGGTGTAGCGCCTCTACATGCACTCCTGCTTTTTGAAGTTCGAAAAGCAACTTCGGAGCATAATAATCTCTCCAATCAATCAAATAGGCGTAGGCATCCCCCTGCGGGAAAGTAAAAGCAGGTGCAGTAACTTCTTTTAATTCTGTACCGGCATTTGCCGTAGGCGCGGAAGTGAAAGGCATGCCGTAAGCCGCAGCCATGGTCCAAGCAGATGCATCGTAAAATACAGAATCCGCAAAGGTGGTCACGTATTCAAACATGGTTCGTACCATTCGGTACTGAGGCTGCTTGGTTGGGACTACCCAAGAGCTCCCTTTTTTGAAGGTTTGTCTAGCTATAGTAATATCTGCCGCGTTTTCATACACCTTTATTTTGTGGTCAAGTAGGAATTGTAGGAAAAGGCGATTTCTGCTCGGATCAGTTTCATCTCCAAACACGTAGTTTTTCGCCAGATCCTTGCTTCCTTCGGCAACTGCTCCGTCAAAAAACTCACGAAGGTACCGGTGCATGTATTCGCGATTGGCTAGAGCAGCATCCATGGTAGCCAGTGAGTTGACCACATGGTTGCGGATGGTAAAGGCAAAAGTCAGGTCTCCACGCTGGCTGCTTTGGATATGTCCTCTGGAACTGGCTGTTTCAAAGACTAATCCCAACCCTCCATGCATGTCTGGATAGGAGGAGCCATAGCCTGGATAGCTGTTGTCAAACACTTCTTTGGTCCAGTAGAGGCTACCAATTTGATCCATGTATTTGGCAAAGTATTGGGCGAACTTTGGGTTGATGTCGTCGTAATTTTTGCGAGGCACGACTGGGTTTTCTGAGCCATAGGGCTTGGTGGGTTCAAAGAAGTAGGTGCTATTCGCTCCCATTTCGTGAAAATCAGTGGTTACGTTGGGATACCATTGGTGATACCAGGATATTTTTGCCTTTGACTCAGGATGAGCTAGCGGTAGCCAATCACGGTTGAGGTCAAACCAGTAATGGTTGGTGCGGCCTCCAGGCCAGGCTTCGTTGTGTTCACGATCCAAGGGATCTGCTACAGCTGGGAATCCTTTGTTGGAATTGGCCCACAAGCTGTGGCGATCTCTTCCGTCTGGATTGAGGGTAGGGTCAATGTGGACGACCGCATTTTCTCTTAGGTTTTTAGCCAAGTCTGACTGAGAAGCAAGCAACCAGTAGGCAGTCAACATGGCTGCTTCTGCTGAGGAAGGCTCGTTACCGTGGACTCCATAGCCTTGATGGATAATGGAAGGCATGTTGGCCACCTCAGGCATGGGCTGACTTGGATCTGCAAGTTGCAACTGCTTTTGTCTAATCTGTTCCAAATTGCCCATGTGCTTCGCCGAGGTAATGGTCAAGATGATCTTTGGGCGATGCTCATGGGTATATCCTATGGTTTGGAGTTTGGCAAGCTCACTGAGCTGATCTAATCGCTCAAAGTACTTGACAATCAAATCGTAGCGGGTATGCCAATCTCCAATAGAATACCCTAAAAATTGGGAAGGAGAGGGGATACTGGGATCAAATTTCTCACCTGGGAAGAAGTAGTCCTCCTGGGCAATGGCCTGCATGCTGAGCAAAAGACCCAATACGAGTCCGAAGATCAATTTTTTCATAGGATAGCTTAATTTTAGGAAAAGTAGAAAAGGATTTGGGGAATTCCATCAAAAATCCATCAGCGGTTTTCCAATTCCCCAAATTTTTGCTGTATTTTAAACACCTTATTCTCTTTAAAACCCAATTAACCTATGAAAAAGCAATTTTTGACTTTTGTTGTACTAGTAGCTAGCCTAGGAACTGCATCTCTGGTTTTTGCGCAGCAAACTACTCCTCCACCTATGCCTCCGCAGGCTACGGAGTTTTATACGCCTGTTCCTCCCAAAGTAACCCCCGGAGCAATGAACAATCAAGCGCCCTCAGATGCCATTGTCCTGTTTGATGGGAGCAGCTTATCTGGATTTGTTTCTGCCAAAGATGGATCAAGTCCTGCTCCCTGGAAAATTGAAAATGGAGAATTGGTCGTACAGCGCGGAACGGGTGATATTCAGTCCAAACTTGCCTTTGGCGATGCCCAATACCATGTGGAATGGTCCGCGCCTACTGAGATTGTAGGCGAAGGACAGGGTCGAGGCAACTCCGGATTCTTTTTGATGGGGATCTATGAAGTTCAAATTCTCGATAGCTACGAAAGCAAGACTTACACCAATGGGCAAGCAGGAAGTGTTTACAAGCAATACCCACCTTTGGTAAACCCACTCAGAGGTCCTGGCGACTGGAATTACTACGACATCATTTTCAAAGCACCTCGTTTTGACAAAAATGGCATGCTGACCTCACCTGCTACCGTTACCGTACTAATCAATGGAGTCTTAGTTCAAAACAATGTGATCCTCAAAGGGCCAACTGAATACATTGGAATTCCCAACTACAAGGCGCATGCGGATGCTTTGCCGATCAAACTTCAAGACCACGGAAACCCCGTTCGCTTCCGAAATATTTGGGTAAGACCTTTGTGAAGTACGAAATACCTGCCTGCGGCAGGCAGGCGATTGACGAAATACGACATCTAAATTAGAGTAGACTCCTTTACCTGTACTCGCTAATTGATTAATTCAGAAAAATTAGAGTTTGAATAAAATGGAGGACTTAACTCACCAAATCGTATTTCGTATCTCGTAGATCGTATTTAATCTTTCATTTTATCAACCATCAACAAGTAACCCCATGACTTCAAGAAGAAAATTCATACAAAATACCATGCTCCTCGGAGCGGGCTTATCCATGCCCTCCATTTTAACTGCTGCTGACTTTGGTACCTTCACCCGCAGCATTGGACCCAATGACCAAATCAACTACGGCGTAATCGGCTGTAAGGGGATGGGTTGGTCCAACATGAATGCACACCTCAAAATCCCACAGGTCAACTGTGTGGCCCTCTGCGATGTGGATCAAAGCGTGCTAGATCAGCGCACTGAAGATGTGTTCAAACTTCGCGGAACGCGTCCTACACAATACAAGGACTACCGCAAGATGTTGGAAAACAAGGACATCGATGTAGTGATCATTGGTACTCCTGATCATTGGCATTGCCTCAACATGGTAGATGCGGTTTCAGCAGGAAAGCACGTGTATGTAGAAAAACCCATTGCCAACACCATCGAAGAATGCCAAATCATGGTTAAAGCACAGGAGCGCTACGGCAAGATTGTTCAGGTAGGACAGTGGCAGCGCTCTGGTTCCCAATACGACCAAGCCATTCAGTATGTGAAATCAGGCAAGCTAGGTCAAATCCGTTTGGTGAAGTGCTGGGCCTACCAAGGATGGATGAAGCCGGTGCCTGTAGTTGCCAATGGCGCTGCACCTGCAGGTGTAGATTACAACATGTGGCTAGGACCTGCTCCGAAGCGAGACTTTAACGCCAACCGCTTCCACTTCAATTTCCGTTGGTTCTGGGATTATGCTGGAGGTTTGATGACCGACTGGGGCGTGCACGAGATTGATATTGCGCTTTTCGCGATGGGCGTGTCTGCTCCTAAATCCGTGATGGCTTCTGGGGGTAAATTTGCCTATCCAGACGATGCATCTGAGACCCCAGATACCTTGCAGACCGTCTACGAATACGAAGGCTTCAACATGCTCTGGGAGCATGCCACTGGAATTGATGGAGGAAACTACGGGACTACCGAGGGAATCGCATTTATTGGCAACAATGCCACGCTTGTCGTTAATCGGGGCGGATGGAAGGTGATTCCTGAAACGGAAACGATCGATGGCCAAAAAAGGCCAAAGGTAGAGGAGGTTCCGCATACTCGACCAAGTGGACCGAGCGCATTGGAACTGCATGCTGTTAACTTTGTAGAGGCTATGAATGCCAACAATCCCAAGTTATTGAAGTGCGGAATTCAGACAGGCTCTGTTGCTGCGATCAATGCGCAGATGGGGAATATCGCCTATAAAACAGGCAAGAAAGTCTATTGGGATGCTACCAAAAATCTATTTACCGACGCCGAAGCCAATCAATTGATCAAGGCCAACTACCATAATGGATGGGTAGTACCTAAGGTATAAGTAATTTGATTCTCTGCAAGTATACCTATTGATGACTGTCGACGGTCCACAGTCCACGGCGAATGCTAGTGAACTTCAAAACTTATTTTCTAAGTTCAAGTGAATGATAGCAGGTTTTCAATAGGAAGTATAGCAAAAAAAAAGTCCCGATTGTTCGGGACTTTTTTTTTTGCTTGGCGGTTTTGTTTACCAAAGCCAGGTTCCTGTGGCTCCAGCAGGGAGGGAGGCCTTGAATTGCTGATTGCCTGAACGAATTTCAAATTGTTTGCTAGCCTTGCTGTCGTTGTGTACGATCAAGACTTGTTTACCATCTGCTCGAAGAAAAGCCACATTTGGAAGGCCTTCCGGAAGGGTAGAACCTATTCGAAGAGATCCTGGATCCACAAATTTGCTAGCATGGGCAATGACATAGTAAGCGGGATTACGAGTTACTGCATTGCCGTCAATGGTGATGGCACCCAAGCAGCGATCACAACCTCCTCGATCTGTATGTGGGCTTAGGCTAGGATTGGAACTTATATTCCATTCCAAGACTGTCTTTGCCCAATTTCTAGGGGCTCCAATCAATAGGTTTTTCACATGCCAGGCGATGTCACCTTCTAGGTTTCCAGGGGAACCTACCCATTGCTCGGTGAAGTAAATGTGTTTGTCCTGGAAGGCTTGATGAACCTCGGATAAGGCTTCGATCTGCCCTCCATAAAGGTGAAAAGCAGCCCCATCGATGAATGGATTGGCCAATGGATCGCTGAGAACGGTGATTGGGTAATCAGGGCGATCGGCATTGTGATCGTAAATAACGATTTTGGTTTGGATCCCCGCCTGTCGAAATGCAGGTCCCAAATGCTTACCAATAAACCGCGCCTGCTGATCTGCTAGCATCAGTAGCGAGGGATTGTTGCCTGGGTGCAGGGGTTCGTTTTGGATAGTGAGCGCGTCGATGGTAAACCCGCGCTTTGCCATTTCCTGAATGTATTTGACTAAATACTGGGCATAGCTGGCCTCAAACTCCGGTAATAGTGAACCTCCTCGTGTATCCTTGTTGTCTTTCATCCAGGTCGGGGGAGACCATGGGGAAGCCATCAGCTTAATTTGAGGGTTCACTGCCAGAATCTGCTTTAGGATTGGGAGTACGTCCAGGGTATCGTAGCTCAAGCTAAACTGGCTAAGTGTTGGATCTGTGGCTCGCGGATCCTTTAGGTCGTTGTAAGAAAAAGGGAAGGCATTCAAATCCGAAGCTGCCACAGACAATCGTAAATAGGAAATTCGAATGTCTTTTTCACCTATACCAAACAATTCCTGCAACACACTTTTTCGAGCGGAATCAGACATAGCCAACAAGTGGCTTGCGGATCCCTGGCTCAGTGTAAACCCAAATCCATCCATGGTTTGGAAGGTAGAATCGGGATACAAGTTGATCTGTGCGGTAGATAGCCATGAACCCGAACTTGGTTCAGCTTGCTTTTGGAATAGAATGCCGGATTTGGGGTCGGTCAACCAAAAGGAAGGGGTCTGTCCTTTGACGGTAAAGCTAAAGGTTAGAAGAAGGAAGGGGAGTAGGGTGTATCGTAATGGCATAGGTCAAACCTTTGAGGTTTATTTTTAAAACCTCGAAGGTTTTAACAAAATGAAACAGTCGAGGATTGAAGAACCTTTGAGGTTTATTTTTAAAACCTCGAAGGTTTTAATTTAAATATCGAGTGCATCGAGTTAAAACTTAAACCTTCGAGGTTAAAGAAAAACCTCAAAGGTTACTTGCGTGCCATTGCTCTTTTAGCGGCTTTAACGATATTCTCGGCATTGAGACCGTATTTTTCAAGAAGCTGAGTTGGGGTTCCTGACTCGCCAAAGCTATCGTTGACACCAACATACTCGAGGGGAGCAGGATTGTGACGAATCAAAGTTTGTGCAATGCTATCACCTAGGCCACCATTGAGTTGATGCTCTTCGGCGGATACGGCGCAACCGGTCTTTTTTACCGATTCCAAGATCGCTTCAGTATCCAAAGGCTTGATCGTATGGATGTTGATCACCTCGGCACGGATGCCTTCCTCGCGGAGTATGGCTTCAGCCACGACAGCTTCCCATACCAGATGGCCTGTGGCGAAAATCGTCACATCCCTGCCATCAATCATTTTCCAAGCTTTACCGATCTCAAATTTCTGATCTGCAGGCGTAAATACAGGCCAGCTTGGTCGTCCAAAGCGGAGGTATACTGGGCCCTCAAATTCTGCGATGGCAAGGGTAGCAGCCTTGGTTTGGTTGTAGTCGCAAGGGTTGATCACCGTCATGTGGGGTAGCATTTTCATCATGCCCAAATCTTCCAAGATCTGGTGGGTTGCTCCATCTTCTCCTAACGTCAATCCGGCGTGTGAGGCACAGATCTTTACGTTTTTATCGGAATAGGCTACGGATTGACGGATTTGATCGTATACACGACCAGTAGCAAAGTTGGCAAAGGTACCTGCAAAGGGAATTTTTCCTCCCAAAGCCATCCCTGCAGCTAGTCCAATCATGTTGGCCTCAGCGATGCCAGTTTGGAAAAAGCGATCTGGGAATTCTTTCTGGAAGTCGCCCATTTTTAGGGAACCAATCAAATCTGCACAAAGTCCAACCACCTTTGGGTTTCTTCTTCCTGCCTCCAAAAATCCGTCACCAAAGCCTGAGCGGGTATCTTTCTTTTCGGTATAGGTATATTTTAAGTCTAAGCTCATCTTCTTGTCTTTTGCAATGGATAATTAATAATCGCCAAGCGTTTCTTCCAATTGACCCAAGGCTAGGGCTAATTGCTCGTCGTTTGGAGGGGAACCGTGCCACTTGTGGGTACCTACCATGAAATCGACTCCATAGCCCATTTCGGTGTAGAGTAGGTTCAAGATGGGTTTACCTTTTCCTGTGAGGGATTTGGCTTTTTCCAAACCAGCAATTACCGAAGCCAGGTCATTTCCCTCTTTGGTTTCGATGACTTCCCAACCAAAGGCTTCCCATTTGGCTTTGAGGTTTTTTAAGTCCATTATTTTCTCGGTGGGACCATCGATCTGCTGCCCATTGTAGTCCACCGTAGCAATCACATTGTCCATCCCGTAGTGCGCAGCATACATGGCTGCTTCCCAAACTTGGCCTTCTTGAAGTTCTCCATCACCCATCAACACGTGCACTACTGAGCTGTCTTTCTCCAATTTTTTGGTTTGAGCTACACCCAGGGCAACAGACAATCCCTGTCCCAAAGAACCGGATGCGATGCGAATGCCAGGGAGGTGCTCGTGCGTAGCGGGATGGCCTTGCAATCTGGAATTAAGTTTACGGAAGGTTTTTAATTCTTCAACCGGAAAATACCCGCTGCGTGCAAGGACCGAATACCAGCCTGCAGAGAGGTGGCCATTGGAAAGAAAAAATAGATCTTCTCCTTTTCCATTCATTTGGAAATCCGGATTGTGGTGGAGCTGATCAAAATAGAGAGCTACAAAATACTCAGCACAGCCAAGGGGTGCGCCTGGGTGTCCGGATTGCACCGCATGCACCATGCGCAATACGTCTCTGCGTAGTTGGCTACAGATTTTTTGTAGCTCGGGTAGGGATTGTTTTTTCATGGGACTAATTACTTCAGCACTTGTGCTGTATGATTCTTGGTATCTACTTTTTCGATGATTTCTGCGAGTTTGCCCGCTTCATCGATGACAAAGGTAGTTCGCGCTGTACCCATGTAGGCACGGCCATACATGGATTTTTCGACCCAAGTACCATAGGCATGGTGGACGGTTAGGTCGGTGTCTGCAATCAACGAAAAAGGTAGACTTTGCTTTTCAATAAATTTCTGGTGTGATTTTTCAGTATCTGAGCTTACCCCAAAGACCACATATCCGGCTTTTAGTAGCTCCTCGTAATTGTCTCTGAGGTTGCAAGCTTGAGCTGTACATCCTGGTGTAGCGTCTTTAGGATAAAAATAAAGGATCACTTTTTTTCCGAGGTAGTCTGAAAGTTTGATGGATGCTCCAGTTTCAATCTTTGCTTCAAAATCAGGTGCCATTTGGCCTACTTCTAAGGACATTTTATTCATGTTTAGGTTTTAAAAACATTAATTCAAGGTTCCACGCCACTCTGCTACATTCCCTGCTTGATCGGTCACGCGTAGGATGGCAGGTCCTTTGAGGGATTGACCATTCATTGGTTCCGACCAAATCACAGCCTGTTTGTGTTCGTAGCGCATCCAAACCCATTCTCCATTGACGAATGCCTCAAAACTTTTGATTCCGGACAGGTTGTCTTTGATGGTAAAGCGCATGCCTTGTGCATTTACTCTAATCGGGCTGATACTGGGCTTGGTAGCATCTTCAGCTAAAACAAAACTACCAAAATTTCTGGTTTTGAATCGTATTTGGCTTCCAATCCATTCACCACCAAGATAGCTAAGGGCTCCATTTCCAGCACGTTGGTAAACCTGGGTTTTGGCTTTGTTTCCTGCAAATCCAGTGACATCCCAGGTGGCTTCGATGGGATTCCAAAGGTAGGTAGTAGTTTCTCCCAAATTAAGAACAGGTGCGGTAGCAGTTCCGGAATGGCTGACACGAAGGTACAGATCTTCCAAGAGACTGTTGGAATCAGTTCGAATCTGGAGCTTAGCGTTGGCATGTACATGCTCTCGATCTACTGGAAAATGACCGATGATGTCCGGAGTATAAATTTCTGAACAGAGGTCAATTTTCTTTGGAATACCAAATCTTAGGTCCCAGAGGTAGGTTCTGCTGGCAGCATCCTGGTAGGCAGGAAGAATTTCATAGGAAGTATTCCCCACTTCAAATTTGGCAAGGCCACCTTTGCTGCTCTGGGCCACCTTGATTTTCATGATATTCTTATAGTAGCTCACTTGGGCCTTTGGGGGAGCGGCACCATCCGATCGAGTAGAATCTAAATCTGCACCTGCAAGGCTGAGTTGAACTATTCGGGTATTGTTATACGCGTCGATCAGTTTGACCTGAATATTTTTCTTTTTGCCGGGTTCTAGCTCCAAGGCACCTGCTCCAGGGGAATTGGGTGTGATGAAGGAAAATTTTAAATCCTTTTGGTGATAGAGTTTGGTAAAGCGATTGAGATGCGTATGCAGCAAGAAGTGCCTCGTGAAATTAAAGTCCACTTTATCCACTAGCAGTTTGAAAAGTAGTCCATTGTCGTCCGAAACTTCAAATCTTGGGAAGCCATTTTGATTTTCAGCTCCATCCAGCTTGTCATACCCTTGGATTTCTAGTCCAACTTTTCCGCTTACCTGAATGGTTTCTGGAATTCTGTAATTCGCTCCACTGAGCACCGGTGTGACTTCTACCCGTTGGAATTTTCCATTGACACGGCTATCCAACTCCAGCGGTACAATGGCGATTTTTTGAGGAGTAGGAGGGGTGCGGTCAAGGATTTCGGAATAGCCTGCTAGCAAAGGATCCATAGCGCGATCTAGGCTATCGCGGATCTCAAAGTGAAGGTGAGGCCCACCCGAACTCCCGGTATTTCCACCATTTGCAATCAATTCCCCCTTTTTAACTGGCAGTTCCCCTTCCTTCAAGTTGATTTCCAGCTCATTTAGCTTGGCCTCGTACATCTTTTTCTTCATCCAGGCATGTAGCACTGGACTGAAATTGCGCAAGTGTCCATACAGTGTAATGTGTCCACTGGGATGCTTGAGGTAAATGACATTTCCGTAGCCAAAGGAAGAAATTTTGATCCGATGGACCCAGCCATCCGCTACAGCATAGATGGGTTCGCCCTCGACTCCGCCAAACTTGTAATCCAAACCCGTATGAAAGTGGTTGGGACGAAGTTCGGAGAAGTTGCCGGCAAGGTAATTCCGAACTCCTGGCTTTACTGGGGATTGGAAGTATCCTTTTTGAATTTGTTGCCCCCAACTCGCAGTAATGTACCCTACACTTAAAAGAAAACTAAAAACTACAAGCTTACTTAACTTCAACATGGAGCATTTTTTCATTTCCAATAAATCCGATTAATTGATCGCCTGGTTGAACAGGCCCAACCCCAGCAGGAGTACCCGTGTAGATAAGATCCCCTTTTTTGAGGGTGAAGAATTGAGATACGTAGGAAATAATGGTGGCAAAATCAAAGAGCATCAGGCTCGTATTTCCCTTCTGCTTGACTTCTCCGTTGATTTCGAGGTGGAAGTCGATGTTTTTTAAGTCACTAAACTCTGAAACTGATTTGAAATCTCCAATGGGTGCCGATCCATTAAATGCCTTAGCAATTTCCCAAGGTAGGCCTTTGGCTTTGCATTGATCTTGAAGGTCTCTAGCGGTGAAGTCAATCCCAAGCCCGATTTCTTCAAAATAGCGGTGCGCAAACTGCGGTTGGATGTACTTTCCTTCCTTTGAAATTTTGAGTACCAACTCCACCTCGTGGTGGATATTGGTGGAAAAGTCAGGATAATAGAATGGAGCTCCTCCCTTTATAAGAGCAGTATCGGGTTTGAGAAAAACAACTGGCTGTCCAGGTTTTTCATTTTTCAATTCTTCAATATGTGCTGCATAATTGCGGCCAATGCATATAATTTTCATCGTATTTCAATTAGGTCTTTGTCGAACTTGCAATTAATAAATCCAGGTTTTGTAGCTAATTCGGTTGCGTTTTAGCTACACTAGAAATTTTAAATTGGT
>CANGZP010000059.1 GCA_947458475.1 Cyclobacteriaceae bacterium | reverse complement strand
TCGTCCCAAAGCTTCTGGTCATTTTCCTGCTTGACGGAAGGATTGAGCTGCTTGATGATCTCGACAATGGTGTGTGCACTTTGTGTCCGCCGTTCCCGATCTTCAATGCCAATTACATGCTGAACCAGTTGTTGGATATTCTTTCCGTATTCTTTCAAAATGAGTTGTTGTTTATCGGTATCGTTATGCTCCATGACGCCTCCTATTTTTGCCTTGTATAAGGTAACAAAAAAACAGCAATGGTAGGCGTATGCGGGATTAGTCTATAATTCTGAGCTTGGCAAAGCTAAGCAATAAAGTTTTCTCCCCAAAATGTTCAAATTGAATGCTGGCCTTTTTGTTAAGTCCTTCGGTTTCAATTTTTTGAACCTTTCCAAATCCAAACTTTGGGTGCTCCACCAATTGCCCTTCTTTAAGTGCATTGGTATTGCTTGGTTTGAAGTCCGGGTTTGGGGTATGCACATGCATGGATGAAGGTAGGCGGGTTTCCGGCTGTTTTTTGATGCCAATAAATCCTGCTCCACCTGGAGGGCCTTCTTTGCGGAAGGCTCCTGGCAGCTCCCGAGTAGCCGACATGCGCTTGTTGACTTTTAGCATGGCGGGATTGACTTCCTCCAGAAATCTGCTCGGCTCACAGTTGAGCAGTCGACCAAATCGGTAGCGCGTCAAGGCATAGCTCAGGTAAAGTTTATCCATGGCCCGGGTGGAGGCTACATAAAATAGCCTTCGTTCCTCTTCCAGGTCCTCTCTACTTTGCATCATCATCTGGGAAGGAAAGAGGTCTTCCTCCATGCCCACCACAAATACCTGTTTAAACTCCAGTCCTTTGGAGGCGTGGATGGTCATCAGGGTGATTGCATCGGTTTGACTTTTGTCCTGGTCGTTGTCGGTGAGTAAAGCAATTTCCTGCAGGAAGGCACCCAGGCTCTTGTCTTCGTTTTCGGGGTTGTCCACGTACTCCTTGATGGCGTTCAGCAATTCCTGCACGTTTTCGTAGCGGTTGAGGCCCTCGATGGTTTTGTCTTCGTAGAGTTCACGGAGCAAACCACTCTGCTTGGCAACCGAACTCGCTGCCTCAAAGGCATCTTTTCGTTCGATTTCGATCTGAAAGGCCTTGATCATTGTGGAAAAGTCATCCACAGACACCCCCGCACGGCCGCCTAGGAAGCTGTGTGCATTTTGAACCACCTCCCAGAGCGGGATGTCGTGTTCGTAGGCTGACACGAGTATTTTTTCTACCGAGGTGTCTCCAATACCTCTTTTGGGGTAGTTGATGATGCGCTTGAATGCTTCCTCATCTGCTGGGTTCACCGCAAAGCGGAGGTAGGCCATGAGGTCCTTGATCTCTTTGCGCTGGTAGAAGGAAAGTCCCCCCACGATTTTGTAGGTGAGGTTAAGTTTTCGCAAGGCCTCCTCCATGGATCGGGACTGAGAGTTGGTGCGGTAGAGGATGGCAAAGTCACTGTTCTGCAGCTTCTTGTTATTTTTTTCCTCAAAAATGGTGGTAGCCACCAGGCGTCCTTCCTCGTTGTCTGAGGAGGCTTTCATCAATTCGATGAGGTCTCCTTCGGGATTGGAGGTCCAAACGACCTTCTTGAGTTGGGCCTTGTTCTTATCAATGATGGAGTTGGCTGCTTCGACGATGGTCTTGGTGGAGCGGTAGTTTTGCTCCAGCTTTACGACAAATAAGTCCGGGTAGTCCTTCTCAAAATTTAGGATGTTCTGGATATCTGCTCCACGGAAGGCATAGATACTTTGGGCATCGTCACCGACTACACAGATGTTTTGGTGCACGGCGGCCAACTTCTTGGTGATCAGGTATTGGGAGATGTTGGTATCCTGAAACTCGTCCACCATCACGTATTTGAAGCGCTGCTGGTACTTGTTGAGCACTTCGAGGTGGTCCCGAAACAGGACGTTGGTATTGAATAATAAGTCGTCAAAGTCCATGGCGCCGGCCTTGAAAAGGCGCTCTTGGTAGCGCTGGTAGATTTCCCCCATCCGAGGGCGAAGGGCAGCCTCGTCATCGGCCTTCACAAAAGGGTCGTTTTGGTAGGTCTGCCAGGAGATCAGTCTATTTTTTGCCCCTGAGATTCGGGACAGGACCACAGAGGGTTTGTAGACTTTGTCGTCCAGGCGGAGTTCCTTCACCAAGGTGCGGATCAGGGACTTGGAGTCGTCGGTATCGTAAATGGTGAAGTTGGAAGGGTAGCCAATTTTGTCGGCTTCCACGCGCAGGATTTTTGCAAAAACGGAGTGAAAAGTCCCCATCCAGGTATTTCGAGCCTCAAGTCCCGCCAATTTTTCGATGCGGTGCTTCATCTCACTCGCCGCCTTGTTGGTAAAGGTGAGGGAGAGGATATTGAAGGCGTCTACCCCTTTGGCATAGATCAGGTGGGCAATCCGGTAGGTAAGTACCCGCGTCTTGCCAGAGCCTGCACCTGCAATAATCATCACAGGGCCATCTGTATGTTCTACGGCTTGGCGTTGTTCGGAATTGAGTTCCTTGAGGTAATCCATTTTTATAGTATCAAGTAGCTAGATAAAAGTAGCAAGACTGCAAGCCATTACCCAGGTATCAAGCTTTAATCTGTAAGTAACCTAGTTTGTTCAATTGCTCCCAGTTCGAAATGTTCTCTTAATTAGAGGAAGCCTATTCTCGAACTGGAAACCGGTGGGATTATATTCTCCAGCGCTTGTGACTCCAGAGGTACAGGTCAGGCTGCAGGTGAATATTGGCCTCCAATCGAGCACAGAAGGCATCTGTGATGCTGTGCTCTGAATGCGAATCGTAGGGTCCTTTTGTAAGTAATTCGTAAGTGGCCTGGTAGCGTCCTCTTCCTTTTTTGCTGATTTCCCCAAAGTACACCGGCAAATCCATGCTTTTGGCGATGTGCTCGGCTCCTTCAAAAAAGTAGGCGGGACGGTTCATAAATGGGCGCTGGTACCGCGTCGTCCTTCTATTGGGCCGTTGGTCTGCAGCAAGCTGCACTACCCGATGTTGTACATTCAAGGTTTTGACTGTTTCTCGAAATTCTGTTTTCTCGGTGATCGTATTTCCAAAGCGAGTCCGCGCTTGGTACATGAGTTCACCGAAAAAGGGGCTATTGATCTTCAGGTATACCCCTTCAGAAGGAACTTGGCTGAGTACTGCTGCTTGCTGAAGTCCCAGCTCCCAATTAAAAAAGTGACCTGCCAGGAGCAGCACGCTTTTTCCGTTTTTCACCTCCTGATCGAGGAAATCCTGATTTGTGATCGTAAATCTTTGGGCCAACTCCTCCTTGGAGATGGTAAGGGATTTGATGGTTTCGGCGATGGAGTCGGTGAAGTTGCGGTAGAAGGTATTGCGGATGGATTTACGCTCGGCAGCTGTTTTTTCCGGAAAAGCATGCAGCAAGTTCTCATCGATTACTTTTTTGCGGTAGCGAACCACATACCTGGCAATCAAGTAGAGGAAGTCAGAAAAAAGATACAAGATCCCGAGGGGTAGTCGAGAGAACAGTTTAAAGAAAAGCATGTGTCCGGCAGGATGATGTGGAAAAGCCCCTGAAGTGGAGACGATTTCAACCACAAAATAAAGGAAAAGCAGGGAAATGGAAGGGGAATTTAGGTATAATTTGAGGCATTGCGTACTTTTGATTTATGTCTGAAGTTCAGCGAAGGAAATATTCTCAGGAAGAGCGATCTACAATCTTTGATGGAGAGTTTATGCCCCACATCGATTCCATGTACAACTTTGCCTTTCGACTGACTTTCGACGAAGACGACGCCAAGGATTTGGTTCAGGATACCTACATGAAAGCCTTTCGCTTCATCAATTCCTTTGAGCAGGGAACCAATGCCAAGGCTTGGCTTTTCCGCATTCTCAAAAACAGCTTCATCAACGATTACCGAAAAAAGAGCAAGAAGCCCGCAACGGTGGATTATCAGGAAGTGGAAACATTCTACAATTCCGACGACGTAGACTACCAAAGTACCAGCGATCTTCGTGCGGAGTCGGTGCGAGACATGTTGGGGGATGAGATCTCCAATGCCTTGAATGGCTTGGCGGTAGACTTTCGAACCGTCATCATTTTGGCAGATTTGGAGGGCTTCACCTATGAAGAAATGGCAAAAATTTTAGATATTCCTATCGGAACCGTGCGGTCTAGGCTGCATCGAGCAAGGAATCTCTTGAAAGATACATTAAAAGGATATGCCCAATCGATGGGATACGGCAGGAACGAAGAGGAGGATTAAACGACAAGCTATGGAAAACAACGACGCATCATCCCCTGAGCGGAAACTGCAGTGCAGCGACGTAAGCAAATGCTTTCAGCTTCTGGAGCGCATCCTGGATGGAGAGCTTGTGGAGGGAGGCCCTCAACTGTTGCAGGAGAAACTGGATAAATGCCAGCCTTGCTTTGCACATTTTCACTTGGAGCAGGCCATTCGCGAGGTGATCAAAACCAAATGCACCAAGCAACCTTTACCCGATAAACTGGCGGAGTCGATTCGTCAAATGATTCAAGACGCACGATGAGTATTCCTTCTGGCAAAGCCATTATTTTTTCAGCCCCCTCTGGATCTGGAAAAACATCCCTAGTCAAGTACCTCATGCAGCAGGTCCCTGATTTGGGATTTTCAATTTCTGCCTGCACGCGGGACAAGCGCGGTAGACACGAGGTGCATGGACGAGACTATTACTTTTTGAGTATCGACGAGTTTAAAACTAAAATTGACCAAGACGCCTTTGTGGAGTGGGAGGAAGTGTATGCTGGCAATTTTTACGGCACGCTGAAAGAGGAGGTGCACCGAATTTGGAAGGAAGGAAAGGCAGTAATTTTCGATGTGGATGTAAAAGGTGGACTGGCTTTGAAGAAATATTTTGGAGAGCAGGCTTTGGCCATTTTTGTAAAGGTACCCTCCCTAGAAGTCTTGCAGTCACGCCTGAATGACCGAGGCACTGAAACAGAAGAGTCCCTTTCTCGACGAATCTACAAGGCTAAGTTTGAAATGACCTTTGAGCCCCAGTTTGATGTGACCGTGCTCAACGACGACTTCGCTCGATCTTCGGCAGAAACAGTTTCGCTGGTGAAGGAATTTTTAACCCGTTAAAGCATGAACATAGGGCTATACTTCGGTAGTTTCAATCCCATTCATGTGGGCCATCTGATCATCGCCCAAACCCTTTTTCAACGCGGTGGATTAGACCAAGTTTGGTTTGTAGTCAGCCCACAAAACCCCTTCAAAAAACAAGAATCTTTGGCGCATGAGCTGGACCGCCTGCGTATGGTGGAGTTGGCTATTGAAGATAATTTTGATTTCAGGGCCTCCGACGTAGAGTTTCGCATGCCCAAGCCGAGCTATACCATCGATACGCTTACGCTCCTCAGCGAAAAACATCCGCAGCATCAATTTTCTTTGTTTCTCGGATCGGATAACCTGAGCCATTTCCACAAATGGAAAAACTACCAAGCGATTTTAGAGCACTACCCCATCCTGGTGTATCCCCGACCTGGGGAAGTTAAAACCCTGGATCATCCCGGAGTAAGCTATGTAGATGCTCCCTTGCTTGATATTTCAGCCACTTTTATTCGGCAGACCCTCGCAGCAGGCTTGTCGGCACGCTACCTCCTTCCAGAGAAGGTGGAGGAATATATTTTAGACAAAAAATTGTACGAGTAGGTAATTCTCTTCCCGCAGATTTCACGGAAAAATTCCGCAGATCAAAAGAAATAAATCAGCGGAGTTTTTTCTGTGTAGATCAGCGTGAAAAAAAAGTGTCTCGCGCGAAGACGCAAAGGCGCAAAGCTTATTCCTTCGTCTCTGCGAGAAAAGACAGGAATTTATTTTTTACCCGCAGCCTTATCCGGTCTTGTAGAGATTTTTTTCCAGATCAGTTCCCCTACCTGCTTGCCTTGCTTACTACCTTCTTCGATGGCGGGCATGTAGTGAATTCCCCCATAGAAACGGCTAATCGCCGCCTCTGATGCCGCTTGAGAGAAGGAGTCAAACTCCCGCACGGGAAGTCCATAGGCCACTTCGGTACTATCTACAATGTGTAGCTGGTCCCCAAACAGCTGCGCCAAGGTATAGGAGGCTGCCGTAGAAGCTACGCTATGCCCTGAGGTATGCTCCGGGAAGGGAGGGGTTTGAAGTAAGGGAACCCAGTTTTCATCAATGTGTTGGTTGATGTAGGTTTCTGGACGGATGAGTTTGCTGCGGTATTTTTCATCCCAGCAGGCAATAAAGGCTTCGTTGAGTGAGATGGCAGTGAGGGTCAAGGCTTCTACTGTTCCTTTCCAGTCTTTGCCTGCTGCTGCAGAGGCGATGGAGGCAATGCCCATCCAGTGACCCCCAGGAGTGATTTTTTTGGTGGCAAACATGACGTGGCCAATGACATTCATCTTGTAAGGATTGCAGTCCCAAAACATCGCAATGTCAGTTTGCTCCTTGGTGGCTTGCTTTTGGATGTCATATACCTCCTTTGCTCTTTTGTAAAATTCAGAGTTTGGCTCCGTAGAGAATGCAGGGGGAGGGTTTACCTTAAACTGAGCTGCTGAATCCAATACAAAGGGACGAATCTTATTCCAGTGCGGCTCCACCGCATCCTGATAATTGGGCGGTGTAGGTTGCCAGGTGCCGGGCTCATTGGTGACCGAATACTTGGGGAAGGAGCGACTTTGGTGGTAGTTGTCCTTTTTGGCATAGGCTTTCACCTGATCACCTACCGCTTGTCCGTAGGCTACGGAAGCGTTTAGGATGTCTTGAGGGATTCCTTTTTCTTGGAGTACCCCAAATATCGAATCCCGATGCGCGGTCATTTTCTCTTCCGAAAAAATCAAGGCTGTACTTACCTGGTAGTAAGCTGCCAAAGCCGCTAATGGGGGATAAATAGTTGCTGGGACAGGAACAGCGATGGCTTCAGAGCCGTTCAACTGACCCATCAAGGGAGCGTAATTGGTAGGATCCGTTGCTGCGACCACCTCATAAGCTGCCAAAGAAGAGTACGAATAGATTCTGGTGGCTACGGGTGGAGAAAAAATATCGTGAATGATGACCTCAGTCACTTGCTTTTGGGCTTCGTGAAAATAGTATCCGTCGGTAATGGCCTGGGAATAATCTTTTTTCTCTTGGCAGGAAACCAGTACCATCAGCAGATACCCGAATACGAAGTAGCCAGTGGATGCGGAACGGAATTGATTTGTAAGGGAGCGGAGGGAGCGTGTCATCGGGGAATTGGTCCTGTTGCTTGATTCGTTCAAAGTTACTGAATCTGAAGGCAATCCCAACTGATTTTTGCTGGGTTTTTAACGCATCCAGATGGGTGAAGCCCCATTTTTGATCCCCAGTATCCATCGTTCTCCTTTCACTTGGATGCGCTGAATGCTGCGAACTTCTACCGGGCCTGGAATAGCAGCTTCTAGGGCCATGGGTACCCAATTTCCATTTTTCCACTGGTAGGAAAGGACTGGGATATTTACCGATTTGCCCAGATCGGCACGGAAGCCACTGAAATTTCCCCCAATCCAAAGTTGCTTGCTACTCGGATCATTGAGGATACTGGTAATAGGAGCCCATTGCGCTTGATCTGGGAAGGGTACAAATTCAAATCCCCCTTTGGCGTCTTGAAAGTAGACCCCAGATTGAAAGGAGTAGGCTGGGAGTTTCCGTGCCTTGTCCAGCACCGCTTTCGGGAAGAGATCTACAGGTTCCTTGATTTTGGCGTATTCGGTGTAGGAACTGTGGTTTTTCTTCAAACTAGGGATCTGGCGAATCAGGTCATCCCGAGTGCCAAATGGAACCAGTTTTTCTTCCATGTAATGAAAAATCAAGGGGTCCGCCTGCCCATTGCCGTCAAAGTCGTGGTGGTAGAGCCAAACAGGCTTTTCCTTGGAGGCCTTTAGTTTCGTGTTCAAACCCAAGTTGCCCACTAGGAGGTCCAGTTTCCCGTCTCCATTTACATCTGCGGCTTGAAGGCTATTGATCCATCCTGCCGCAAATTCGAGTCCAGGAAGTACTACTTCCTTCATGCCTGCTCCAGATTCAGGTTGGAAGGCACGAATGCCTTGCCAGTCGCCACTGAGCAGTAGCGAAGCTTTGCCATCTCCATCTAGGTCAGCCCAGGTGGCAGTGTTTACCATCCCGAAGTCCACTTCCTCACCAAACCATTTTCGGGTTTCGTCCTTGAATTGCCCATTGCCTTGGTTGATCAAAAGGCTGCTTTTGGGGCTGGCGCCATAGTCGCCCGAGCGTACCGATGAACCTACAAAAAGGTCCAAGTCTCCATCCTGATCCACATCGTGGATGGCAACACAGGAGGTGTTTTCGCCGATTGGAGGAAGGGAGTTCATGGAAAACTGGAACTGCCCTTGCCCATTTCCAAAGAAGATGCGGTCAAAGTTATACATGCTGCCACTTTCGTATTCGTTGCCGCCGCTGCCTACGAAAAGGTCCAAGAATCCGTCCCCATTGAAGTCGGCAAACGCTGCCACGATGTCCTCGGCTTTGGCAAGCATTTCAAACATGGGGTTGTCCACCGGATCAAATCCCCCTTGCGCATTCTGCGTAAAAATAGCTCCCCCTTGCTCTAGGGCTCCCCCAAGGTAGATATCCTCTCGCCCGTCCCCATTCACATCGCCTACCGCTACGGCAGGGCCCATCCGCGCAAAGCTTTTTGGAGCAAGGTATTCCCGTTTCAGTTCATCCACGGCATCCTTTTCCTGGTGTGTCCAGGAGAGGGAAGGAAAAGAAAGAGTAGGGCTTTGTGGGCTGGAAATGGCTGCGGCTTCTTTGCCTGTGCCCTGTTGCAGGCTCAGGGGTTGATTGATTTTTTGGGCGGGAAAAACTTCTCGTTGCCCGCTAGGCCAGGTAACGAGAAGGGAGTCAATTGCGGTGATTTTGCCTAGGCCGAAGACCAACTGGGCAGCAGGGCCTGATTGGAAGCCTCTGCTGGTGCTGATTCGTTGGGTCCACTGCTTATTTTGAGCGTAGACCTGTACTTGGGCTCCCAAGGCTTGGGGATTAAATCCTGCTTGCTTTAGGGAGATACTTAGGTAGGCATGTCCGAGACGCTCGCTTCGATTTTCATAGACAAAAGCAGCTTGGTCTAGGTTGTTGAGCACTAAATCCAAATCTCCATCTTGGTCCAGATCAGCATAGACGGAGCCGTTGGAGTAGGATTCTTGTCCTAGACCTAGGTCGAAGGCTTGGTTTTCAAACTGCAAGTCTCCCTTATTTTTCCATGCAAAATTGGCAATCTTCAGCTGGGGTAGGAGGTCAATTTGCTTTTTGCGGAGCTCCACCAATGGCAGGCTGGCATCGGCCTCCTGTGAGTATTGGATAAAGTCCAAGTCGTTGGGGCGCTTTACGATGCCATTGCTGACATGAATGTCCGCTAAGCCATCGTTGTCCATGTCAAAAATGAGCGGGGACCAGCTCCAGTCGGAGGCATGTACTCCGGCAAACTGGGCCACTTCGGCAAACTTTCCTCCGCCTAAGTTGACCTGCAGGTGGTTGCGTACATACTGGTCTTGGTAGCCAAACTGCTTTTTGATTTGGTACACTTCGGCCTTGTCCTCTCCTACAGACTTCATCCAGATTTCGGGATCTTGGGGAAGCATGTCTGTGGTGAAGAGTTCGGGCAAGCCATCTCCGGTTAAATCAGCGGCATCGTTGCCCATGCTGTAGCGACTGGTGGAAGGCATCATTTCTGCAAGGACTTCTCGGAAGGTGCCGTTCTGCTGGTTGAGGTAGAGGTAGTCGTTTTCTGTAAAATCATTGGACACATAGAGGTCTAGCCAGCCATCTGCATTGAAGTCTTCTACAGATACCCCTAGTCCAAATCCCAAAATACTGGAATAGATTCCTGCGGCTTGGCTGACCTCTTCAAAGCCTACTTTGCCTTCAGCAAGTAAGTTTTTATACAATTTGTCTCCACTTGGATCGGGCTTATCTCGATTTTCAGACTTGGCAAATACCTCTGGAGACTTCACATTATGGTTGAGCAGGTAGAGGTCTAGGTCTCCATCTCGGTCGTAATCAAAGAATACCGCATGGGTAGAGTAGCCCGCAAAGTCGATTCCATAGTCCGCAGCCACTTCTGTAAACTGAAGTTTGCCTTGGTTGAGGTAAAGTTTGTTTTTCCCCTTGACCTTGCCTTGTTCGCTGACTTGGCACACGTAAATATCCAATAGTCCATCCCCGTTGACATCGGCCATAGTGACCCCAGTAGACCAGCCTCCATCGCCTGTCACTCCAGCAGTTTCGGTGATGTCTTCAAATTTTAACTTCCCCTTGTTGTGGTAGAGTTTGTTGGGGACTTGATTGCCGGTAAAGTACAGATCAATCAGGCCGTCATTGTCTAGATCCCCTGCGGCGACGCCACCTCCATTGTAAAAGTAGAGGTATTCCAGGATGTTTGAAGAGTCAGTGGATTGAAGTCGATTTTCAAAGCGAATGCCTGTTTCCTCCGGATTTTTTAGTAGAAAAAGCGGGTCTTTAGGTGCGTCCGCCTTCTGGGTACAGCCGCCCAACAGTAGGGTAAGACCAAGAACAAGGGAAAGGTAGCTTCGAAGAGTAGCCATCAATAGGTCCAGATTTCTGCAGGAGCGTTGTTTTTTACGAAGAGAAGCTGTTTGCCTCCAAGAGGAGCGATTGCTCGGATGTCGCCTTCCAACTTCAGTCCATGATTTCGGTTGGGCCAGAACGTAAAGGTTCCGTCTCCTTTTCCAAGGAGCACTTCTCCATAGCCCGCATCGTATTTTCCGAGTTCGGGCTTGACATGGGACAGGTTGCCCCCCAAGATCAAGTCTTGGATGCCGTCGGCATTGACATCAAACACATGAATCGCGAATACCCAAGACTTTTGCCCGTAGATGGGAAAGGGTTTCCAGGTAAAGTTTCCAGCGCCTTGGTTGAGTAAAATACCCGACTCGAGGTGGTTCATCTCCTGAATGATCGATCGATCTAGTACTTCTTTACCAAAAATATCGGCTAGACTTTGGTTGGCATAGTCGGCATAGCGAATGTATTTTTTCTTGATGCTAGGTACCTGCTTCTCTAGTTCATGCTTGAGCGTGTAGGGAATGGCGACTCCGTCCGATAGTTGTGTGTATACCTGTTCGATGGAACCATTTTGGTCAAAATCATTTAGGTACATGCGGATTGGGCTCGTTGCTGAGCCTTTCATTCGGGTGTTTAATCCTTGATTTCCAAGGGCTAGATCAGGCTTGCCATCGGCATTGAAGTCCCCCACTTCTAGGGTTCTGTACCAACCTTTTAGGTTTTCCATCCCTGGAAGGGTCATTTTTTCCAGCTTCTTGCCTGTATTTTTGAAGAAGTTAGGTGCCATCCATTCGCCCACAACTACCAAGTCTTGGAGACCATCTCCGTCGTAATCCAAAACTTTGGCATCGGTGACCATACCTAGAGCTTTCAGTTCGGGTGCGAAGGTGGCGGATTGTTCGGTGAAATTCCCTTTTCCATCGTTGATCCAAAGTTGGCTATCGGCAGGAGCGCCGTAGGTGAAGGGAACCAGTCTGCCTCCTACGACTAGGTCGAGTGCCCCATCGGCATTGATGTCCATCGGAACTACAAAGACGCTACTTCCAAAAACTCCGGCTAGGCCCGTATGGAAGCCTTTGGTGAAGTTGCCCTTGCCGTCATTGAGGTACAAGCGGTCTGCTAGATCCGGGCTACCAAAGCCAGATTCATTTCCTCCAGAGGTCACAAATAAGTCTGCATCTCCATCCTGGTCTGCATCAAAAAACAGGGCATCGGTATCTTCCGACAGGGCATCTAAGGCGAAGGATTCTTGAGGTTGGTAGGTGTATCCCCCAGATTTTTTGGCGAGGTACAATTTTCCTGGGAAGGTTTTTGCTCCGCCAAAATACAGGTCCTCTAGGCCATCCCCATTCACATCCCCTTTGGCAAATGCCGGGCCTTCGGTAGAGAGCATCAGGTAGGTAAGTCGGTCTCGATCAAAGTCGACAAATTCATTTTCCTGGTGGGTAAAATCAAGTATGGCAGCCGTAGACTTCACAAATCGTGCTGCACTTGGGGCTTGAAAGAAAGAAGATCCTTCAGGCAGCTTTCCAGCCTCTGTCCACTTGAGGTTGAGGAGCTGGTCTGGCTTCACCTGGCTAAGCTGGGTGTAGGCTCCGTCGGGCCATAGCACCTTGATTTCGTCAATGACCGTTGCTTTTCCCAATCCAATGGTGATTTTGGGATCTACACTCGATTGGAATCCCCGGTTGGGCATCTGCTCCGTGTAAAATATTTCCTCTCCAACCTTCACTTGAATCTGCGCGCCAATGGCAGCGGTATTTTTTCCTTTTCCTGTAAGTTGAAGCTGTATGCTATGGTTTTCGGGAAGCAAAGTTTTGCCCTTGTTTTTGAAAATTTGAGCAGTTGCATTCACATTGTTGACCACAAGATCCAGTGTGCCGTCATTGTCTAAGTCTCCGTAAGCAGAACCGTTGGAGTGAATGGCTTTTCCGAGGCCCCACTGATCAGCTACATTTTCAAAGCGGAGCTCCCCGAGGTTTTTGTAAGCATAGTTCGGGATAGGGTTGACCGGTATGGGGTCAATTAAAGCCTTGTAGTTTACTCCATCTTGGGAAATGATTTTGGCTTTGGTCTCCTCGTCGTCAATAAAGTTGAGGTAATCCAAGTCGGTAATGTCCTGATAGATGCCATTGGCTACGAAGATATCGCGTTTGCCATCGTTGTCCATGTCAAAGAGCAGGGCTCCCCAACTCCAGTCCGTGGCTTCTACATTGGCAAGTCGTCCTACTTCACTGAAGGTGCCATCACCATTGTTGAGGTGGAGCATGTTTCGGGAAAACTGGTAGTGGTAGCCATGGGTTTTGTTGAACTGAAACTTGTCCCAGTTCTCAAAGGTGGTTACCTGCTTGAGACGTGTAGGCGGTTCAGGGAGCATGTCCGTCACAAAAATGTCCAGCAGGCCATCTCCGTTGAGGTCGGCAATATCGGCACCCATAGAGGCCGCACTGAGTGAGCGCATGGAGGATTCCACCGACTCGGTAAAGGTTCCGTCTTGGTTGTTGATGTAGAGGTAGTCCCGCTCAAAAAAATCATTGGAAATGAAGATGTCAGGCCAGGTATCCTGGTTTACGTCACCAATGGTGATGCCCAATCCAAAACCAATGACTGAGCCGTAGATGCCAGCTGCTTCGCTGACATCGGTAAATTTTTCTCCGTCGTTACGGAATAGCTTGTCCCCACCCACCGGATCACGAATCGGACGCTCATTTTGCATTTTGTTGAAGGTGCCAATGGCTTGGTAGGAATTGTTGAGAAGGTACACATCCAGATCGCCATCCTTGTCGTAATCAAAAAATACGGCATGGGTGGAAAAACCTTGATCAGCTAATCCATAAGCTGCCGCCATTTCTTTAAAGGTTCCGTTTCCTTGGTTGACAAACAACTCATTTTGCTTGTTGTCTCCCGACACATCGCCAGAATTGCATACATAAATGTCTAGCCAGCCATCCCCATTGACATCGGCCATGGCTACCCCAGTGCTCCAAGCGCGTGTACCAGCTACCCCTGCCGTGGCTGTGACGTCCTCAAAATTGAAATCTCCTTTGTTGAGATACAATTTATTTGGACCCAGGTTTGCGGTAAAATATAGGTCTGCGAGCCCATCGTTGTTTACATCACCAATGGCCACTCCACCCCCATTGTAGAAATTGCGGTAGGTAAAGACATTGAACTTCTCGTCAAAGCTGAGGTCGTTTTTAAAGTCCACTCCAGATGCTTCGGGAAGGATTTCTTCGAATAAAGGAGGGGCTTTCTCTTCGGTGCTACAAGCTGAACCTAGGAATGCAAGGAAAAGGAAACCGCCAAGGAGCTTTTTCATTCAGGTTTTTGGCTAAGCTTTTTTTGAGTGGGGAGGTCCGAAATTTCTGCGCGCACAGAAGAGATGGTTTTTTTAAATACCCGGACGCGTCGATTTCCGTCCATTTTCACAAAGGCGATTTGTGATTTGTCCTCATTGGTCACTTCAATGAATCCTTCTCCATACCATTTTTCAAATAGCTGTACCACATCGGTACGCAACAATTCTACGGCAAGATCTTTATTCCAAGGCGACCAGCCATCGTAGCTGAATTCGACGGGCATCAAATAGAT
This sequence comes from Cyclobacteriaceae bacterium, assembly GCA_947458475.1. GTDB lineage: Bacteria > Bacteroidota > Bacteroidia > Cytophagales > Cyclobacteriaceae > Algoriphagus. The sequence goes on along the minus strand of CANGZP010000059.1, from coordinate 394 downwards.
TTTACCCTCCTCATCCAATTCAGGATAAAAGCGCATTTTTCCTGGATTTCCAGAAGGGAATACCAGGCTATGTTCTACGGATAGTTCGGAGGGGCCATTGGTAAGCACACCTTCTTTATTGAGGGTCCAGCAAGTCTCGAAAAATTGCTTCTGGTTCATGCCAAGCTCCAACCCAAAAAATAACTCATTCACTACTTTGCCCGAAGCCAATTCGCGCTTTTCGAGGCGCTGGTATTCCGAGCCACAAGCAGAAACAAATAAAATGAAAGAACTAGCGAAGAGTAAATACCAACGGTTTGTCATGGTTTCGAAGTACGTATAAATGCGTTTGTTTGTTGGATTGAATCCATTGAAAATCTCGAATTTCTCCGGGTACAAAGATGCCGCTTTCTTG
>CANGZP010000058.1 GCA_947458475.1 Cyclobacteriaceae bacterium | reverse complement strand
TTGTTTACCAAGGTGTTTGAGCGCTACGGCATCAAATTCCATTTTGTGTCCATGGCAGATCCAGAGGCACTTTCTTCGCTCGTGAATGAGCGTACCAAGATGGTATGGGTGGAGACCCCGACCAACCCGATGATGAACATCATCGACCTTAAGGCCATGGCTCGCTTTTCGAAGAAGCATGGTTTGCTGCTTGCGGTGGACAATACCTTCGCCTCGCCTTACCTACAGAATCCACTAGATCTGGGTGCTGACATTGTGATGCACTCCGTGACCAAGTACTTGGGCGGACACTCGGATGTGGTGATGGGAGCTTTGATTGTGAATGACGATGAACTTGCAGCGCGCCTGGTTTTCTTGCAAAATGCCTGCGGCGCCACTCCAGGTCCTCAGGATTGTTTCTTGGTGCTTCGTGGCATCAAAACCCTTCATCTCCGTATGGAGCGGCACTGCCAAAATGGAAAAGTGATTGCTGAGTATTTGAAAACACATCCCAAGGTAGCCAAGGTCTACTGGCCTGGCTTTGAAGATCACCCCAACCACCAGGTGGCTAAGGAGCAAATGCGCGATTTTGGAGGGATGATTTCCTTTACGTTGGTAGGCAATAAATTGTCCGATGCGAAAGTGGTGATGGAAAACTTCCACCTTTTTGCTTTGGCAGAATCCCTTGGAGGTGTGGAATCCCTTTGTGGCCATCCTGCGACCATGACGCATGCGTCAATTCCGAAGGAAGAGCGTGAAAAAGTAGGCTTGGTAGATTCCTTGATCCGACTCAGTGTAGGCGTGGAGGATGTAGAAGACCTCAAAAAAGACTTGGCGGATGCCTTGTCTAAAATTTAATTGTTGACGGTCAACAGTTCACAGACCACAGCAGATACGGTAAAGATTTTACCCTGTAAACTTTAGAAAAAAAACTGCTTAAAACAGTAATCCTAAAAACAAAGTTTGAAGTTTAAGAAAGTGAGCTGTAGATCTTTAATGTCCACAGTTGACGGTCAACAGTTCACAGACCACAGTAATTTGTAGTCTGCTTACAAAAACCGTAGTGAATTTTAGATTCTAAACCCTGTCACACAACGAATCGGCAGTGGACGGTGGACTGTTAGCCGTCGGTTAACCTTGATTCACGCTCATTTTGAACTACTGAGATCCCCGCTGTTAATCGCAGTGGGGATTTTTTTTCGACTTAGCCTCCCACTTTACGGAGTAAGCTCAGCGCTTGTTTTTCGAGGGTCGTTGCCAAGGCCTTCTTTTCATCTTTCAGTTCCTTCACCCAGTCCAGGTATTTTTTAGACACATCTTCTTGTTGCCCGATAAAGTGTGTCAAGCTCTGCAAGTTCAGGTGGTTGGCATACCAAGGCTTTAGGCCATTTTTTAGTTGCTCGAGCTCCTCGTGAACTTGCGGCAGGTAGATGGGATTCAGGCCGAGGTGAACCAGCAGATTTTCCAAAATGATCACCTTTCGGAGCCCCTCAAAAAGATCGCGGAAGCCTTGCGTGGAAATGGGAGAACTTACTTCTTTCCCCAAGAAGCTGAGTTCCTCCTGCACCAACTGATGGATGGAGGTGGTGAGGACCAAGGGCTTGATGCCTTTGCTGGCCTCATGTGCCTTTTCGAGGTATTCCTCCCACATTTTCAAGGAGCTTCCCACCATGAGGTCAAAGGCTTCTTTTTGCATTCCCCGTTTCTGCTCGTTCAAATAGGTTTTGAAGCTCTCGAAGCTGATCGAAAGGGCTTTTTCTCTTTGCTTGAGTCCTTTTTCCACCAGTTTGAGGTGATGGATTTTTTTCAAGGATTTTTTTAGGGTCTTCAGCGGGAAAAATAAGGAGTAGCCCAGGTGTTTTTGTTCGAAATGAATTTTCTCCAGCAGCTCAGAATAGAGCTCCAAAAACTCCAATTGTTCCAAAAGTGCAAGGGCCTTTGCGGACTTAATTTCCTTTCCAAGTTCTAGAAAAAGAGCTTTGGCCTGTTGGTGTTGGTGTGAAAAGAGCTGAAATACAGGGGATTTCATTCTGAGTGGTCCTTAGGAAATTTTTACTAATGTGGCGCCGTAGCCCCACTGGTCTTTCTGTGTGTCTTGAAAGTAGGAAATATTTCTAAGTTGGCTCAATCGCTTGTGAATTTCTTTTCGAAGAACCCCGTTTCCAATGCCATGGATGAAGGTGATCTGATCCATCCCCACGGCGATGGCTTGGTTTAGATTTTTTTCAAAGACCTCCAATTGAATCCGTAGCATTTCGGAGTTGCTCAAGTTGTCTGGCTTGGGATGGAGGGCTTCGATATGCAGGTCAATGGAGGCGGAAGGCGCCTGTATCTTTGTGGTTTGCGGGATAGGGGTAAGTTGATTTAGCTCGGCATTCAGCCCTCGAATGTCTAGTTCCTTGGTGGTATTTTCCAAGCCAAACAGGTAGGCATTCTTGCCAATCAGCGGAGACTTGCTGAGGTGCTTAAAAAATTGAGTGGGCTTCATTTTTAGTTGCCGCTCAAAGGCTGGGATCGCGCGATTCAACTTGGCTTGAATGGGAATAAATCGGAGTAGAAAAGCAGGCCATTCATCCAGTTCCTTGAGGATGCGGTCGTCAATTTTTTTGGCCTCCCCCGCACCAAGTGATCCTGCAAAAAGGGTTCGGTGGTTGGTTCCATACACTTCAGAAGCATGGGATAAGTAGGGTTGTGCGCTGTCGTTGATCAGGTAGAGGCTTAGGCTTTGGTCGTTGATCGGAACAAATGCAAGGTACAAGCCTTGGTCTTTCGGGGCAGAAATGGGCAGTGGTGTGTCAACAGCAGCAGCGATACTGCTGCTCTCGCCGAAGTAATTTTTCTCGGCTTCCGCCACGAGCACTACCTCGGATTTGAGTACTGGGATGACGAAACCGTCCTCGATTTCTACTTCGATCCGTCCTCCTGAGGATACCTTGCGAATGATGCCCTCTTCTTTGCCGTGCAGGACGCGTACTCGGTCTCCTATATTCATGTCAATGCTTTTTTGTAGGTTTCTATGGCTCTATTGCGGGCAAATTTATGCTCCACAATCGGCTGGGGGTAACTCGAAGTCCCCAGTTCGGGCACCCATTTTTTGATGTAGCGCAGGTCTTTGTCAAACTTCTCGGTTTGGGAGTCGGGGTTGAATACCCGAAAGTAGGGTTGCGAATCCGTGCCCGTGCCTGCTGCCCATTGCCATCCGCCATTGTTGGAGGCGAGCTCAAAGTCGAGTAGTTTTTTGGCAAAATAGGCCTCTCCCCATCTCCAGTCGATCAGGAGGTGCTTGGTCAAGAATGACGCGACGATCATGCGTACGCGGTTGTGCATAAATCCCGTTGCATTCAGTTCTCGCATCCCTGCATCCACAATGGGGTAGCCGGTTCGCCCTTCGCACCAGGCTTGAAAATCCTCCTCATTGGTGCGCCATGGGATCTGGTCGTACTGGGGTTTGAAAGCACGATCCACCACCTGTGGGGCATTCCCTAAAATCATCATGTAAAACTCTCGCCAGATTAATTCATTCAAATAGGTGGCGTTGAGGGAAGCGGCCTTCAGGGCAAGGCTACGGATGGAGAGGGTGCCAAATCGCAGGTGAATCCCCAATCGGCTAGTGCCACGCACTGCGGGAAAGTTGCGCTGCGCCTCGTATTCCTTGAGGATGGCGTCTTCAACTTGGGTACTTGGAATTTCAAGGGAGGAGGCTTCAAAACCCATCTCCGATAAAGTTATAAATGGAAGTGGGCTGCAGGGGAACAGATTTTTCCAGTTGGCCTCCGGTAGGGGCTGCACTCGGGTTTGTCGAAATTTTTCCAGCCAATTCCTACTGAAGGGGGTAAAGACCTTGTAGAATTCTCCGGAGCCATTTAAAATTTCCCCTGGCTCAAAGATCACTTGGTCCTTAAAAGTCAGTAAGGGAATGTTTTTCTTGGCGAGCAAAGCTTCTACTTGCGCATCTCTAGATTGGGCATAGGGTTCGTAATCCCGATTGGTGTAGACTGTTTGAACCTCAAACTCCTGTATCAGCTCCTGAAAGATTTGCTCTGGGTGGCCATACCTGACCAGCATGGAACTTCCTTGTTTTTCAAAAAATGCTTTCAGGCTGGCGATCTGCTGGTATATAAAAGTAACGCGGGTATCGGTTTTGTCCTCCAAGGCATCTAGGATGTGGCGGTCAAAAATAAAGAGCGGCAGTACCTGCTCTTCTTGTTGCAAGGCGTAAAAAAGTGCCGTTTGGTCTTCTATTCTTAGGTCGCGGCGAAACCAGCACAGGCTAATTTTTTTCATAAGCGTTCTTTTGGTAGAGAATACCGAGGAGCTGGTAATTGTTTAAAAATTTTGTTGTTAATAGCAGTCAACGGTCCACGGTTGACGGACGACAGCCAATTGCGATTTGACAACGGTTGACAGTCCACAGGGTATTGCGTGTATGAACAGTGTGCATTTATTCCACTTCTTGATTCTTCAATCGGTGTTCAGCGTTCGACATTGCCTAAAATCCCGTATTTCGTATCTCGTACTTCGCATTTCAGATTGACCTTTTCAATTCTCCTTTGGAGGAATTTTTTCATTTTTCACCGGCGGAATGTAATCGTCCTGCAGGGGTAGATTTTCGAGCTTGAGGGGTTTCCAATTTTCCATTACCCCATAGTCTTCTCGCAAAAAGTCATCGGAATCCTGTTGTTTAAGTCGTTCGGCCTTTCTTCGGGCGAGTTTTCGGAAGAGTTCGGAAAAAGAATTGAAGGATACGTTCTGCGTGACCGAAGCACCGTAAGAAAGTACATTTTGGGACAAGGAAAGCGAGGTAAAGGCATTGAAATTGTTGCGGTTGAAGATGCGTAAGCGGTATACACCATCTTCGGTGATCAAGTATTCTGCTTGCCAATCGCCAATGATAGAGGCTGCACTCGCAGCACCTCTGTTGTCTGTAAATCCACCGTCTCGGGATACACGCAGGCGTCCGTCTAGGAAGGTTCTTGCCACACTGATCTGGAAATTTTCAAGGGCGTTTTGATCCATCGACGCTAGGTCAATGGATACCTCAAGATTTTTGTCCAGTTGTCCCATAAATCGGTTGATCTGGGAGGAGAGCAGGTTGCCCAAGCTAGAGGAGAGCGTGGATCCTCCAGAAAACTGTCCTTCAGGGGAAAAGCTTTGCGCTACGATCACCGAAAAAACCTGCCGATTCATCTCTTGTTCATCTGCTGCCACGCGATTTTGAAAGGCAGAAATGGTTGTTTGCACGTCCCCACTGGAAGGGAAGTCACTGAAGTCAAATCCAAATTTGAAGGTGGGGGAGAGCAATTCTCCTTGAAGGTCCATGAGTACCTTGACAGGGAATCGGCGACGCATCTGGCTATTTTCCTGTTCGGTGCTGTTCGCATTCAGCAAGGGCTGCAGCGACACATTCTCTTGGTAGCTGGCTTTAAGGTTCATGATGCCTGTGTAGGGATCTCCATACCAGGTGATTCGTCCGCCTGGTTGGACGATGAACTGTTTTTTGACCACGTTGTAAAGGGAGAAATTGTACTTCCCTTCCACGATGTCGTAGTTGCCGGCAAGTGAAAAATTACCCTGCGTATCCACATTCATGTTGAGAGTACCCCTGCCTCTGCCTTGAATACTTTCTTCCGTTTTTGGATCGATGATGATCTCTGTAAATGCATCAGGGGTGATGTCTAGGATAAAATTCATCCGGACATTTTCAATCTCCAATCGGTTGATTTCTTCTGCTAGGGCACGAATGCGCACTGTGTCTTGGACGTTGATCACTTGTATAAAGTCCTCTTGGAATTGTTCTTTGGAGCTGGTCAGCGGGATGGAAATCCGGGTGTTGGGCTGCGAAGTCACTCGGGCAGTTACATCTAAGTTGCTCGTACTCCCTTTGATCCCAAGGCTACCCGTGGCATAGGCCGTTCCAAAGAATAGTTCATTGTCCTTGGCGCTGGTATTCAAGACCTGGAAGTTGGTGAGCTGGGAGTTGATGTCCAAGAAAAAAGAAGAAAATCCTTGGTGATTGATGCCACCGGTGAAGGTGGCCCGGTTGCCATTGAGATCCCGCAAGGCGAGGTCTTGAAAGCTAACTTGTGTCGGTTGGGATAACAGACTGCCGTCTAGCTGGTAGGAGGTATTCATGTAATTGACACGAAATTTCCCCTGATTGACCCGAGCAGTTCCTAAGAGTTCGGGTCTATCTAGGTTTCCTTGAAGTTGGAGGTTTCCAGTGAGGGTTCCTCCCAAGTTGGAAATGTATTTGGAAAGAAAAGGCTCCAGGATTACCAGGTTGGCTTCGGTGAGTTTGGCCTCAAAGTCCAGGTTTTTCGAGTCTAAATCTACCGTTCCATCAATGGCAATTTTCTTTTGGGTATTGAAGTAGTTTTCAAGGTTGAGTCGTAGATCTCTAGCTTCCATGGCCGCCGAGAGGTCGATTTCTCCAATCGGGAAATCGTTAATTTCTAGTCCTTCCACATGAAGGGAGCCAGCAAGGGTGGCTTGATCTTGGAGAGACGCGAGTTGAAATTTGCCATCGGCGATCCCTTCCACTTCTAAGGCGCTGATGGTATTGAGCAGGTCTAGGGAGACGCCTTTGATGTCTAGCTCCAGGCTTTCATCTGGGTTGGGGCTTATTTTCCCTTGCAGCCCTAGTGACTGTTCTTCGTTGGCAATGCGGAGGTTGGAGAAGGAGATTGTTCCATCTTTTAAGCTCACCAGGTTAGTGGGATCAAACTGCCAGTTTCGGTTCAATACACGCAGTAGCGAGGGCTTGAATTTCAGGAAGGTACCTGCATTTGTAAACTGTGTTTCCGCTTCAATTCTCGCCTTACTCTGGGTGGAGTCTTGGTCCAAGCTCAGGAGGAGATCCAAATTGGTTTGGTCCCAAATTGCTTCCACTCCCAGATTGGTAAATCCAAGTGTTTTTCCTACTGCTTGTTTTTTGGAATAGACATAGAAGGAAGCCAAAATATCGTTGCTATTGATGATTTTGGAGGTATTGAAGTCAATGTTGGTGTCAAAAGCAGTATTGCCTTTGTAGGTGATGGTATCCACGGAGGTGAAAAAGTTGAAGACCGTATTTTCTGTGGTTTGGTAAAAAGCCCCTTCCAAAATGGTGTTTTTGGAGATGCTGAGCTCGGGTTCGAACAGGTGGATGATCGGATTGATATCCCGCATGCGGATATTCAAGTCCAAGTTGTAATTCTCTGAGAAATTTGCTTTTAAGTCAGCCAAAGGTGGCGCTTCATTGAGCAGAATGGAGAGGTATTGCTTGCCGAGCACTTGGAGATCCTTACTCATTTGCTCCAGCTCAAACTGTCCGGAGGCTGCCATCACTAGATAGTCAGAGTTAAGGGAAAGTGTGCGAGTGCCTCCAGCAAAAAGGGATTGCAGGAAAAAATCACCTGCGTCCCAGGAGCGGTCTTTGTATCCCACCTGAAGATCCCGTATCCGGGCAATTCCTTGGACATCATCCAGGGTGATTCCTCGCGTATCCATATCCAACTTGCCGCTAAGGGAAATTGGGGTTTCAGAGAGATTGAGTCGATCCAAAAATGCGGTTTTTAGGTCTAACGCAAGGTTTACAGAATCGATGCCCTCATTCAAGTTGAGGGACCCTGTGATCTTGGATTTGAGATTGGGATCGTCAATGGATAGGTTGCCACGAAACAAATTGAGTCCATAGATTGCGTCTGTTTCGATCCCCGTGTAGCGGTAGTTGTTGATGCCAATTTCGCTGATGCTTGCATTGAGATCCACAAGTGCCGTCTCCAAGGAGTTGCCCTTGGCTTGGATGGTGCCTTCTAGGGAAACCTTTTGAAAAAGGGAAGGATTTTCTAAAAGAAGGCCCAAATCCAACTTATCAACACGCAAGCGGGAGGTGATGGTGCTGAGTTTTTCCTTGCTCTCGTAATCTATTCTTCCATTCAGGTTGCCAATGTTGGTTCGGAATGAGCCATTGGTGGTGAAGCGATGGAGCATGCCGGTGAGGTCCGCGTCAAAGCGGATGGTATTGAATTTATTCAATTCCTTTTGGGCCTCGGAATTGAGGTAGGGACTCAAGTCACTGGCAGAGATGACCGAGTTTTTCAGGTCCAGCCGAACAAAGGTGCTGTCCAGTTTGGGAAGCCCTTCGAGTTGAAAAGAGCCAAAAAGTGCAGTTTTCTTTCCCATACGAACCAGAAATTGATCGGTACGGAGGTCGGAAATTGTTCCGGTCAGCGTACCGCTCAAATTCACCGCATCCTCGATGGCGGGTAGGGAAGGTGCAAATCGGCGAATGTCGGAGAGGTCGAGTACTGTTTCCTCGAAGGAAAGCGTGAGCTGTACATGCTTGATAAAATCCCCGTAACCTTTAGGACCCTTGGGCTCAAGGCGTAGGTAGTTTTGGATTCTGCTTTTGTCGGTTTGGAGGTCTAGATTTTTCAATTCTAAAGCCTCCGGGCTGTACTGGAGCTGGGTTTTGAGTTGATTGACTTGAAGGCCAGTGAAGCGCTCTTTTCCACTCAAATTGTCTAAAGCGATCCCCAAATTGGATCCATCCAATCGGAAGTCAGACGCATTGGCGTTGAGCTCGGTCCATTCCATGCGGTTGTAATTCCAGCCTGCTGTGACGGGAGCAGCTTTTAGATTGCTGTAGGCAAAGGTGGTGTGGCGAAGCTCTAGGGAATTGATAAAAAATCGTGCCGTAGGAGCTTCGGTAGTTGTGCTGCCAAATGCTTTTCCAAGGGCAGTAATCCATCTGTTGATGTTTAAGGTAGAATCTCCAGCATGGTTGATCAGGTGGATGCGTGCCTTTTCTACGCGGATATGGTCAAGCTGAGGATCTCCTGGGGGGAGTAGGGAAAGTATCGAAAAGTCTGCATAGAGCTGCTCCGCGCCAATCATCAGGCTATCCTGCTGATCATAGATCTGCACCTTTTCCAAGGTGACCGCATCCCACCAGCTCAGTTGGATGGTTCCAATTTCGGTCCGGAAGTTTGTTTTCTCGCTGAGGGATCGGGTGACTTTGTCTACTAGCCAGTTTTGAATGAAGGAAGTTTGAAGGATGAGGCCAAGCGTGATGACAAGGAGCAGAATGGAAAAGACAGACCAACTCACTACTCGGAAAGCTTTGTGTAAAAAATCCGTAACTTTGGCCTTATTTTCCAATGGGTACAACCGATATTTCTATACTTGCTATTGAGTCTTCTTGTGACGAGACCTCTGCTTCCATTCTAGTTAATGGCAAAGTACTCAATAATATTGTGGCCACACAATCGGTACACGAAAAATATGGGGGTGTAGTTCCAGAATTGGCATCGCGAGCGCATCAGGAAAATCTAATTCCTGTGGTGCATGAGGCACTTTCTACCGCAGGAATTTCCAAGAAGGGCCTAAGTGCTGTGGCGGTGACCCGTGGTCCAGGATTGATGGGATCCTTGCTAGTCGGGGTGAGCTTTGCCAAGGCATTTGCCAAGTCCCTAGACATCCCGCTGATTGATGTCAACCACATGCAGGCCCATGTGTTGGCCCATTTTATTTCAGAGCCAAGGCCGAAATTTCCCTTTATTTGTTTGACGGTCAGTGGAGGCCATACCCAACTGGTCTTGGTTAAAGATCACTTGACGATGGAGGTGATTGGAGAAACTCAGGACGATGCAGTGGGGGAGGCTTTTGACAAAACAGCCAAACTACTCGGGCTACCCTATCCAGGAGGACCATTGCTCGATCGGCATGCAAAAGAGGGCAATCCAAAAGCTTTTTCCTTTCCCCTGACGCGGATGCCGGGCTTGAACTATTCCTTCTCAGGAATTAAGACAGCCGTCTTGTATTTTCTTCGGGATCGGTTGGCGGAGAATCCAAACTTTATTGCCGAAAATCTCGCAGATTTGTGTGCCAGCATTCAGTATACCTTGGTGGAGATGCTGCTGATCAAGCTCAAGGTAGCCATGAAGGAGTATGGCATCACCGAAGTAGCGATAGCAGGAGGAGTTTCTGCCAATTCAGGCTTGAGAACTACCCTTTCTGCACTGTCCCAGCGCAAAGGTTGGACGCTTTATGTACCGGAATTTGAATATTGCACCGATAATGCCGGCATGATTGCGATGGCTGCACATTACAAGTACCTTCGCGGGGAGTTTGTCGGCTACGATATTGCTCCGTTAGCCAAAATGAAATTTTAATATGTCCAAGTCGAGTAGATTTGAGAAGGTCATCAACATCCGTAACAAGAAGGCAAACTTCGAGTTTGAATTCATTGATACCTATGTGGCGGGCTTGGTGCTGAAGGGCACGGAAATCAAATCCATTCGAGAGGCGAAGGTTTCCTTGACGGAGGCCTTTTGCGTATTTTTTGATGACGAACTTTTCATAAGGCAGATGCACATTTCGCCCTACAGCATGGCGAGCAGCTACAACCATGAGGCGGTGCGGGACCGCAAGTTGTTGCTTCAGAAAAAAGAGTTGGTCAAACTCCAAACTAAGTCCCAAGAAAAGGGGCTTGCAATCATTCCAGTTCGTATATTTATCAATGATCGTGGTCAGGCCAAACTAGAAATTGCCTTGGCGCGAGGAAAGAAAAATCACGACAAACGGCAGGACCTGAAGGAAAAAGATGCGAAAAGGGAGCTCCAAAGAATGGCCTTTGATTGATGCCTATGGCATTGTGAGGCAGACCGTACTGCCTGTTTACCTTCGTCCCAAAACAGATACTGCTTTAGTCACCCAACTCCTTTTTGGGGAGTGTTACTTACTCACCGGACTCACGGCTGACCGGGAATGGTTTAAAGTATTCCACGAGGACAGCCAACTCGGAGGATGGGTGTGGGCCAAGTCCATCAAAGAGATCACTGCCGAAGCCTACGATACATTTCTCAACCAAGATTTCCAGGTAGTCACCAGTCCCATCGCGGCGATTGATTACCAAGGAACTCATTTGTATTTATTGCCCGGCAGTAGGCTACACTTTTCAGAGAAGGAATTGTTCAATTGGCAGGATCATTTGGGGTTTACAGGTACCTACCGGCCCCATGCACTCAAAGCCAATCGAGAGGAATTGTTGGACTTGGCTTTGCGGTTTTTAAATGCGCCCTTTCAAGCTGGTGGGAGAAGTATTTTTGGGATGGATGCCGAGCATGTCTTCCCCTTGATTTTTGCCATGGGGGGCTACGCTTGGCCAACCGGGAAACTTCCAGGCAGGCCAATCACTCCTGAGGAAGTGGTGCCAGGAGATTTAATGGTGGCTTGGGACGGGGTGCTGGAGCAGCATTATTATGCCTTATATCTGGGTGCGGAACAAGTTTTTTGGATGGATCACCGCATGCAGAAGACTGATTTGGAGGATTGGGAGGCGTTTTTGATGGAGGTCTCCGACACGGAGCTGGAGGTTAGGATGTACACATTGGTAGGATAGGGATGGAAAAGCGGGTGTTGGTATTGAATTTGGATCACTATCCAGTGGCAGTGGTGACTGTTCAGAAAGCCATGGTGCTGCTGCTGATGGAAAAAGCACAGCAGCTCAGTAGTTACGAGCTGCTAGAGATCCGCACCGTTTCCCGCAGCTATTCGTATCCCGCGGTGATCCGACTGGCCCAGTACAAGCACATTCCCTACAAGGGCGTGCTGCTCAATCGGGCCAATTTGTTTCGTAGGGACCGAGGCCAATGCCAGTATTGCGGCAGCGCCAAGCAGCTGACCATCGATCACGTCATCCCGCGCTCCAAGGGGGGCAAGACTTCCTGGACCAATCTGGTGACCGCCTGCAACCGCTGCAATGTGCTCAAAGGGGACAAGACGCTGGATCAGGTGGGCATGCAGCTGCAAACGGAGCCCTTTGTGCCTTCACTCTCTTATTTTTTGGCATCCTATGCCGAGCGGCAAGCCCCCGAATGGCTGCCCTATTTGGAGACTGCCGTGGCGCAGCTGCAAAAGAAATAGCAAATTGTGCTGCGATTACTTTTCAAATTCCACGATGTACTCAGAAAAGTACCTGCCCAGGTCGGAGTACTTAAAGAAGAGGCGTGCCCGCTTGCCTAGCTTCAGACTGGTGTTTTTGGCTGCAATATCTTCAGGGGTATTGAGGGGCTGCAAGGAAGGATACCAGATCACATGTCCTGGTTTTTGCACGAGCACTTGAGGGGTAGACCAGGCTTGGGAATTGTTGCCCTCTCCGAGTTCGCGATGGGGATTGAAGGAGATGTAGAGCTTGTCTCCAATCCATCGCGGGCCTTCCACATGTCCCATCAGCATGACCCAGCATTCCAGGTAGGAATTCCAACTCACAGATGGACCCCAATGAAAGCCACCTGCTCCAGAAGATGCTGGACCTCCGCCTTTTTCTTTAGGGATTTGCAGGGTAGAGATCGGAGCGCCAAACTCATTCCAAGGGGCATTAAATCCTTTTCCATCCCATCGCTTGGCCTTTCCTTGAGGTTGATCCAAATCCGAAATCTTGACACGGGCCACGCTGATGCACTGCCCAGACTGCTCGATAGCAGGATCGTAGGTGGCCGAATCATAGGTGCCTGGGTAGCCATATTCCCCATAGAATAAGTACACGTAGTCGCCTACCGCTACCGCACTGGGGTCGCCCACGCCTCCGGCAAAAGTTTTGGAACTGTTGTGCGGATTGAGGATCATTCGGGATTGCTGATCTTCTAGAAGCAAGCCCTTGTTGTCCCAGTTCCAACCCCCATCGCTGGACTTCATCACGCCAATTCGCGGTACGGCTGCAGGGGTTATGCGGTCGGTGAGCCCCAGGGGCCAATTTTTGTCCACATAGCCTTCCCCCGTTTTTGGGTCGTAGGGGAGGGTCTCGGGGTAGTTTTCGTTGTGGTAAATGGCGTAGAGTGTTTTGCCTGTAGCATCCCGTTCGTCTTGGTAGACCGTTTCAAACCAGATGGCACCATGGAGACCGGGCTGACCGATGGGTGCATTTTTGGGAAGATTGGGAGCGATGTATTCCGCTGCTGGAGTGCTGAAGACCACATCCGCATTGGGGCCGGAGGCAAATTTCAAATCGGTAGCATAACCCCAGACGGGATCCTCCCCGTATTTTCCTGGGAAAATCCGCAGCGTATCCCCGATCCAGGCTTCGGCCATGTTGCAGTCCACAAAGTTGTTGAAGGGAAAGGTGTCTGTGGGGATGAGTGTAAATCGGGGGAGGGTAGGCGTGCCGATTTCCTCCTGAGGGGGCTTGGGTGTGCAGGCGAAATGGGTCGCCAAAAGCAGAAAAAAAACAGGGATCTCCGAAAAATATTTTTTAGGGGCCATACAAGCGTGTAGATTTGAAAAGAAATAGTGTGATTATCCGCAAATTTACCAGGTATTCAAAATAGACTTAAATTACTGCGGATAATCGTCGACAGTTGACAGTTCACAGTCCGCAGCACATTTTCTTGCCTTTTAAATCTTATTTTCTTTGGTTATTGGTACTAAAGCGGATATAAACAGAAGAAATATACTAAAAAATAGAATTTTGATTTTATCATGATGCACTTTTCCCTTTCAAAAAGTTGGGTCACGAAGCGAGGTCTTCCCTTCCTCGTATTCCTATTGCTTACTGCTACCCCACTTTTTTCCCAGGTGCTGCAGTCGCCCAACCAGAAATTGAGCCTTCGCTTTTTTCTTGGACCCAAGGGGGAACCAACTTATACCCTTCAGCTTAACCAACAGCAGGTAATCTTACCCAGCACCTTGGGTTTTGATCTAAAAAACGACGAGGTCAATCTATTGGATGGCTTTGTGATCACCGATAGTGCACGAACTTCCAAGGATGAGACTTGGGCGCCGGTGTGGGGAGAGGAATCACAGATTCGCAACCACTACCATGAATTAGTGATTGGTTTGACCCAAAAGACCACTGGTCGCAAGGTAAACCTTCGATTCCGTGCTTTTGACGAGGGCATTGGGTTTCGCTACGAATTTCCTACGCAGGAAAACCTAGCCTACTTTGTCATTCAAGAGGAGAAAACTCAGTTTGCGATGTCGGGAGACCACACCGCTTTTTGGATTCCTGGGGATTACGACACCCAGGAGTACGACTATGTGGAGTCCAAATTGTCCGAGATCCGAGGCAAAATGAAGGAAGCCATCACACCCAATGCTTCTCAAACTCCTTTTTCAGACACGGGCGTACAAACTGCCTTGATGCTGAAATCTGCGGAAGGGTTGTACATCAACTTGCATGAGGCGGCCTTGATTGACTACCCAGCGATGCACTTGGAACTCGATGACCAGCGCCTGGTATTTACTTCCCACCTCACTCCCGATGCGCAAGGTGATAAGGGCTACCTGTATGCGCCTACCCAAACTCCCTGGAGAACCGTTATCGTAAGCGACAAGGCAGCGGATGTGCTGGCTTCGCGTATCACCTACAATTTGAACGAACCTTCCAAAATTGAAGATACCTCCTGGATCAAACCCATGAAGTACGTGGGTGTCTGGTGGGAGATGATCACGGGCAAAAGCTCCTGGTCCTACACCAACGACTTCAAAGCCGTGAAACTAGGTGAAAGCGATTACAGCCAGGCCAAGCCCAACGGTACACACGGAGCCACCACGGCGAATGTGAAAAAATACATCGATTTTGCTGCCAAGCATGGATTGGATGGGGTATTGGTTGAGGGTTGGAATGTTGGCTGGGAAGACTGGTTTGGTAACTCCAAGGACTATGTGTTTGACTTCCTGACGCCCTATCCGGACTTTGACTTGAAGGGGATTGCTAGCTATGCCAAAGAGAAAGGTGTGCAAATGATCATGCACCACGAAACATCCTCTTCTGCCCGTAATTACGAGCGGCACATGGACAAGGCCTATCAATTGATGAAGGACTATGGCTACCCAGCCGTCAAGAGCGGCTACGTGGGGGATATCCTTCCGCGCGGAGAGTACCACTACAGCCAGTGGCTGGTCAACCACTACCAGTATGCCTTGGAAAAGGCTGCCGAATACCAACTGATGGTGAATGCGCACGAGGCGGTTCGTCCAACAGGTATTGCCCGTACCTGGCCCAATCTTATTGCCAATGAATC